>NZ_ATTH01000001.1:1024285-1365714 GCF_000419585.1 Salisaeta longa DSM 21114
ACGGGCTGCCCGGGAATGTGTCTGAATCTTTGACGCATCCGCTACCTTTGACGACAACACCATAGCTGTAACGCTCGTGTTGCGAAGGCGCCATGCGCTTGCACGATCAGTGCGATGCGGCATACGCGGCGTAACGGCGCAGGCCGGCGGCGGCCATCCAGCTTGGGTTGGCCGTTTCGTAACGGGCCCACTGGGCGTCGGTCACGCCATCGGCGCGCGCCCGTTCTTCGAGCCAGTTCGACACACGCCGTTCCAGCGTCTCATCGTCGGGATCGTCGGCAAGGGCTGTTTCAATCCATGCGTCGGCCGCTTCCACGCTTGCCTCCAGCGAGTCGAGGTGCGCCGCCACGTCGGTGTACCGTCCAAAGTGCGTCGGAGCAATTTCGTCCAGATCGAGCCCGCGCAGCGTCTGGATGCTCGCCTTCCAGAGGTCTAGGCGGATCTCCGGCGGCGGCAACGGCGGCGACACGTGGGCCGCGCCCGGCAGCCGCACCCCGCCAACATCGCCCGAGAAGCAACAGCCGTCGATGACATACGCCATGTGATGGTAGGCGTGGCCCGGCGTGCTGTAGGCCGTAAACGCATGCGGCCCCACGCGCACCGTGTCGCCATCAGACAGCGCATGCACCTGTTCTTCGGGCACAGGGCGCATCTCACCCCACAGCCGGTCCATGTCGTCGCCGTAAATACGCGTGGCGCTTTTCAGGAGCTTGTGCGGACGGATCAGATGCGGCGCGCCTACTTCGTGCACGTGAATGCGGGCGCCGTGCGCGGCCAGCCAGCCGGCAGCGCCGCCATGGTCGAGGTGAATGTGCGTGAGCAGCACATCGGTAATGTCGTTGGGCGTGAGGCCGTGCGCGGAGAGCCCCTCAACGAGGGCATCGGTGGTTGAGCCGGGGCCCGTCTCCACCAGCAGGCCGCCGTCGGCGTGCGGAATGAGATAGGCTGCGATGGCTTCGGGCGTATCCTGGAAGTGCAGATCAAGCGTGTGGATGCGCGGCATGATGGGGACGGGTGTATGAGGGAAGCAGGCGATGGGCTAACGCGGGCAACAGGGTTCCGGTTTTGCCCTGCACCCGCACCGTGGTATGGGCATCGGCGCGGGTGGTGCCAAGGTTGACGAGCGCCACGGGCCGCTTCGTGTCGCGCGCCCGCAGGACGAAGCGGTAGCCGGAGTACACTGCCAGCGAGGAGCCCGCCACCAGCAGCACCTCGCCCCGCTCAAGGAGTGCCCATGCCGCCTGCACGCGGGCCGCGGGCACCGACTCGCCAAAGAAGACGACATCGGGCTTCAGGATGCCCCCGCACCGGCGGCACGCCGGTACGCGAAAGTGCGCCGTCACATCGGGCGGAAGTTCGGCGTCGCCATCAGGCGCCAGCGCGGCGGTTTGCTCTTCCCAGTTCGGATTGAACAAAAGCAGCCGCTTTTGAAACGCCGATCGGTCTTCGCGGGCGTTGCAGTCCATGCAGCGCACATCGGCCAGCGCCCCGTGAAGCTCAACCACCGCTTCGCTTCCGGCCTTCTGATGCAGCCGGTCTACGTTTTGCGTGATGACGCCCTCCACGCAGCCCGCCTGTTCGAGCGCGGCCAGCGCGTCGTGTCCGGCGTTGGGCTGGAAGGCCGCAAAGCGGGGCCAGCCCAGCGCGCTACGGGCCCAGTAATGACGCCGCGCGGCCTCCTCGTTCATGAAGGCCCGATACCGCACCGGCGCCCGCGTCTTTCGGCGCGTCGTCGGCCCGCGATAGTCCGGGATGCCCGACTCGGTGCTTACCCCCGCGCCGGTAAGAACGACAACCCGGCGGTCGCGCAGCAACGCCACCAGATCGTCCATTGGATCGCTCATCGCCCTGCACACGTTTGCTTTACTCATCAGATAAAACGTGAACCTGTAGCGCAATCGTGCCGTTCCGCCAACGAAGCGCGCTCTGCCACAGGCGCTTGCGTCTGCCGCGTTTTCGGGCGATGTTGGTGGAGTGCACCCGCCCGGCCCGTCGCCATCCGTGACCACCCCCGCCGCCCATGCCCTTCGCACACGCCTCTTCGATGCTGCGCCTGCCAACGCTCGCGGCGGTTGCCGGGCTGCTGCTTTTTGCGTGCGCCTCGGCGTCGCAACCAACGACGCCGAGGGCCCGCCCGGCGGTGGGCACCATCGATCGCGCGGCCAGCCGGGCGCTGATTGAACGGACCAACGCCCAGCGCACCCAGCGCGGGCTGCAGCCGCTGCGCCGGGATGCACGGCTCGACTCGATTGCGTGCCGCCACAGCCGCGACATGCTGGCTCGAAATTATATGGGCCACGTGTCGCCCGATGGCGTTCGGCCCGACGACCGCGGCGCGCGCTTCCACCGCACGCTCATCGGCGGGTTTGGCGAGAACGTGTGGAGCCTTTCCGGTGCAGACTTGCGCGGAGACGCCCTCGCGGCGCAGGCCATGCGCGGCTGGATGAACAGCCCCGGCCATCGCGCCAACATCCTCAGCCCCGATTACACGCATCTGGGCGCCTGCATCGTCCACCAGGGGCGCCAGTCGTACCGGGGCACGCAATTTTTTGCGCGCGCCGCGGCTTACCTGGCCGATCCGCTGCCGTACAGATGGCAACCGGGCGCCATGCAGGCTGTGCGCGTACAGCCCCAGGGCAGCCGCCCGGCGCCCACGTTCTATGCCTTCGATGACGGCGGCGCCGACAAGCCGATGAAGTACACGTTTAACGACACGCTGCGCGCGCCGCAAACACCCGGCACGTACCGGCTGGAGCTCTGGTTCCTTTCGTCGCGGCAGGGCGACTATCAGTATTACGACGTGGCCAAGGGCCCGCGCATTCGCGTACGGTAGCGTCCGTGCGCGGCTACAGCTCCACCAACGAGACGGCAAAGACGTCGTCGCGCTCCTCGATGCGCGCGAGGCAGTCTTGGTCCATAGCGCCATCGAAGCGGAGGCTTGCCACGGCGGCCTGCGCGCCCTCAAAGATGCGGTTTTCCATCTCCTGAATGTTCCATTCGGCACGGCGCATCTCGTCGAGGACGCCCGCCAGCACGCCCACTTTGTCCTTGTGCCGCACCGTCATCTGGTAGACGGCCGGCGTCTGGTGCGCCAGGTTCACGCAGTTGGGCACCTCGCTCGTTTCCTCGAACGTGTTCACGACACGCGCTGCTTCGAGCGCGGTGGCATCTTGCGCCTGCTGCGTCGATGCGCCGATGTGGTGCGTCATGTACACGTGCGGGTGATCGGCGAGGGGATGGCTGAACGCGCCTTCTTTATGCGACGGTTCGCCGGACATCACGTCTAGCCCAGCGCGCAGATCCTTCGCCTCCAGCGCCCACGCCAGGGCGTCCTCATCCACCACCGCCGCCCGCGTGGTATTGATGAAGATGGCGCCCGCCGGCAGGGCTTCAAAGAACGACCGGTCGGCGAGGTGCTTCGTCTCGGGCGTTGATGCGACATGGAGGGTTACGATGGACGCGTCGGCCGCTACCGCTGCGGGCGAGGCCCGGTAACCAATGCCTTGCGCCGCAGCGTCCTCGGGCGTGAGCGAACGGCTCCACGCAATCACGTCCAGATCGAACGCCTTTGCGCGCTGCGCCACGGCATCCCCAATGTTGCCCAGCCCAACGATACCGAGCGTGCGGCCTTTCAGACCTTCGGCTTGGGCATACGCTTTCTTGTTCCAGTGCCCGGCGCGCGCGTCGGCTACGTTGTCGGGAATGCGCCGGTCGAGGGCCGCAATGAGTCCAAGCGTGAGCTCGGCCACGGCTACGGAGTTCTTGCCGGGGCAGTTGGCCACGAAGATGCCGCGGGCCGAGGCGCCCTGCACGTCGATGGTATCGTAGCCGGCTCCGGCGCGCACAATGAGCGCGAGCGGCGGACTCGCATCGAGCGCTTCGGGCGTCACCTTGGTGGAGCGGACGATGAGGGCGTCGGGCGTGTGCGTGCGCAGCGCCTCAACGAGGGCGTCGCCCGCAAGCGACGGTTCCTCAACAACTCGGTGCGACGCGTCCTGCAGGGCTTCAATTCCTACGTTGGCGATGTTATCCGCAACAAGAACAGTCATAAAACCAGGGGCTTCGGTGCGTAGAAAAGGCGTAGGCGGCAGCGGTTAAAACAAATGGACGAGGAGGCCGCTGCGCAGCTTCGGCTCAAACCAGGTCGACTTGGGCGGCATCAGGTCGCCTTCGTCCGACACGGCCAGCAGCTCCTCGATGCTCGTGGGGTACATGGAGATGGCAAGCGCCGCATCGCCGCTGTCCACGCGCTGTTCGAGCGCCGCGGTGCCGCGAATGCCGCCGACGAAGTCGATATTTTGGTCGCGCCGCGGATCGGTAATGTCGAGCAGCGGCTCCAGGATGGCCGCACTCAGGCGCGACACGTCGAGCGCGTCAACGGTCCGATCACTCGCGGGCTCCGGTAGGGCGACGCGGTGCCACGTGCCGTCGAGGTACAAGCACACGGTGCCCTTTTCGCTGGGAACGGGATCGTCCACGGCGCGCTCCACCGCGGCGCGCGCCTCCACCTGCTCCAGGAACGCGGCCGCATCGGTAGGCAGCTGGTGCACCACGCGGTTGTACGCCATGATGTGCATCTGATCCATGGGAAAGAACACCGCCGGAAAGAAGCGGGCCTCGGGGTGCTCACTCAAATCGACGGCTTGGGCCGCACGGCTCGCCGCCTTGCAGCGGTGGTGGCCGTCGGCAATGTAGAGCTGCGGAATGTCGGCAAATGCATCAACGAAAGCCTCGGTGTTTGCAGCGCGCCACACCGTGTGCTGCACGTCGTCCGCAGCGGTGAAGTCGTACAGCGGCTCGGTGGCTTGCACCGTCTCGATGAGATCCATGATGCCTGCCGTATCGCGAAATGTGAGCATCACCGGCTCGGCGTGGGCTTGCTGCTCCACGATGTGGCGGGTCCGGTCGTCCTCTTTCGCGGGCCGCGTGAGTTCGT
The DNA here is from genome assembly GCF_000419585.1 of Salisaeta longa DSM 21114. NCBI lineage: Bacteria > Pseudomonadati > Rhodothermota > Rhodothermia > Rhodothermales > Salisaetaceae > Salisaeta > Salisaeta longa. The sequence goes on from NZ_ATTH01000001.1 coordinate 1,029,222, forward strand.
GCTTCAGAATCACCTCCGCGTCATAATCGGCCACCGCGGCACACGCAAACACGCCCACCTGCGAGCGGCCGTCCATCACCTGTCGGTACACGTACACCGACGGCGTCTCCTCTTGCACGGTGTAATCGCTCGCTACATGGTCCTGCAGGTTGGCTGCCCCCTGCGCATACACCGCGTCGGCGTGCTCATCCGTTCCTTCCGGCAGGTCAATCTCCGGACGAATGACGTGCAGGAAGCTCTTGGGCTTGCCCTCGGCCAGGGCGCGGGCCTCGGTCGTGTCAATCACATCGTACGGGACGGAAGCAATCTCCTCGACGGCGTCGGGCAGCGGACGGACAGCGCGAAACGGGTGCAGGTCGGCCATAAGGTGGAAGCGGTTTCAAAACGGAAGAACGGGTACGGTCGAGGATGAGCCCGGAGGGACGCCACGTACGGCGCATCCGCTCGGTACACCGCCTAGTGTGCAACGACCGGAAACGGTGTAGCGACATGGCTCATCGTGCGTAACTTATCGCCCGCTGAACCTTTTGGCAACGCGCCAATGATAAGAAGCGATTAGATTGGATTGCAATAACGGAGGCAAAGCAAGGGCGCACGTGCAGCTATGACGCGCTGCTGGCCCGGCGACTGCTGAAGGCATTGCCGCCGTTTGCGTACACCGGCATATTGGGCGGCCACAGCGCAAGGTTAGAAAACTCAACGTGGCGAACGTAGGTGTACGGCGCGTCCACCGGCAGCTGCTGCATGAGCGACGGCACGAGGTCCGGCATCGCAAAGAACACAAACTCCCCAAACCCGATGACCAACCATTCCAGAAATGATAACTCCGTGCCCGCAGGCTGCCACGGGTGCACCAGCGCTGGCGATTGGCACCGGGTGCGGAAGCGGGCATGGTCGTCCGCGCGCCAGTCGTAAAACACAAGCACCGCCTCCGGGGCCCGCGTGTTAAAGGGGCGAATCTTTGGAAGCCATGCAGCGGCCTGCCCTTTGAGCGGATGGTATTTTTCGAGGACCGGGCTGTCTTGGAGCATTTCCAGCTTGTACACTAAAAACTGCGCAACGGCGCTCGTCGGATCCTCCACCACCATGGCCGGATGCTCCCCGCTGCCGCCGCCCAGCACCAGATGCTCGGGACCGCACGTAAAATCCCCTCGGATCGGTTCCAGCGGATGATACACCGGAAGGCCCGCCCAGTGTCCGACCAGCGCGTGCCGGAATGAATCGATATGGCTCATGAAGGCCAAAGCGTTGGTCGCGTCAGGTCTTTTGTTTCTGCTTCTTCGCCGCCGGAAACAAGATATTGTTCAAGATGAGCCGGTAGCCGGGCGAATGTTTGTGCAGCGAAAGATCGGTGGGCGGATCGCCCACAAAGTGCTGGTAGTCCTCCGGGTCGTGGCCCGCGTAAAACGTGAAGGTGCCCTTGCCCAACGTGCCGTGGATGTAGCGCGCCTGCGCCCGCTCTGGGGGCTTTGCCAGCACCACCACTTTGTCCTTGAGATAGCGCGTGTCAAACGCCGTGGTTTGGCCCACGAATCCCTTTACCGTCGCCACGTGATTTTGGGTGAGCATCGTGGGCACCGGATCCCACTTGGCGCTGAAGTCGAACAGCGTAAAGTAGTCGAGCGTGGGGTCGCGCAGCGGGCGCGGCGGCGGACCAACATCGATGGTGGAATGATCGGTGTCGTACGGGTTGGTATTGGGCCGAAAACCCTTGAACGCAAACGTGTGGCTGTAGTCGAGCTGCTGCATGGCGTTGGGCGCCACCGGATCGCCATCGTAAGCTTCGGGCACGATGTCGGTTTTGTGCGCCGCGAGGGCCAAGTCGATGGTCTCGGTGCCGGTGCACATCGAAAACAAAAAGCCGCCACCGGCTACGTAGGAGCGGATCTTTTCCGCCACGGCTAACTTCAGGGCGCTCACCTTCCGGTAGCCAAACTTGCGCGCCGACGCTTCCGCCTGGCGCTGCTGCTTGATGTACCAGCCTTCGTTTCGGTACCGCAAAAACTTACTGAACTGCCCGGTGAAGTCCTCGTGGTGCAGGTGCACCCAGTCGTACGTCGACAGTTTTCCATTGAGAATCTCCTCGTCATAGATGAGGTCGTGCGGCACGTTGGCGTAGGTAAGCGCAAGCAGCACGGCATCGTCCCAGGGCACGGTACCATCGGGCGCGTAGACCGCAATCTTGGGCGCTTTCGTCAGCCGCACCACCGACATATTGCTCCCCGGACTCTCGACGGTGCGTACGATTTGGGCGGATGCGCTCGACGCCAGGGATTTAAAGGTGATGCCTTCGGTGCGTAGCTCGCGCAACACCGCGGGCGCAGCAGGCATCAAGAACGAGCCGCCCCGGTAGTTGAGCAGCCACTCGCTGGTGGTGCCGCGCTCTAAGGCGTGAAACACGACGCCGTAGGCCTTAAGGTGGTTGGCTTGGGCGTCATCCATCGGAATGAGCACGTCCTGGCCCCGTGCGAGGGCCGCGGACACCGCCAACAAGATGCAGCAGAGGAGCAGGCGTTTCATGACCATCGGGCGTTGTTAGCTTTGGGGGCGCGCCCACCGCTGGAGGGCCGCGCGGGCCTCAGGGGCGAGTAGCGAGTTCGGGTAGTCGGCGAGGAGCCGGAGGAGGGTGTCGCGGGCAGCCGAAGCGTCGCGCAGCGTTTCGGCCTGCAGGCGGGCCGCCAGGAGCAGGGCCTGATCCGCCAGCGGACTCTGCCGGTACATCTGCGGGATCTCCAGATACGTGGCCACCGCTTTGCGCGGATGCTCTTGTGCCGCATACGCCGCCGCCCGCAAGAAGCGCGCGTTGTCGGCGATTGGATGCGCGCCATGCGCGGCCAGCAGGCTGTCGAGCGTAGCGTGCGCGTCGGCATACCGGTGCTGCCGGAGCTGAAGGCGGGCCGTGGCGTAGGCACTCAGCGCCGCGTGCAGCGAGTCGCCGGGCGACTGATTCGTTTGCAAGAGGGATAGCAAATGCAGGGCGTCGTTGGCCACGTCGTCCGACCGGCTCTCGGTGATGCCTTCCAGTCGCGCACTGGCGCCCTCGAAGGCGCCGCTGTAGAAGTCGAGCAGCGCCAGCTCGTACCGCGCGCGGCCCGCGAGGTCGCCAGACCGCATCGACGCTTCCACCTGCTGAAAGGCCGTACGAGCCGCGGGCAGGCGGCCTTCGAGCACAGCAAGGCGCCCCAGATCGAAGCGCGCGCTATCGGCCACCGGGTGCTGGGTGGACGTTAAGGCTTCCAGCTGTCGCTGCGCGGCGTCGTACCGCCGAAACACGTCCATTTGGAGGCGGGCGAGGCGATACTGCACCAGGGGCGCGGCTTCGTGGGCCGGATGCTCTTGCAAAAACGCTTCGTATGCCGTGCGGGCCGCGGCGAAGTGGGTTGAGTCGCCCGTGGTGCGCGCCCAGCGCTCATGCAAGCGTCCGTAAGTGGCCTGCACCTGCGGACGAATGGGCGTCTCGTCATACCGCGCGAGCACCGCGTCGAGGGCCTTGCTGGCCACGGCGAACGAATCGGCCTCCACCGCCCGTTGCGCAAACCGGAGCAAGGCGCGCCCTTGCGTCTGCTGCAAGCGGTCGAGGGCGCGGTACACATCGAACGCGGGCGTGTACCGGCGCTGTCTCATGTAGAGCCACGCCATCAATTCGCGGTACGCGGTGTTGCGCGGCATCTGGCGGACGGCGTTTTTCAGCACCGACAGGCTGGCGTCGATGCCCTCGCCCTGTGAGACGAACGCCTGCAGCCGGCTCCGCACAAACCCGAGCTGCTGTTCGTTCTCCGCGAGCAGCGCCACGTACTCTTCCATCGCCTTGCCGTGCTGCCCGGTGAGCGCGTACAGGTAAGGCAACTGCATGCGAAAGGCCGTTGAATCGTCAAGCGCCTTGCGCGCCTGCTGCACCACGTCAATAGCCTTGCGAAAGCGCCGCACCTGCAACAGCGACTGGTACACCACCCGGTAGCTACCGGCCGATTGCGGTGCGGCGGCAATGGCCTCGTCCCACAACGCAAAGGCCCGCTCCACATTTCCCTTCTGATAGACGAGGCGCGCTTTTTCGGCGATCAGGTGCGGCGCAGGCGCTCCGTCGATGCGCGCATCCACCAGCGCGATGGCCGCGTCGTACCGCTTCAGCTGCTCGTAGGCCTCCTTCAGCTTGCTGTAGTAGATGTAGTTGGACGGCTGCGCGTCGTACAGCGGCTTGAGGGCATCCACGGCCGCCTCGTACCGTCCGGCTTGCATGTGCGCGCGGGCCGCGTTCAGGCGGCGCGTCTGGGCGCCTTCGGTCGACTGCGCCTGCGCGGAGGGGCCCAAGGGCGCAGCCACAAGCACGAGCAACGAGACGCTCAGGAGCAGGGCGCGCTGTGTCGTTCGGACAATCAACAGCTCCAACCGGTTGTGAGATGATGGTGCGTTTCTGCTTCCACGACGGGCCCTGCACAGACGTTTCATCTCGGCGCGGGCTGCGGGGCACGAGGTGCTGTTTGAAACCTTTTGCGCTCCCGGCCGGGCCAATGTCTTCCCACTAGCCTGTTGCGCGTCAGACAAACAGAGCACCGGAACGGTGCATTTCGGAGGTCACACATTCTGCATGCTTGTCAAAACGTCCTGTGTGGCATTTTTTGCAATAACGGACAACAAGCCATGCTTCGCTAGTCCACGCGTCCCGCTTGCGGCCCGATTTCTTTATTCGATGGAACGCGTGGGATCCATCGGCGCCCGCGCATCATTGTTCACACGCGGCCCGCGCACTCCGCCGGTTGGCGCAGCGCATCCCGCACCCGTGTCCGCGTCGTTTACCACCATGCTTGGTTCTATGCCTGCCTCTTCCCCTCGCGGCCTTTCCATTCTCGGCTCCACCGGATCGGTGGGTACGCAAACGCTGGAGGTGGCGGCGCTTTTTCCGGAGCGCTTTGTCATTCACGGCCTCACTGCCGGATCGAACGTCGACCTGCTCGCTGAACAGGCGCGCCGGGTGCGGCCGCAATGCGTGGCCATCGCCGATGCCTCGAAGGCCGCGACGCTCCGCGACCGCCTGGCCGACACGGCGGTGGAGGTGCTTGCAGGCGCTGACGGCCTTCGGGAAGTTGCCACCCTCGATGCTGCCGACCTGGTGATGGGCGCGGTGGTTGGATTCGCCGGCCTCCCGCCGGTGCTCGCAGCCCTGCGGGCGGGCAAGGATGTGGCCCTCGCCAACAAGGAGACGCTGGTTGTTGCCGGCGCGCTCGTCACGGAGGCCCAACGAGCGCACGGCGCCCACGTGCTGCCGGTCGACAGCGAACACTCGGCCATCTTTCAGTGCCTCACCGGCGAAGACGATGCCACCGTGGAGCGCATCGTGCTCACCGCCTCGGGCGGTCCGTTTCGCACGCGCGACCCCAAAACGTTCAGCGCCATCACACCGGCCGAAGCGCTCGACCACCCGAACTGGTCGATGGGATCTAAAATCACCATCGACTCGGCCACGCTCATGAACAAAGGGCTTGAAGTGATTGAGGCCCGCTGGCTGTTCGACCTCGCGCCCGACGCCATCGACGTACTCGTGCACCCGCAGTCCATCATCCACTCGATGGTCGCGTTCAGCGATGGCTCGATGAAAGCGCAGCTGGGCGTCCCCGACATGAAGGTGCCCATCCAGTACGCCCTCAGCTACCCCGAGCGGTGGCCCGCGCCCCACGAGCGCCTCGACTGGACGACCATCGCCGCCCTCGACTTTGAGCCGCCCAACACCGACGCCTTTCCGTGCCTGCGCCTGGCCTACGATGCCTTGCGGGCCGGCGGCACGGCCCCCGCGGTGCTCAACGCCGCCAACGAAGTGGCCGTCGCGCTCTTCCTGGACGAAGCCATTGGCTTTATGGATATTCCGCGCGCCGTCGAGGAGGCGCTTCAGGCCCTGGCGGCGCCCGAAACGCCCCGCGACCTTGACACCCTGCGCGCCGCCGATGCTGCTGCGCGCCGCCACGTAAAGGAACTCCTGTTGCCTGCCTAAGATTGAACCCCGGCAGTCTTTGCAGGCTGCTCGCGCTATTGTCTCCGTAGTTGATCATGCATGAGCTGGCTGATTGATTTCCTCACCTCCGCGCTCTGGGTCATCCTTGCCCTTGGCGTCCTCATCTTCATCCACGAGCTGGGCCACTTTCTCACCGCCAAATGGTTTGGGATGCGCGTTGAGCGCTTCTCGATTGGCTTTCCGCCCAAGCTGTTTGGGGTTCAGAAGGGCGAAACCGAGTACGTTGTTGGGGCCACCCCGCTGGGCGGATACGTCAAAATCAGCGGCATGATTGACGAGAGCCTCGATACCGAGCAGATGGACGATGCGCCCGAGCCGTGGGAGTTTCGGGCCAAGCCGGTGTGGCAGCGCATCATCGTGATTACCGCGGGCGTCGCGTTTAACATGCTACTGGCCGGTTTTATCTTTGGCGGATTGAAGTGGGCCGAGGGCGACACGTACATTCCGATGGACAACATCCAGTCGGTGTATGTGGCCGACAGCTCCATTGCCTACGACATGGGCCTGCGCACCGGCGACCGCATTTTTCAGGTGAACGGAACACGGCCGCAGCGGTTTAGCGCGCTCTCGGACCTGGACGCGCTGCTTGCCGACACCCTCACCATCACCGTGGCGCGCGGCGATACGCAACGCACCTTTGTGGGTCCGCCCAATGTGATGACCCGCGCCAGCCAAGACAAAACGCCGATGGATGGCCCGCTCGGCATCTCGTTTTTGCCGTCGGTTGTGGGGCGGGTACAATCTGGCATGCCGGCCGACTCCATCGGGCTGCGCCCCGGCGACCGCATCGTGCGCGTGGGCAGCGACAGCGTGCGCTTCTGGCAGGCCATGGCCGCACGCATCGAAGCCTCGAAGGGCGCACCGCTCGCCATTGCCTGGGTGCGCCCCGATTCGCTACGTGACGGGACTCCCCCCGATAGTACGGCTGCGCCCGTTGTGCAGCACCTGGCCACCGGCACCCTGTATGCCGACACGTTGCGCGCGCGGGAGCAAGCCAGCGGTCGGTACCTTGTGGGCATCGGGCCGGCCACGCGCCCCATGCTCGAATCGCTCTACGGCGTCAAGTCTGTCGCGTATGGCCCCACCGAGGCTATCGTGGTGGGCACGAAAGACGCGTGGGCCTACGCCAGCAACATCGTTACCAGCTTGAAGCGCATCGCGACCGGCCGCGATGATCTGCGCCAAAACTTGGGCGGTCCGGTGCGCATTGCGCAGGTGACGAGCCAGGCCGCAGAAGCCGGGTGGGGGCCCTTCTGGCGGATAGTTGCCATTCTTTCGGTCACGCTCGCCGTCATGAACCTCCTGCCGATTCCGGCGCTTGACGGCGGCCAACTCATGTTTTTGATTTACGAAGGCATCACGCGGCGGCGCCCTTCGACGCGCGTGCGCCTGGTGGCGCAGCAGATTGGCATGGTGCTGCTGCTATGCTTCATGGCGTTCCTCATCTTCAACGACATCCTGCGGCTGTGAGTCTTGCTGTGCACCACGCGGCGCCCCGTGGCCGTATGTAGCCCAGCAGTTACCATGCCCCCTGCAGGAAACGATGAGCCGCGGGCTGCGTGGATACATCTTAACGATGGTGCAACCTGCCATCGTGCCTGTTACCGTTGCTTCTTGGTTTTGCACCAACAGTTTCTATGGACACCGTGTCGTCTCCTGAATCGAACGGGGCCTCGGCAGACGCCGCCCGCAACGATGCGCAACAGCAACAACAGATTCAACAGCGCGGCCCGCTCCCCTCGCACGTGGCCGCCATCATGGACGGCAACGGCCGGTGGGCCCAACAGCGCGACCAAGCCCGCTTTATGGGGCATCATGAGGGTGTCGAATCGGTGCGCGACATTGCCGAGGCGGCCGCCGAGCTCGGCATCGACTACCTCACCTTGTACACCTTTAGCACCGAAAACTGGGAACGCCCGCAGCGCGAGGTCAATGCGCTCATGGAGCTGCTCGTGCATACGGTGCAGCGCGAACAAGAGACGCTGATGCGCAACGACATCCGGCTGCGCACCATTGGCGACCTCTCGCAGCTCCCGCCGGCCTGCCAGGAGGCGCTCGACGAAACCAAAGCCGCAACGGCTGGCAATGCCCGCATGACGCTTACGCTGGCGCTGTCGTACAGCGGCCGGTGGGACCTCACGCAGGCCACGCGCTCCATCGCGCGCGCCGTGCAGGACGGCACCCTATCGCCCGATGCCATCGACGAGTCGACCATCGAGCAGCACCTCTCCACCGCCGCGCTCCCCGACCCCGACCTTCTGATTCGCACCGGCGGCGAGTACCGGCTGTCCAATTTCCTGCTGTGGCAAGGCGCGTACACCGAGCTGTACATCACCGAGCGCTACTGGCCCGACTTTCGGCGGGCGGCCCTGTACGACGCCGTGCGGAGCTTTCAGGATCGTGACCGCCGCTACGGCCGCGTCAGCCTGGAGTCGTCGACGGCCTAGCCCCCTTCGATATTCGTTGACGCGCCCGCCTGCTCGCCTGCGTGAAGGCAGGCCCGCACAATAATCGGCCCCGGCTCTTCGTTCATCTTGCACGTGCTGGTGCGAAACCCGCCTGTACACCGTAGGTTTAGCTCATGATCAGGATCGAACGACCCTCGATCTGTCGCATGCTTCTTCCCATTGATTGTCCCCGCTGTATGCACCGCCTCGTTCTTTTCGGGCTGCTGCTTGTGCTTTCTCCTCTTGCTGCAAGCGCGCAAGCCCCCATGGAGGGCTCCGGCTCGGTGTCTTCTGCTGCTCCGCCCACCTACACGATCAGTAGCATTACGGTGGAAGGCATTGAAGACGCTCGCACACGCGAATTTGTCGTGCAGACGAGTGGCCTTCAAGTGGGCGAACAGATTCAGCTTACGGGAAGCCGCGCAATTCCCGAGGCCATACGATCGATCTACGACCTCGGGCTGTTTTCCGACGTCCAGATCCACAAAGGTGCGCAAACCGCACAGGGCATCACGCTCATCATCAGCGTGCAGCCCGAGCCGACGCTGGCGCTGTACCGCATGACCGGCATCCGCGACCGCCACCGCGACGACCTGAAGGAGAAGCTTCCGCTTATCCTGGGCCGGCCGCTGCGCCCCTCCGACGTGGAGCGCTCCAAGCAGATCATCAAGTCGTTCTACGAGGACAAGGGCTACCTGAAAACCACGGTCTCCGCGGAACAGGAAGAGCGGCTCAACGGCAACATCGAGCTCACGTTCAATGTCGACCGCGGTGAGAAAGTTGAAGTCGACGAAATCATCTTTAGCGGCAACAGCGTCATTGATGACGGTGACCTGCGCGATGCCATGGAGACCAACATCGAGAACCGGTGGTGGCGCTTTTGGAAAGGCGAAAAGTTTAAGCCGGAAAAGCTGGACGAGGACAAACAGAAGGTCATCGACCTCTACCGGTCGAAGGGCTACTACGACGCCCGCATTGTGTCCGATTCGGTGTATTACACCTCCAACGAGGATGTAAATCTGCGCATTACGGTGGCCGAGGGCGACCGGTACTTCGTACGCAACATCGAGTGGACCGGCAACACCATCTTTCCTGACCGCCTCCTTACGCAACGCCTGGGGCTTGAAGAAGGCGCTCCGTACGATGGCGTACAGCTTGAAAAGAACTTGTACGGCAACAAGCGCGGCACCGACATCGCCGGGCTGTACATGGATCGCGGCTACATGAAATTCCAGCCGGTGCCCACCATCCGCGTGGTCGAGGGCGATTCGCTCGACATTACCATTGCCGTGCGGGAGGGCGACGTGTATTCCTTTGGCGACATCCAGATTACCGGCAACACGAAAACCAAGGACTACGTGGTGCGCCGCGAGCTGTACACCGTCCCCGGCCGTACCTTCAGCCGGTCGGCCATTCAGGAATCGATCCGGCGCCTGATGCAGCTGAAGTACTTCAGCCAGAAGTCGCTCACGCAGGGCCCCAACATCAGCATCGACGAGAAGAAGAAAGAAGTCGACCTGACGTATGCCGTGAAGGAAACGGGCAGCGATCAGCTGCAACTTTCGGGGACGTGGGGGCAGTTTGGCGTGGTGCTGCAGCTGGGCTTTCAGTTCAACAATTTCTCGGCACAAAACCTCTTCAACTGGGATGCGTGGCGCCCGCTTCCGTCGGGGGATGGGCAAAAGCTCTCGCTGAACATCCGCACCAACGGCAGCTTCTACCAAAACTACTCGGTCTCTTTCACCGAGCCCTGGTTCCGAGGCGAACCTACGCCCATCGGCGGCTCGGTGTCGTACTCGCGCTACACACGCGCCCTATTCGGTACCACCGCCAGCGATGGCTCATTCACAAACATCAACACGCGGCTCTTCCTGTCGCGGCGCCTCGACTGGCCCGACGACAAGTTCATGACCTCCACCGCGCTGGGCTATCAGTTTTACAACAACCGGGGCGGACTCTTCCCGAGCGTTCCGGACGGCGTAAGCCAGACGGTGACGGTGCAACAATCGCTCAGCCGCAGCTCGATCGGCAATCCGCGTTTCCCCCGCAGCGGCTCGAAGTTTGAGCTCTCGCTGGAAGTTGCGCCGCCGGTTGGCGATTTGATTCAGTACCACAAGTGGCGCTTCAAAACCGACTGGCACATCCCCATGGGCGAGAAGTTCTCCTTGAGCATCGGGAGCGACTTCGGGTACATCGGCTCGCTCACGGGTGAAGACGTCAACTTCGAGCGCTTCGAAGTAGGCGGCACGCCGTTCGACTACAGCGGCTACTCGTACGGCACCGAGCCCATCTTTATGCGGGGCTACCCGGTGCGCGCGATTGGTCCGAAGCGGACGCTGCCTAACGGACAAATTACGCCTGTTGGGGGCCGCATCCTGAACAAATACACCACGGAGTTTCGGTTCATGGCGCTGCAAAATCAGCAGTTGCAAGCCGCGCCCTATCTGTTCTTCGATGCCGCCAATAGCTGGAACAGCTTCAAGACGTTCAATCCCGGCCAGCTGTACCGCTCGGCTGGTGTAGGCGTGCGCTTGTACCTGCCCATTGTGGGCATGCTCGAATTCAACTACGGGTACAACTTCGACCGCTACGTTCCGGTGGAGTCGGGCGACAGCGGCGCGCGCGACTGGGGCTTCCAGTTTACCATTGGCCAGGGCTTCTAGCGCCACCACTCGTTGCCCGCTCTCGCCAGCGACCGATTGCTTCACTCATGCGCAACGCCCGTTTCCCTTGGCGCCTTGCCTGGCTTGGTGTGTTCGTCGTAGCCCTGTGCTGCGGCGCGCGCGCCGGGTACGCACAGCAAACCATCGGGTACATCAACTCGAAGGACATCCTGCAGCAGCTGCCCGAGTATGCCACCGTGCAGCAGAAGCTGCAGCAGCTGGAGCAGGAGTGGCGGGCCGAGCTAGAGAAGCAGCGCGCGAAGGTTGAGGAGATGGAATCGGAGTTTGAAGCGCGGGCCCTGTTGTACACGCCCGAGGAACGAAAAGCCCGCCGCGAAGCCATTGCCCAGGCCCGCAAGGCCGTAGAAGAAAAGCGGCGGCAATACTTTGGACCCAACGGCCGTTTTTACCAACGACAGCAAGAGCTGATGCGTCCCATACAAGAGCGCATCCTCTCGGCTGTAGAAGAGGTCGCCCGCATCGAAGGATACGATTACGTATTTGACAAGAGCGGCGACTACCTCTTCATGTTTGCACGCCCGCAATACAATCTGAACGATCAGGTGCTGCGGGTGATGGGTGTAACGCCCAACCAGCAGCAACGCGGCGCGCGCCGTCCGTAACAGGACGCACGCCCGCTTGATACCGGCCACGCGTTGCGTGCGCCTCTATAGTAGCGATCGACAATGATACGAACGACACCCAACCCACAATGAAAAAGCTTTACGCACCATGGATAGCTGCTCTGTTCCTGATGGCGGGGCTGTATGCTCCCGCACAGGCGCAGAAAATCGGCTACACCAATCAGGAAGCCATCCTGGCCAACATGCCAGAGATGGAGCAGGTACAGCAGCAGCTCCAGGAGTTTGCGATGCAACAGCGCCAAGAGTTGCAGCAACAGCAGCAGACGCTTCAGCAACAGTTCCAGCGGTATCAGCGGCAACAGTCGCTCCTCTCCGATTCGAGCCGCGCGCAGCGGCGACGCGAGCTGCAGCAAATGCAGCAAAATCTGCAGCAGCAAGCGCAAGCCTCCGATCAGGCGTTTCAACAGCGGCAGCGCGAGCTGATGCAACCGCTGCTTGAAGAGTTGCAGACGGCCATTGAGGAAGTAGCGCAAAGCCGCAGCATTGACCTTGTGATGCGGACACAGGCGCTGCTGTATGTTCAGCCGTCGAGCAGTAATGTGGTGGACATCACCGAGCCGGTGGCCCAAAAGCTGGGTATTGACATAAGCGGTGCCCAAACGGCGCCCGCGCCTACTGTGGAGGATACGCCAACCTCGGGCGGCAACTAAACGGGTGCGCCGGCCGCGAAGACCGGGCGCTGCGACGCATTACGCAGGCCTGATCCTACGCCGACGTCCCAAACAACGCGTAGCGCCTCTTTTGACGGAAGCGCAGAGCGGGTCCCACGCCGGGGCCCGCTTTTTTTGTTGTCTCGTAGCCCGCAACGCCCGCCGCCTGCTCTGCAAAGTAATTGCGTCTTTTGTATACTGCCGGTGTTCATTCTGTGCCGTTATTCCCCGTCCGCCCATGAGTACCGAAACCGTCCGCCCCGACGCCGCCAACGTTGCCCGCGTCACGACGCAAACCTTGCAAGAGATGCGCGCCTCGGACGTGCCCATCGCCATGCTCACGGCGTACGATTACACCTCCGCCCGGCTGTTCGACCAGGCCGGCATCGACGTGCTCCTTGTGGGCGACTCGGCCTCCAATGTGATGGCAGGCAACGAAACCACGCTCCCCATGACGCTCGACCAGATGGTGTACCACGCCCAGTGCGTGGTGCGCGCCATTGAACGCGCCCTCGTCATTGTCGACCTGCCGTTTGGGTCGTATCAAGGCAGCAGCAAGGAAGCCTTGCAGTCGGCGATTCGCGTGATGAAGGAGACCGGCGCCCACGGGGTTAAGCTGGAAGGTGGCGCGCCGGTCGTAGATACCGTGGAGCGGCTCGTATCGGCCGGCATTCCGGTGATGGGGCACCTCGGCCTCACGCCGCAGAGCATCTACAACTTTGGCACCTACAAGGTGCGCGCCCGCGCCGAGGCGGAAGCCGAACAGCTCCGCAAAGATGCGCAGGCCTTGCAAGCGGCCGGATGCTTTGCGCTGGTGCTCGAAAAAATTCCGGCGACACTTGCCGAAGAAGTCACCGCAGCGCTCTCTATTCCTACCATTGGCATTGGCGCGGGCGTCGGGTGCAGCGGACAGGTGCTCGTGTCGCACGATGCGCTTGGCCTCACCACCGACTTCAACCCGCGCTTCGTACGTCGCTACGCACGGCTCGACGAGCGCATCACCGAGGCCGTTGGGGCGTACATTGACGATGTGCGCACCCGCGCCTTTCCTTCATCCGACGAAAGCTATTAGCGCCTTCATGGCTCCTGTTTCAAACGACCGACCGCTCATTCTCATTTGCAACGACGACGGCATCGACGCGCCCGGCATTCAGGCCCTTGCCGCCGCCCTCGACGGCATCGCCGACTTATGCGTCGTGGCCCCCGAAAGCGAACAGAGCGCGGTGGGGCATGCCATCACTGTGCGCGACCCGGTGCGCGTGCATCGGCACGAGTTTGAGGTGCCGTCCGGAACGATTAGTGCATGGGCCGTGAGCGGCACGCCGGCCGACTGCATCAAGATGGCCGTGCACGAGCTGCTCGACCGGCGGCCGTCCCTCGTTGTCAGCGGCATCAACAGCGGCCCCAACACGGCCGTTAACGTGCTGTACTCCGGCACGGTGAGCGCGGCCACCGAGGGCGCCGTGCTGGGCATCCCAGCCATTGCCTTTTCGTACTGCTCGTGGACGAGCGACGACTTTCGGGTGGCGCAGCCGTACGCCCGGCGCATCGTGCAAACGGTGCTCGAACAGTCGTTGCCGGCCGGTATGCTCCTCAACGTCAACATTCCAGAGCGCGCCCCGGAGGACATCAAAGGCATCACCATCACCCGGCAGGCCCGCGCCCGCTGGGAGGAGAGCTTCGAGGCCCGGCGCGATCCGCTCGACCGCATGTACTACTGGCTCGCCGGCACGTTTGTAGACCTCGACGAAGGGCACGACACCGACCTGGCGGCCGTCGACGCGGGCTACGTCTCCGTAACGCCCATTCAGTTCGATATGACGGCGTATCAGCACATCGAGATGCTCAAGGACTGGGCGTGGACAGAGGAGATGCCATCGGCCCCAACGCCCAACGACGCGTAAAACAGCATCGCGACAGTTCCTCGCGGGCCTACGGAGCCGCCGGTGCGTTGGCCTCCGGCGTAAGCATCAACCGTTGGGTCTCGGCAATGCGCTGCTGTACGGAGACGAGCGAGTCGATGACGGCGTTATACACGTTGTTGAGCGAATCGGGATGCGCGGTGTATGCAGCAACCGCTCGCTGAAAAGCCGCCTCGGTGAGGTTGTGGCGCTGGAGCACCGCGGCGCGCCGGGCCTCGTACGACACGCTATCGGCCGGAGCCACGGCCGCCAGATGCAACGCCGTGAGCACGTGCACCATGGTGCTATCCGGCACGCGAGGCTGTGGCCGCGACGGCTGGCAGCCGCTCCACGGTCCAATCAACACGCCAAGAAGGAGCGCGCCAAGGAGTGTTCTCATTGCGCAGCCGTGGCCGGTGCATCACTCACTTCAGCCTTGGTCCGAAAGGTCTGCGCAATCACTTCCATCTGGCGAATGAACCGCAGCTTGTCGTACTTCGGCGCAAAGACGGATCCGTCGATCATGTAGATGCGGTCGGTGGCTTGGTCGTAAAACGTGTAGTTTACGAACGGCCCACCGCCCCCTACCGGCATCAGTTCGCCGGTTTCGGGCATGGGCGCCACCATGTGCCACAGGCCCTCCGTGAGGTAGGCATAGCGGCCGAGGAAGCTGGTTTGGTCGGTTTCGAGCGGGCGGCGGTAGTCGATCTTCACAAAGCCCCGGACACTGCCGCGCATGTATTTTCGGGTGAGCGAGTCGCGCGTGTCGTACACCCACTGCGGCGAGAGCACACTCGGATCGGCGTTTTCCTTGTAGTACAGCAGCAGGTCGCGGCGCGTCTCCGTGAGCAAGCGGCGTAGCCAAATGAAGCCCGTAGAGTCGGTCATCGTGTCCACGGCAATGACGTAGTCATGCTGCACGTGTACCGCAAACCCGTGCTTTTGCATGAGCGAGTCTTCAATGTCGTACTGACGGGCCCGCTCAAACATTTCGTTTTGCATCCGTTCGAGCGTAATCTGCCGAAACGTCTGCCGGATTTGTTTCCCGTTGTTTTGCAGCGCGTTGATGAGGCCCTCTTGCGTAGCCGCCGTGATAAAATACACACGCTGGCTCCGGCGCCACAGGTTGGGCTTGGGCACCACCACCGTCTGGCCGTTCATCACCGCTTGCCGTACGTCCTCCGACAGCCGCCGCCGCAGAAAGTTGGCTTCGTTGGTCGAGTCGCTCAGCGGCGCGATGATGACGATGTTTTTTTGCTCGGTGATCCGCTCGTACGTTTGCTCGCTGCTAAGGTCTATCTGGTACGGTGTGAACATCCGTTCGGGCAGCGGCAGCGTCTCGCGATACGGCGTGACGTACTTCCGGAAGGCCTCGCCAACGGGCCCCTTCCACCGCGCGCTATCCATCACCACGGTGATCTGCCCCTCCGGCCCCGTAGCCCGCGGGCGATAGTCCCCGTCGATGCATCCTCCAAGCAGAAGAACTATCCAGAGCGCGGCGGTAGCAGCCAGCGTGTAGCGAGCAGACATAGGCAGGAACGATCGTGGAAAAAGGGCGGCTTTTACGCGCGTTGCGGTGCCGCTTCCCCGTGCTTGAGTGCATGGGCAAACGACGCAGCGGCATCCAGCGCCTCATCCCTGGAGTGGGCGTCATCGTCCCACACCTCAGCTATCCGGTTGATGAGCGCCGATCCGACGATAAATCCGTCCGTTGCAGCGGCCATTTGCATGGCATCCTCATGCGTTTTGATGCCAAAGCCCACCAAGAGCGGATTCTGCGTCACCAATTGACGGGCGCGCTGCAGATAGTCCTGCACGGCGCTGTTGCCATCGAGGGTGCTGCCGGTGAGGCCGGTAACGCTCACCGCATACACGAAGCCCGTCGCCTGTGCATCGATCTGCTGGATGCGCGCGTCGGAGGTGTTAGGGGCAATGAGCAACACGAGGTCAAGGTTTTGGGCCGCAGCGGGCTCGGCAATGAGCGCCGCCTCCTCCGGCGGCAGGTCGGGCAGGATGAGACCATCGACGCCCGCGGCAGCCGCGCGGCGGCAAAAGTCGGCCGGCCCGTAGCGCAAAATGGGGTTGATGTAACCCATGAGCAGAAGCGGCGTCTCGCTCTCTGCACGGAAGGCAGCAGCGGTCTCAAACGCATCGTCCATGGTCACGCCATGCGACAGCGCGCGCGCACTCGACCGTTGAATGGGCAGCCCCTCGGCAAGCGGATCGCTGAACGGCATGCCGAGCTCAATGAAGTCGGCCCCGCCCCGGTCAATGGCCCGCAGCAGCGGCACCGTAGCAGACGGCTCGGGAAAGCCGTTGGTCAGAAAGAGGCCCATGGCCTTCTCGTTACGGGCCCGCAGGGCTTCAAATGTGGTTGCAAGTCGGTTCGACACGGCAGCGTGGATGTGTGAGCAGTTTACAGATGATGCGTGATGGTCTCCATGTCCTTATCGCCCCGGCCCGAGCAGTTGAAGACGATGACGCCGTCTTCGCCCAGGGTGTGGGCCAGGTCTGGCAGGAGCGACACGGCATGGGCCGTTTCCAATGCGGGGATGATGCCCTCCGTGCGCGACAGCAGCTTCACGCCCTCCATGGCCTCGGTGTCGGTCACCGGGCGGTAGTCCACGCGGCCGGTTTCATGAAGGTACGCATGCTCTGGGCCGATGCCCGGGTAGTCGAGGCCCGCGGAAATGGAGTGTGGGAGCTGCACCTGCCCGGCGTCGTCTTGCAGAAGCACGCTCATGGCGCCATGCAGCACACCGCGCGTTCCTTTGGCGAGCGTCGCGGCGTGGCGGCCGTTCAGGCCCTCGCCGGCCGCTTCGGCGCCAACAAGCTGCACCGTGGCATCGTCAATGAAGGGATAGTAGATGCCCATCGCGTTCGATCCGCCGCCCACGCAAGCCACCACGGCGTCGGGCGTGGAGCGACCGATCTCATCTTGGAGCTGCGCGCGCGTCTCCTCGCCAATCACGCGGTGGAAGTCGCGCACCATCATCGGGTAGGGATGCGGCCCCACGACCGATCCGATGATATAGAACGTATCTTCCGGGTTCGAAACCCAGTCGCGGATCGCCTCATTGGTCGCGTCTTTGAGCGTTTGGCTGCCGCTGGTTGCCGGCCGCACCTCGGCGCCCAGCAGGCGCATGCGCTCCACGTTCAGCCGCTGCCGCTCCATGTCTTCCGATCCCATGTACACGATGCAGGGCATGCCAAATTTGGCGCACACCGTAGCCGTGGCCACGCCATGCTGCCCGGCGCCCGTCTCCGCAATGATGCGGGTCTTGCCCATGCGGCGGGCCAGCAGAATCTGGCCAATCGTGTTGTTGATCTTGTGCGCGCCGGTGTGGCAAAGGTCCTCGCGCTTGGCGTAGATGGTAGCGCCGCCCAAGGCCTCGGTGAGACGGTTGCACAGCGTGAGCGGCGTGGGCCGCCCCACGTAGTCGCGCAACAACGCGCGGTACTCCGCCTGAAAGTCAGGATCGTCCTTGTAGGTGGCGTAGGCCGCCTTCAGGTCGGCCAGTACGGGATGCAGAATCTCCGGGACAAAGGCGCCGCCGTACGACCCAAAGTGGCCGTCGGCGTCGGGGGCGTTGTACGTTTTGGGCGCTGTCGTTTTTTGTAGCATAGGACTGGTCGATACAGCAAAAAGGGAAATTAGGCGCTGGCGAGTTCGTGGTTTGCGGCCCGAAAGGCCTCCATGAAGGCGTCGATTTTTTCAAAGCTCTTTTGGCCGGGTGCCTCTTCAAGGCCGCTGGAGAGGTCGATGGCAAAGGGGCGCATGGTGAGCATAGCGCGCTCGACATTCGACGCGTCGATGCCGCCGGCCAAAAACAGCGGATACGTGTCGGAGAGCTCGCGGGCCAGCCGCCAGTTGAACGACTCGCCGGTGCCGCCCCACACGCTTGAGTTGTGTGTATCGAGCAGAAAATAGTCGACCACGTCTTCGTACGGACGCATCACGGCGTGGAGCTGCTCGGGAGACGCGTCGTGCCGCACGCGAATGGCCTTGATGACGGGCCGGTCGATAGCAGCGCACACGTCGGGCGACTCGTCGCCATGCAGCTGCACCAGGTCAAAGCCCGCCGCCTCAGCTGTCGCGCGCACCGCCTCGGCTGAATCATTCACAAACACGCCCACCGACTGCACGCCGTGCACCCAATCGGTGATGTCGCGCACCAGGCGCGGGCTTACGTACCGCGGACTCTCTTCGTGCTGGATAAACCCGAAGTAGTCCACACCGAGGGGCGCGAGGTACCGAGCGTCTTCGAGCTGGGTGATGCCACAAACCTTTAGTTGAACAGCCATACAACAGATAAATGAGCGCGTGGAGCGAAGGATATGGAAAACTACGCAGGGTCGGCCAGCGTTTCGGGCGTTTCAAACTCGTCGTATGTGGCCCGTTCAATGGACAGCCCGGCCGCTTGCAGTTTTTCTTCGAGCTGCTCGTATCCGCGATCCAGATGATAGACGCGCAGCACGTCGGTGCGGCCCTCGGCCACCGAGGCGGCCATCACGAGCGACACGCTGGCCCGCAGATCCGTGCTCATCACCTTGGCTCCCTTAATCGCCCCCCCGCCATGCACCGTCGCCGTGTTGCCATTCACCGTCGCGTCGATGCCCAGGCGCTGCAGCTCGGGGATATGCTTAAAGCGATCGTCGTACACCGTATCGGTAACGGTGCCGGTACCGTCCGCACAGGCCAGCAGCACCGTCCACTGCGCCTGCAAATCGGTTGGGAAGCCCGGATAGGTGCCCGTTTCGATAGACACCGGCGTGAGGTGCTCCGGCGGCGTAACGGTCACCAGGTCGTCGGTGTAGGTGACGCCCGCGCCCGTCGCCTCAAAATATGTTTTGAACGCCTCACCCAGGTGCTTGTGGTTGCCCCCCGGGATGCGCACAGGCGTACCCGGCGGGCCCGCAATGGCAGCCCAGATCATGAACGTGCCCAGCTCGATGCGGTCGGGCGTGTTGGCAAACGTGACAGGTTCCAGCGCATCAACGCCCTGCACCTCAATCGTCCGCGTCCCGAGGCCGTCAATCTGCGCGCCCATGTGCTGCAGCGCCTCGCCAAACGCCACCACGTCGGGCTCCTGCGCCGCGTTCTCGATGCGCGAGCCGCCGCGTGCCGTTACCGCCCCCAGCAAGAGGTTGATCGTCGCCCCCACGCTAGAGGGCTCCATCCGGAACGTGCCGCCGTCGAGCCGCCCGTTGGGCGTCGAGGCGATGACGTACCCCTCCTCCAGGTCGATGGAGGCCCCGAACGCCTTCATACCCTCGATGTGCAGATCGACCGGACGCGGCCCCCAAGCACAGCCGCCCGGCAGCGACACCTTGGCCTTCCCGCAGCGTCCAATGAGCGCGCCCAGCATATAAAACGAGGCCCGCATCTTTTTCACCAGCTCGTACGGCGCCACCGGGTGGTTAACGCCCGACGCATCAATCGTTAGGCGGTGCGCCTCGGGCTCAAACGTGACCGCCGGCCCCGACACGCGCAGCACATTGGAGAACGTGAGCACGTCACGCAAATTTGGCACATTGGTGAGCGTGGTGGTGCCATCGGCCAGCAGTGCGGCGGCCATCAGCGGGAGCGCGGTGTTCTTTGAGCCGCCAACCGGCAACGGACCGTGCAGCGGAGCGCCGCCACGAACAACAAATTTATCCATGAGGATACAGAGGCTTCAAAACGGTGGGAATAAGAGTACGAGCGGGTACAATTGTGTAAGCCCGTGCCCGGCGGATGTTCGTCGCCGTGGTTGTTTAAGGCACTTTATGGCTGATTCGCAAACTGCAGATGCACGCACCCTATAATGCTATGAGGGTAGCCTGCCCTGCCGCAGCATGGCACTTGGTAATCAATGCCGTGTGGATCATAATGCGGTTCGCATCCGCGATAAGGACCAACCCTCCGCGACTCATGCCTGCATCTTCCTCCGACACGTTACCCAAACGATTTCGTGAGATCCGCGATCAATTGGTTCCGCTTCTCATGCCGTACGTGAATCGCATTACCCTTTTCGGTTTGACGGCGCGTGGGCAAGATCATCCAGGCAGTGACATCGATGTACTGGTCACGTTAAAGGCCCCTGACGATCGTCCTCCCCCGGGGCTGCGGTGGTTCGAGTTAGCGCAGACGCTCAGCAAACACCTCGGCCCGCCTGTGGAGCTTGTTACCGAGGATGCACGGAGCCCGCACGTGCCCCCCTACATCGGCGTGGACCGCGTGGTGCTATATGAAGAATGAAGCCGTATACCTGCGTCATATTCTCGATGCGATCAGTCAGATCGAATCATACAGCGCTGGAGCCTCACGCGAAGCGTTCTTCGCAGAACGAATGATCAAGATGCGACTGTACGGCGACTAGAGCCATTGGCGAGGCCAGCCGTCAACGCTCCAATTCGTTTCGGACGCAGCACAATCACATTCCATCGCATGCCATGATTGGAATGCGCAACCGCATCGCACACGAATACCTCAATATCAACCTAGATATGACTTGGGAGGTGGTTCAGCATGACCTTCCCACGCTCAAGACACAGATTGGTCGCCTCCTCGAGTAGGACCATATTTGACGCTCCTCCAGCCGCTCAACGCGTGGGAGCGGCTGGGGGACCTGTGTCGCGGCGATCAGGTATCGTCGAAGCGGTAGCCGATGCCGTATACGGTTTCGATGTACGTGGGCGACGACGGATCGGGTTCGATCTTTTTCCGCACCGACGCCATGTGCCGGTCGATGGTGCGCGTGATGATGTTTTCGTCGATGCCCCACACGTCCCGCAGGAGCTGCTTACGCGTTACCGTACGGCCCTTGTGCTGGATGAGGTACCGCAAGATGTCGAACTCCAGTGCCGTAAAGCTGATTTCCTCGTCGTCGCGAAAGGCCTCGTGGGTGGTGAAGTTGATCTCCACGTCGCCAATGGTGTACACATCCATCGGGGCCTCTGACGGCGGCATGGTGCGCTGCAGGATCGCCTTCACGCGGGCCGCGAGTTCTTCCACGTTAAACGGCTTCGTGATGTAATCATCGGCGCCCAAGCCAAAGCCCTTGAGCTTCGACTCTTGCTCGCCGCGCGCCGTGATCATGATGATGGGCGCGCTAAAGCCCATCTCTTGCGACTCGCGCAGCACCTCGAAGCCGTCTTTCTTCGGCAGCATCACGTCCAAAAGCACCACGTCGCAGTCGTCCATGGCCTTTATCTGTTCAAGCGCCGCCTCACCGTCGGCAGCGGTCTCCACCTCGTAATCTTCAATCTCAAAATACTCGCGCAGGCCCATCAGGATGTCCGGGTCGTCCTCCACGATGAGCATGTTGTAGGTTCGGTTGGTCGTCTTCGGCATACCAGCAGCATTCAGTTGGAAAAGAGCCGTAGCGGCGTGCGACACACGTATAGATCCTGCAGCACTGTAGGATGCTTAATATACAAAGCCCGCACGAGGATCCAAGGACCTGCGCTTTTCCGTGGGAAACACTTACAGCAAGGTTACGACTGTTTGCGCGGCCATCGCGTGCGCGCTGCAACGATTCGCCGGATCCTCGGGTACAGGCGTTCGCACCAACGGTTTTCACCAAGCCCCTTCGATTCATGACAGACTCCGCTCGCGATTTTTTCTTTGCATTACTCGACACCCCAAGCCCCACCGGCTTCGAGACCGCCGGCCAGCGCGTATGGACCGACTACCTGCGCCCGCATGCCGATACGGTGGAGACGGATGCCTATGGCACGGCGTGGGCAACGGTGAACGGCAGCGCCCCGGAGGCGCCGCACCTGATGCTTGATGCCCACGTGGACGAGATCGGGTTTATGGTGCGCCACATCACCGACGAGGGCATGCTGTACGTCAACCGCATTGGCGGCTCCGACCGGGCCATTGCGCGTGGCCAGCGCGTGCGCATCTTGGGCGATGAGGGCGCAGTTACCGGGGTGGTGGGGAATACGGCCATCCACCTGCGCGATCGTGACGACACGTCAATTCCGGAGGTCCACGAGCTGTTTATCGACATCGGGGCGGACTCGGCGGAAGCGGTTGCCGCGCGCGGCCTGCGGGTGGGCCACCCCATGGTGTTCGACGTGTCGCCCACCATGCTTACCGATACGCGCATCACCGCGCGCGCCATCGACAACCGGCTGGGCGGCTTCATCATTGCGCAGGTGCTGAAGCGGCTGCATGAGGAGCGGGCGGCGTGGACGGTGACGGCGGCCAACTCGGTGCAAGAGGAGATTGGCGGGCACGGCGCCAAGATGATCACGCATCGCCTGCAGCCTGATGTGGCCGTGGCCTTCGACGTCACCCACGCGACCGACTCGCCCGGCATCAGCGAAACTGAGCATGGCCAAATTAAGATGGGCGAGGGGCCTACCGTTACGCACGGCACCAGCAACCACCCGCAGGTGGTGCAACGCTTGATTGCCGCCGCCGAAGCGGCCGATATTCCGCTGCAACATGAGCCGTCCTCACGCCGCACCGGCACCGACACCGACAGCATCTTTCGGGTACGCGCCGGCGTGCCCAGCGCGCTCGTGTCCGTTCCGCTGCGGTACATGCACTCCACCGTTGAGGTGGTGGACACGGAAGACATCGACCGGTGCATCGATCTTCTCACGGCTTTTGCACGCGCTCTTACGCCTACCGACACCTTCGATAGCGGTTTGTAACAGTCCACATGATAGTGCTGTAACGCGCGGCGGCGGGTGTGCATTTGCACCGGCCGCCGCGTTATGTTTGTGTGTACTGTACTCGCCACCAACCGCCAATCCATCATGCAACGCTTTTCTTTGTGGAGCGCCCTTGTGCTCCTCTGTCTCGCCATGCCCGCGCACGCACAACAGGGCGGCGACCGCATTGTAGGGCGCCAAATTGCCACTCGTAGTCCGGTGATTGCCGAGCACGGCATGGCCGCCACCAGCCAACCGCTCGCCTCGCAGGTTGCCATCAACGTCTTGCAGCAGGGCGGCAGCGCCGTGGACGCGGCCATTGCTGCCAACGCCATGCTTGGCCTCGTAGAGCCTGTGGGCTCGGGCATCGGCGGCGACCTCTTTGCGATCGTGTATGACCCCGCCACCGACTCGCTGTACGGCCTGAACGCGAGCGGGCGGTCGCCGCTGGGCCTCAGCTACGATGAGATGAAAAACGAACTGGGCGATCGTGAGCGCATCCCGCTGCTGGGCCCGCTGCCCGTTAGCGTGCCAGGAACGGTGAGCGGCTGGTTCAAGCTGCACGAGCGCTTCGGCTCCCTCTCGATGGAAGAGAATTTGGCTCCGGCCATCCGGTATGCCCGCAACGGCTTTCCCGTCTCGCAGCTCATCGCGTACTACTGGGAAGCCAACACCGACGCGTTTGCTTCCGCCGAATCCATTGATGATAACTGGCGCTCGACCTACCTCATCGCCGACGGCGACACGATGCGCGCGCCGAATCAGGGCGAGATCTTCCGCAACCCCGACCTCGCCGACACCTACGCGCTGATCGCTGAAGAGGGTCGCTCGGCCTTCTACAAAGGCGAAATCGCTCAAACCATCGACGCGTACATGAAGCGCATCGGCGGCCACTTGCGCCTGAAGGACTTCCAAGAACACACCGCCAACTGGGTGCAGCCGGTGTCCGTCAACTACCGGGGCTACGACGTGTACGAGCTGCCGCCCAACGGACAGGGCATTGCAGCGCTGCAGATGCTCCAAATCCTTGAGGGCTACGATCTACAGGCGATGGGCCACAACTCGGCCGACTACCTGCATGTGATGACGGAGGCCAAGAAGCTGGCCTTCGAGGACCGGGCCCGCTTCTACGCCGATCCCGCGTTTGCCGACATTCCCGTGCAAGCGCTCATCTCCGAGGAGTACGCGGCCAAGCGCCGCGCGCTCATCTCCATGACCGACGACATGGAGCGTCCCAAACACGGCGATCCGGCCATGCTACAGCGTCTGCAGTCGGGCGATACGATTTACCTGACCGTGGCCGACTCGACCGGCATGATGGTGTCGCTCATCCAAAGCAATTATGCCGGCATGGGCAGTGGCCTCGTGCCTGACGGGCTGGGCTTTATGCTGCAGGACCGCGGCGCACTCTTTACGTTCGAGAAAGGCCATCCCAACGTGTACGCCCCGGGCAAGCGGCCCTTTCACACCATCATTCCCGCCTTCGTCATGAAAGACGGCGCGCCGTTTCTCAGCTTTGGCGTGATGGGCGGCGCCATGCAACCGCAGGGCCATGTACAGATCATCAGCAACATGATCGACTTTGGGATGAACGTGCAGGAGGCCGGCGATGCGGCCCGCTACCGGCACTACGGCAGCAGCCAGCCCACCGGCGGCACGATGGATGATGGCGGGACGCTGACCGTGGAGAGTGGCGTGCCCTTTCAGATTATCGACGACCTGCGCAGCCGCGGCCACGAGGTGCGCGTGTCAACCGGCAGCTACGGCGGCTACCAGGCCATCCAGTGGGACCCCGTACATCAGACGTTTTGGGGGGCCTCCGAGATGCGCAAAGACGGCGCGGCGATTGGCTATTAGGCGATGCGCTGACGTTTCGTAGCCAACAACAAACGCCCGGCCTCTTTTCGAGGGGCCGGGCGTTTCTGTTGTGTATGTGCTGTGGAATAGGCGCTTAGGCGACGCCGTCTTCGGCAGCCGGCTTCGGTTCTTCGCGGGCGCCGTCGCCGCCGGCCGCTTGCTCCTCTAACGCTTCAACGTCGAGGTCGGCCGTCTCGCCCGGCGCGCGGTCAAGCGTGCGCGGATCGGTGCCCTCGCCCGGGAACTGTTTGATGAACTCCGTGGGCGTCGTCTTGCCAGCATCGCGTCCTAGCGGACTCCCTTCGTGGATGTAGAAGTCTTCGTCCGGCAGCGTGTCGTTGTACCGGCGTGCCGCTTCGGCCGCCGTGCGCATCGCATCGTCGGCGTTGCGCCGCATTGCGCCGCAGTTCTGATGGATCTTGTTCTCGAACCAATCGAACAGGTACTCGAACGCCGCACGGTCGCGCTCGAAGGCGGGGCCGTACTCGCCGTTCCGCAGCTGGTCGTCCATCTTCGATAGCGACGCGGTCAGCGCATGGAGGTAGATGGCGTTGTCAGCCACACGGGCTTGCTGCGCCTGATGCTCCACGATCTTCTCGCGTTCCCACTTGCTCGCGAGCTTGAAGTAGTGCGAGTGCTTCTGGATGAGCCGCGCGAGCTGGTCGGCTTGCGGCTGCAGCGCGGGGTGCACGCTCCGGATCTGCGGCGGGGCGGGCTTGAGGCCGGCAAACAGCTGCGCCCCCAGCGGGATGGCTTTGCTCAGCACGGTCGGATTGGTCGCCGCCCGCGCAATGCGCGAGAGGTTTTGCCCAATCGACTCGTCGGTGTCCCATAGGAGGGCGTCCTGCACGCTAATCATCTGCTCGGCCAGCTGCTTGCCGCCATAGGCAAAGATGAACGACTGCATGACCTCGTTCGAACCCTCCACAATGGCGTGAATGCGGTTATCGCGCCACGCACGCTCCAGCTCAAGCTCCTCCATGTAGCCTTCGCCGCCCATCACCTGCAGGACGTCATCGATGACCTCCCAGCCGTAGTGGGAGCAAAACACCTTACAGATGGCCGTCTCCACCATGATGTCTTCGTCGCCGCGGTCCAGCATGCCCGTCATCATGTAGAGCATGGCGTCCATGGCATAAGTCAGCGCCGACATCTGCGCAATCTTTTCCTGTACGAGCTCAAAGTCGGCCAGCGGGCGCTTGAACTGGTAGCGCGTTTGGGCCCACTTGATGCCCTGGTCCATCGCGGCCTTCGCGGCGCCCGTAACGCCGGCGCTGAGGGTGCAACGGCCGTAGTTCAGGCAGTTGAGGGCTACCTTCAACCCCGCACCTTCTTTGTGTAGCAGATTCTCCTCCGGCACCTTTACGTCGTTGAAGCGAAAGCGCGCCTGCCACGTGCCACGGATGCCTGTTTTGGCCCGGTTGTTTTCAAAGACCTCCACGCCGTCCATGTCGGGCGTCACGATGAGCGCATTCACGCCCTTCTGCACTAGCTCCCCAGATTCTGGGTCGCGCACCATGTTCTTGCACATCACGGTCATCAGCCCCGCCAAGGCGCCCGAGGTCGACCATTTCTTCTCGCCGTTGAGCACGTAGTACCCGTCTTCGGTCTTAACCGAGAACGACTCCTGCCCGGCGGCATCGCTGCCGACGTTGGGCTCGGAGAGGCAAAAGGCCGAGAGCTTTTCGCGGGCGACCATGTGCAGGTAGTCGCTCTTCTGCTCCTCGTTGCCAAACATGACCAGCGCCTTGCAGCCAATCGACTGATGCGCCGACACCATCACGGCCGTCGAGGCGCAGTACCGGCCAATGAGCTCCAGCACGCGGTTGTAGCTCGTAACGCCAAGACCCAGGCCGCCGTACTCCTCAGGGATAATCATCCCCATCACGCCCATCTCAAACAGGCGCTCAATGACCCACTCCGGGATGTACTGCTCTTGGTCAATCTCAACGCGCGGATGCTCATTCTCCAGATACGCTTCCAATTCTTCTAGCAGCGCATCGCACGTTTCGCGCTCCTCGGCGCTTTCATGGGGGTACGGAAATGCCAGATCCTCGCGGAAGCGGCCCCAGAACATATTTTTGACCAGGCCCATGTCTTCCGGCTCTGGCCCCATCATCGTCTCAATGTTCTCGATCATTTCCTGATCGGCCTTCGAGACGCCCTTGATGTTGCTTAGCCCTTTGCTCGGCATAATAAATCCTCATTCGTGACAATCCATGGTGAAGCAAGCACCTACAGGTGCCTTTGCAGCGCACACAACCCCTGAGGCAGTATGGAAGTGCTTCCAGGAGATTGTAGCAAATGGTAACGTTAAGGCCCTTTGCGGTTCCTCTGGACGCGTGCCGATGAGGGTTCTCAATCGTTCTTCGCCTCGGCGCCCACTCGCCTATGCAGCGCATACACCGGCAGCCCCCCACACAAAAAGGCCTGCCCCGTTTTAACCAGGACAGGCCCTCACGCCAACGGCGTTCTTTCAAGCCGATGCGCCCCTACTTGCAGGTGTTCTCCAGGTAATGCTGCGCCCGGGCACGGTAATCCCCAACGGCGGCTTGTTCAAATTGCTGGCAGGCCGGCTCCTTCTTGCCCAGCTTGAGCTGCGATTCGCCGATGACAAAGTGGTACTTCGCTGCGTCCGACCGGCTGCCTTGATGCAGCTCCAGTCCCTGATTAGCAGCGGCAATGGCCTCTTGGTACTGGCCCTTCACATAGTACGCCGTCGCGCGGTAAAAGTATGCCTGTGCGTTGGGATCGGCATATGTGCGCATGGCATCCAGCGCCGCTAGGGCGGTGTCGGCGTTTGCTATGGTCGGGTTTGCTGCGCTCAGCGCTTTCGAAGCACGCGCGACGAACTCGCCACGGATGCGATCCAGCGCCAGGCCGGCCACCCGCTGATTGCCGGTTTGCTCGCCCACCTCTACGGCTTTCGAGAGGGCCTGCATCGCCGCCTGTGTGCTGTCCATATTGACAAGCGCAAGGCCTTTGCCGTAGTGCATGTAGGCGTCCTGCGTCTCGTACGAAGCCCCCTGCTTGAACGCGCCCAAGGCCTTCGCATAATTCTTTGCCTGGATGGCGCTGTTGCCCACGTTCTTCAGCGACGTGACCAAGTAGCCCTGGATCTTATTCTGGATGCCAGCGCCCAGGTCGAGCTGCCGCGCAATTTCGAGGGCCTGCTCAAACTTAGGGACCGCCTGTTCAAAATTACCTTGGTTCGCCAGTTTGGCCCCCTCCGCGTAGGCCGCCTTCAGGTTTTGCTTCAGCTGGCTGCTGTTGGCCGAGCTGCCTTGCCCGAACGCCGGTACGCTTGCGGCAAACAGAAAGAAGACGCTGGCAAGAAGAACGTGGCCCCAAGAGGCCGTCGTACGATGCTGCATGGTTTGATTATTCATCAGTTTGGGTACAGACTTATGGGTTGGTGCCGTGACCGGCGCATGGAGTGTTGCGGGAATGTTTCCTGCACCACATAGCCCCTTGCGCCGTTTCATGTTTCGTTTGCAACGACAGGGGCTAGTTGCTTACACGCTGCTTCACCTCTTCTCTATATTCCTCGCTCGCATAAATCGCAATCTCGACGCGCCGGTTCTGCTGGCGCCCCGCTGCGGTCTCGTTCGTTGCCACAGGCTGGCTCTCGCCCTTGCCCATGGTGTTGATGCGGCCGGGGTCGATGCCCAGCGACATCAAATACTCGGCTGCGGACTGCGCGCGGCGCTCCGAGAGCGTTTGGTTGTACGATGCCGGGCCGGTGGCGTCGGTATGGCCCACCACCAGCAGCTCGGTCTCGGGGAAATCGCTCAGGCTCTGCTGCAACTTCCGCAGGTTCTCGCGGGCTTCGGGGCGCAGGGCGGCCGAGTTCAGGTCGAACAGAATACCGCTATCAAAGGTTACCTTAATGCCTTCGCCAACGCGCTCTACTTTGGCATCTGCAAGCTTCTGATCAAGCTCTTCGGCCTTCCTATCCATTCGATTGCCAATGATAGCGCCTGCAGCGCCGCCCACAATGGCCCCAATGATAGCACCCTCGGCTGCGTTGTCGCCGGTGGCTTTGCCAATAGCTGCACCTGCAGCGGCTCCTCCGCCCGATCCAATGATCGCTCCTTTTTCGGTGTTGCTCAAACTCTTGCATCCGCTCAGGAGCAATCCGAGCGCCAGAAGGGCCGTAACCGAAAATCGTCTAACACGAAGCGTTTCCATAAAGGTCTGTGCGCGAAAGGAAGGAATGCGAGACTCTACCTGTATCCTGAACAATGCACGTGCCAAGCGCCGAACGGGTTGCATGTGGAGATTTGGTGTGCGGTTCACGCTCTCAGGTGTTTACTTTTGTGGACGACCTGCCACCTTGTCCGTCCATTGGCGACAGATCGGCTCGGGATTGACAATCGCCCGGTTTGTGCCCTATTCTATCGAGAGCATCCGTCTACTTGTTTTTATCCTGTTCCGACATTTATGAAGCTTATCGTTCCCATGGCGGGCCGCGGCACGCGCGTGCGCCCACACTCGCACGTGACGCCCAAACCGCTTCTCAAGGTCAAGGGGCGCTCCATCGTTGAGCGCATCGTGGATACATTTGCCGAGGTGCTGCCCAGTCCGCCCGACGAGGGCGTGTTCGTCCTTGGCCCCGACTTTGGCCAAGAGATCCGCGACCAGCTCACGCAGATTTGCGAGGCCCGCGACATGTCCGCCCATTTTGCTGTTCAGAAGGAGGCCCTAGGTACGGCCCACGCGGTGGGCTGCGCAGGCGACCACCTGAGCGGCGAGGGCATCGTGGTGTTTGCCGACACCCTCTTTGGCATTACCGACGACGTGTCGCTCGGCGCGGCCGACGTGGTGGTGTGGGTGAAGCACGTGGAGGACCCCAGCCGGTTTGGTGTGGCCGTGCGCGAGGGCGAAGAAGTGGTTCGCCTCGTGGAGAAGCCCGACGAGCCCATCTCCAACGAAGCCATCATTGGCATCTACTACGTGAACGACCTGTCGGGCCTGCAGCGCGAAATTCAATACCTTATCGACCACGACGTGCGCGGCAAAGGCGACGAGTTCCAACTCACCGATGCCTTCGACCGCCTGCTGCAAGACGGGAAGGTCTTTCACACGGCTTCGGTCGATGCCTGGATGGATTGCGGCACGATCCCGGCGCTGCTTGAAACCACCGGGCGCATCCTAGAGCGTGAGACCGACGACCTGCACCAGGGCACGGTGCACAATAGCATCATCCACGACCCGGTATACATCGGGCCGGGCGCAACCATCGATGGCGCCGTTGTGGGGCCCAACGTTTCTGTGGAGGCAGGTGCCACCATCAAAGACAGCATCGTGCAGGACAGCATCGTCTTCCGGAAAGGGCGTGTTGAAAACGCCGTGCTGCATGACTCCATCGTGGGGCGCCATGCCACGGCCAAGAACACCACCGGACGCGTGAATATCGGCGACCACTCGTCTGTGGGCTAGCCAACGGTTGCGCCCGTCCACCGGAAATGCCATACCAAAGCGCGCTGGCCGTTTGAAGCGGTCAGCGCGCTTTGTGGGATGGATACGCCCGGGGCCGCACTATTGCTGTGGTGCAGGCGGCAGCGGGGCCGCAGCGCCTGATCCACCGGCGGGCGGCGGGCCGCCAAACGGCGCGGCCATGCTGCTGTCGCCCGTTGACAGCCCGTACGCCTGACGCACCTCGGGCGGTACGCGGTAAGGGGCCTCGGCTAGCAGCGCGTTCAGGCGCTTATCGAAGCGCTGCAGGGCGTCTTGCTTCCCCGCGCTCTGGTACGCAAGGCGCACCATGCTCGCGTATTGCAGGGCATAGCTGAAGCTCCGACGGTCGTTGGCGTTGCGAAGCTCGTAGAAGACGACAGGCTCGGCCTGCTGCATCACCTGGGCCATCATCTGGTAGTTCTGCACCGACTCGAAGGCGCGCGCCGTAAGCAGATACGTTTGCATGGACGCGGCCACCGTGCCGAATGGCATCTCGTACACAAAATCGGATAAGAGCGAGTCGGCACGGGTGGCGTAGCCTTTGGCCGCGAGTCGCTCGGTGGCCTGGCTCACGTACAACCGGTAGCCGTCAAGCAGGCGGCGAGCGTTCTCATTGAAGTACACCGTCGAGTCGCGCAGGTTGGTAAAGCGGAAGCCTTCCATGGCCTGCTCGGTAACCCCTGGCACCACACGCCCCAGCCGCTGGCTGTGTTTGATGGGCATCACGCGGTACGCTTGCCCCTCTAGGTGGAAGTAGTTTTGCAGGTCGAGCTGGCCGCTTGGACTTACGGTGACGGCAAAGTAGATGGGCCGCTTCCACCCGTTGGCCGCGTTGGTCCGCAGGATGTTGTAGGCCGCCACGTCGGCCGCGCGCAGCATGTTGTACTGCTGATCGAGCGGCCGGCCCTTCAGCGTCCATTGCATGGGCCGCTGCACGCGCATCGAGTCGGAGGTGTAGGCGCGGAGCGTCGCCTTCGCAAAGGAGCCGCCCGGCACCGGCAGTCTCATCGTACGCGGCTGAAACGCCTGCGGCCGCAGCTGCTCAATCTGCTGATTCGTCATCGAAATGGGCAGCGGCTCGGAGGCATAGAGCGGCTCGTTCTTGAGCTGCTTCACGTACCACGAGGTATTCAGAAGCGAAAGGTTCACGACGCGCACATCGGTACGCACGCCCTCCACTTCCTGCAAGTACCACAAGGGGTACGTGTCATTGTCGCCATTCGTAAACAGGATGGCGTCCTCCTCAAGGCTCTGCAGCATGTTGTAGGCGTAATCGTGCGCCACGTAGTTGCCCGAGCGGTCGTGATCGTCGTAATTCTGGTAGGTCATCCAGCCCGGTACAGCGAAAAGTACAAGCGCGGCTACACCCCACAGGCCTATGCGCCGGAGCGTGGCGGCCTGCTGCGCGAGGGCCTCACGGGCCATCTGCAAGAGGCCGGCCGCTCCAATCCCCACCCACAAGCTGAATGCAAAGAAGCTCGCCACGTACGAGTAGTCGCGTTCGCGCGGCTGCATCGGCGTCTGGTTTAAGTAGATGATGATGCCGATACCTGTTACAAAGAACAGTATGAACACAGCAAAGGCACGGCGCCAGTCTTCATTGAAATGGTAGAAGGCCCCAAACAACCCAAGCAAGAGCGGCAGGGCAAAGTACACGTTGCGGCTCGACTTCTCGCTTGGCGTGCCAAGGTAGTCGTCAGTGAGCGATGCCGGATCGATAAACGACAGCCCGGTCATTGCGGGGGCGTCTTTTTTGTCGCTCGCGCGGCCCGCGAAATTCCACAGGAAGTACCGCACGTACATGTGCCCAATCTGGTACTTCAGGAAGAACTCCAGGTCCGAGTCGTAGCGTTGGTACACCCGCCAGTGCATGGGCTGCGGCGAGTAGCGCCGCGGAAACCAGGTCTCGTTGCCTTGCGCGGGCACCTGGCCGGTGGCGTCATCGAAGGTAGTGCCCTGAAGCAGCGGGGTGCTCCCGTACTGCTCGCGCTCGAGGTACGACACAAAGCGGGCGGCGGTGTCGGGGTCGTTCAGGTCAATGTTGGGCTCCGTTTGGCTGCGGATGAAGATGAGAGCGTACGAGGAATACCCAATCAGAATGACCGTAAGCGCCATGAAGGCAAGATTCCCGAGCGCCATTTTCTGCTTATGGGTGTAATAGACGCCGTACCCCACCACGGCCGCGATCACGGCGATCGTGAGAAAGGGCGCCCCCGTGCTCCCCAAAAGGCCCGGCAAGCCCAAGATGATACCCGGATACACCAAGAAGAACAGCCCCGCGGAAAGGACGCCTGTTAGCACAATGCCTTTCCAGCGCTGCGCAGTGCTCCACGACGATTGGTCGAACTCGGTAAAGAAGACAATGAGCGCGACGAAGAAGAACGTCAGCAGGTTGAGCAGGTGCACCCCAATGGCCAATCCAAAGAGGTACGCAATCACGATGAGGTAGCGGTTGGCATCCAGCGACGAGACCTGTGCCCCGCCCGACAGCATTCGCTCTTCGGCCCGCGCGGCTTCGCTCCACCGCAAGGTCAGCCACACCACCAGGGCCGTAAAAAACATCGAGAAGGCGTACACCTCGGCCTCTACGGCGTTGAACCAAAAGGAATCGGTAGCTGCATAGGTGAGCGCCCCTACGACGCCAGCCGTGCGCGCCGTAAAGAGATCCCCAGCCGACCAGTCGGACGGCTCGCCTTGCCACCGGCGCACGAGGCGCACAATGATAAGATGCGTAAGCGCCACGGTGCCCACGCTCGACAGCACCGAGATCAGGTTAACCGCGAGGGCCACGGTTTCCTTGGAAGGCGCCAGCATAGCAAAAAGCCGCCCCACGAGCATGTAGAACGGCGCCCCGGGCGGGTGCATGACCTGCAGCTTGTAGACACTGGCGATAAACTCGCCCGCATCCCAAAACGAAACGGTGGGCGCCACCGTCAGGCCATACAGCACAAGCGCCCACAGCGTAACGCAGGCAGCGACAATGCGATCAGTCGTTTTCCAGTTCATTCGCAACGATTGATGCAACCAGTAGAGACAGAGTCGAATCCGCCCGCGGGGAGCGAAGTGTTACATGCTACCATTCCTGCTGCGTCATGCCAATCAGGCGCGCCAGGGTGTCCATCGGCAGCTCGCCGTAGTTCAGTGCAAACGCGAGCTCGCCGTTGTTATGAAAGATCCAGGTGGTGGGAATCCAGGTGACCGGAAGCCCCAAGAACTGGCGGCGGCGATGTTCGTTGGTGGTGATGCTGTTGGGCCCAAGATCGGCGAGCGTGCGTTCGGTCACGCGCCCCGGAATGTTGTGGGCGGCGAGGGTGTCGGCGCCGGACTGTCCGTTATTCCAGACGGTCACAAACGTAAACGTGACGTTGGGGTGTGCTTCCACCAGATCGGCCCAACCGCTTTTCAGCTCACGGAGCGAGTTGCCACACCAGGGCGCCCAGAAGTGCACCACGTGCACGCCGTCCTGCCGAATTTGCTGTTGCACGGCTTGCTCGGCCGCTGTAGCTGCATTGGCAGACAAGGCCGGGCGGGAATCGTTTAGCGCCACGGATTCAGTTGTGGTTGGTGTAGGTGCTGCTGCAGAGGTAGCCGCAGTGTCAACCGCTGCGGTGGGCGCTGCCTCCCAGGCTTCGGCAACACACGTTTCGTCGTCGGCCGCCGACTGGGCGTGCACGGGAACGGTGAGCCATACGAACCATGCGCAGGCAAGCAAAAATCGCATGATGGGTGAGGGTCGTGTCGAGCAAGCGTTCACGAATCGCCGTGCACGACGAGCACAAACTCGCCTCGCACTTTTGACTGCGCCGCAAGGTACGAGCGCAGTTCTTGCAGCGTTCCATGGCGCATCTCTTCATAGGCCTTGGTGAGCTCCCGCCCGAAGCTCGCTTGGCGATCGGAGCCAAAATGAGCCATCAAGTCGTCCAGGGTTTTTACCATCCGGTAGGGCGACTCGTACAGCACCAGCGTCCGCGGCTCGCGCGCCAGCGTTTTTAGCCGCGTCTGGCGGCCTTTCTTTCGCGGCAGAAATCCCTCAAAGACAAACCGATCGGTGGGCAGCCCGCTAGCAACCAGCGCCGGAACGAAGGCCGTAGCACCGGGCAACGGCGTAACGTCGAGGCCCGCTTCGCGGCACGCCCGCACAAGATAAAAGCCGGGGTCCGAGATCCCCGGCGTGCCAGCATCAGTGATGAGCGCGATGGTATGCCCAGCGCGCAATCGCGCCACCAGCTGCGGCGTCTTCTCGCGGGCGTTGTGGTCGTGATAGCTCGTCGTGGGCGTGTCAATATCGTAGTGCTGCAGCAAAACGCCCGAGGTGCGCGTATCCTCGCATGCAATCCAATCGGCCTCTTTTAATGTGCGCACCGCGCGGTAGGTGATGTCTTCAAGATTCCCAATAGGCGTTGGAACGAGGTAGAGCACACACAGCAGAGGATTATCGGAAAGCAACAAAGGGGGCCACGCTTCAACCGCTACCCCGCGTCCAGGTAGTCCTGCAGGATGATTGCAGCGGCGGCTGCGTCTACACGGCCCTTGTCGCGCCGCCCCGGCTGACGCACGCCGGCTTCCTGCAGCGCTTGTTTCGCAAGTTCAGAGGTAAACCGCTCATCCCGTTTGTGGATGGGCACCGCCGGAAGGCGCTCGCGGATACGCGCAATGTAGGCCGCCACCACGTCCGTCGCCGCACCCTCTTCGCCTGCTAGCGTAAGCGGCCATCCAATGACCAACGCCTCAAGGCCGTCCGTTACCTTCAGGCGCTCAAGCACCGCAAGGGCCTCATCGGGCGCGTAGGTTCCTTCAACACGCGCAAAGAGCTGCAGCGGGTCGGCCACTGCAATCCCCACGCGCTTCGTTCCGCAGTCGATGCCCACTACCCGGGGCGTAGGGTCTAGCATATCGTGATCCGTTCGGCCTTCGGTTCTTACGCGTCGCCCGCCTCATCGTCCAAGTGTTTATCGGCACTACCTTCCGGAATGGTGTAATCCAGCTCGTGCAGCGGCGTTTGCAGCACCTCACGAATGCGCTTGCCCGCGCGAAAGTGTGTCTTGCGGCGACTGTGGATGAATACCGGCTCGTTGGTTTGTGGGTTGCGCGCTTTCGGCTTTGCTTTGGTCTTCTTGACCTCAAATACGCCAAAGTCGCGCAGTTCGATGCGGCACTCCGGATCGGCCTCAATCATCAAGTCGCCCAGCACCTGGATGACAGCCGAAACCCATGGCTTGGCTTTGTAGATGGGCTCATCCATTTCTTGTGCTACACGCCGGGCCACATCGCGCTTCGTTAACGTCTCCGGTCGATCAGACATGCAATGCAAGGTATCATTCAACGGTCGAAGCGGCCCGCACGCAGCGTTCTAAACGCGCCCCATACTACCGTAAAGAAAGGGCACACGCCGACAAAGATCAACGCTTGCCGAAAGAAGAAACGCGCCGCCCCGAATGACCGGAACGACGCGCGTCCTCATTGGGATAGCATGTGCTTTTACATACGCTACTTGAGCTGGAACATCACCGGGAGCGACATCCGAACTTTCACGGCACGCCCACGCTGCTTTCCAGGCGTAAACTCCGTCTTGCGGATGGCGTCCATAGCGGCTTCGTTCAGCAGCGGATGCACGCCCTGCAGCACCGTGAGATTGGTCGCTTGGCCTTGCTCGTTGACAACAAACTGGATAATTACGCGGCCTTCAATGCCCGCTTTCCGGGCGAAATCCGGATACTCGCCAAGGTTGTCGTAGATGGCTTGCATGCCACCAACCGGCTTCGGCTGCTGCTCCACCACCATGAAGATTTCTTCCTCCTCTTCTTTCTTGGGCGGAGGCGGCGGGGGCTGCGTCGGCTGATCGAGCGACTCGCCTAGATCGAGCGAGGCATCAAAGTCGACCTTATTTTCCTTGATGATCTGGTCGTTGGGCACGGCCACCGGCACCGGCGGCTTGGGCGGGGGCGGGGGCTTCATCTTTTGCTTCGTCTGCTGCACCTCTTCGATCTTTACGACTTCTTGCTGCTCCATCTGCACCTTGAAGTCGCCCTGGGGCTGAAAATTCAGTCGGAAAGCCGTGATGAGGATGCCCAACGTGACCACGAGACCGACCTCTATCCAGATCGGATACTCGTTGCGCAAATCAGCATCCTCGGTTTTTCGAATAGCCATGAGGACGTTGGGGTTGATTCAAGCCGTTGCGAACACTACATCGACCCACTCAACTGTTCCGTTACATTCAGAAGAATTATCGATGCGGGATAAAAACTACACTAACGACATGAATGTTTCGAGAAGAGGCACAGCGGGCGACGTTGCTTCTTCCCCTTTCAACGGCTACGGCAAGCCTCCCAAAACAGGCGAGTCGCCCGGCCGCAATCACTGCGTTTCGTAGGAGATCGGAACGCCACCTGGTAGGAACAGCATGCCCAAACAAAGAAACGCGCCGCTCCGGATAGCCGGAACGGCGCGCTTCCTCTATTCAGCTGGAGTATGCTCCTTCGCAGATTACTTGAGCTGGAACATCACCGGGAGCGACATCCGAACTTTCACGGCACGTCCACGCTGCTTTCCGGGCGTAAACCGAGTCGCACGAATGGCCTTCATGGCCGCCTCGTTCAGCAGGGGATGCACGCCCTGCAGCACCGTGAGATTGGTCGCTTGGCCTTGCTCGTTGACAATAAATTGGATAATTACACGTCCTTCAATGCCCGCTTTCCGGGCGAAATCCGGATACTCGCCAAGGTTTTCGTAGATGGATTGCATGCCGCCAACCGGCTTCGGCTGTTGCTCCACCACCATAAAGATTTCTTCCTCCTTTTCTTTCTTGGGCGGAGGGGGCGGGGGCTGCGTCGGCTGATCGAGCGACTCGCCTAGATCGAGCGAGGCATCAAAGTCGACCTTATTTTCCTTGATGATCTGGTCGTTGGGCACGGCCACCGGTACCGGCGGCTTGGGCGGGGGCGGGGGCTTAATCTTTTGCTTCGTCTGCTTCACCTCTTCCATTTGCACGACTTCTTGCTGCTCCATTTGCACATTGAAGTCGCCCTGCGTCTGGTAGTTCAGCCGGAAGGCGGTGATGAGGATAGCTAGTGTAACCACAAGACCCACTTGCACCCAGATTGGGTACTCGTTGCGCAGGTTTGCATCCTCGGTTTTACGAATAGCCATGACACGTACGTCGTTAGTTCAAGCGGCACGAGCGCTACATCGGCAAAGTTCACCGTTGCAACATACACGGAAGAGGCATCGAAGTAAAGCGATAACCTGCTTGCTCATGTGGATGTTTCGCGAAGGACTCGGCGGCGACGAAGCCGCCACTGCCAAAGCCCAACGGCGAGGGCAAGCCCCAGAAGATCCGCCAGGGCATCGTACGGGTCGCCCCGCCGGCGGATTGGCATGACGTGTTGAAAAACTTCGGTACCCACGGCAAACAATACGCCGAGTGCCGTCACCTTGAGCGCTTGCTTCCAAACAGCCCATTGCTCGGGGACATTCACCTGCACGAATCCACGCAAGCTCACCCACCCGAGGCCCGCGAACATAAGCACGTGGGCGATTTTATCGAGGCTCAGGACTGGTGAGAATTTTGGGATCCGCTCAGCGGGAAGGGCACATGCAACGGCTATACCAAGCACTGCAAGGCCGGTGAGCCACCGGTACTGACGTGTGGTTAGCATTGGGAGGTGTGCCATGCGTGGGGAAGTTCGTGGATGATGTCGTCCGCAACGAGCGCACGACCGTCGTGGGCGGCGGCGTATCGCTGGGCGGCTCGTCCGCTGATGTGCAACGCGGCGGCAGCGGCTTTCGGCAACGACAGCCCCTGCGCCAGGAGTCCGACACAGCACCCGGCGAGCACGTCGCCGGTGCCCGCGCTCGCCAACACGGGCGATCCGGTACTCCCCACGTAGGCCGGCCCGTGCGGCGGGGCCACGATGCTAGGCATGCCTTTGCGTAGGAGGTGCACGCCCCATCGCGCGGCCCACGTCTGGGTCTGCGCAACACGTGAGCCTTCGGGAGGCGGTGCATCGGCGGCTACGAGGCGGCGCAGCTCGCCTTCATGTGGCGTAAGCAGCCAGTCGCGGCGCGCGCTATCGTCGAGGGGCGATGCCTCGGCCTGCGCCAGGGCATAGAGGGCGTCGGCGTCGAGCACGGCCGGCGTTTCGAGGCCTTCCAGCAGCTTATGCACGAAGCGCTGGGTGGAGGCGGCCCGCCCCAGGCCCGGGCCGATGAGCACACCATCGGCCTTGTCGAGCGCTGGGTGGAGCTGTTCGAGCGCGGCCTCGGGCTGCACGCCGCCGTCCGGCGCCTCGGGAAGCCCGAGCACGGGAATCGTCTGGAGGTGTGTGCTGGCCACGCCTTGCACCGACTGCGGCACGGCGCACTGCACGTAGCCGGCCCCGATCCGCGCGGCGGCGCGCGCGGCGAGCGTAGGCGCACCGCTGTACACGGGCGCCCCGCCAATGACGAGCGCCATGCCGGCGCTGTACTTGTGGGCATGCCGCGGCCGCTCGGGCAGCCAACGCCGCACGGCATCATCCGTCGTCGCAAACGCACACCCGGTGTCGTCCGCGGCGCGCGCCAGAGCATACGGCGGAATGCCAATCTCGACCGTCGCGACAGCCCCCGCGCACAGCGGACCGTCGCCCATCTGCAGCCCAATGTTCGGCGTCGCAACCGCAACCGTGGTGTCGGCCTGCACCGCATCGCCCATGCGGGCCCCGGTGTCGCTGTTCAAGCCCGTCGGCACGTCGACCGCCAGGGCCGGCGCCGGGTCCTGATTGATGGCGTCAACGATGCGGTCGATGGGATCCCGCAGGTCGCTCGTGAGGCCGGTGCCCAGCAGCGCATCCACGTGAAGCGTCCAGCGATTCGAGAGCACCCGCGGCACGGTGTCGGGGCCGTAGTGCTCCACCACAAGGCGATGCCCCTCCGGACTCTCACGCGCCCACTGCTGGAGCGCTGCAAAGGCCTGGGCCGCGTCTTCCGACTGGTCGCTTGGGGCGGCCATGTGCACCACGTGGACGCGCGCGCCGCGGTCGAGCAAGCACCGCGCAATCACGAAGCCATCGCCGCCGTTGTTGCCTTTGCCACACCACACCAGCAGGCGGGTGTCGTCCGTGATCGGGTATTTTTTTGCAATAACGGACGCAACCGCGCGGCCCGCGCTTTCCATCAGCACGCGCCCGCCCAGCCCCAGCGTGTCAATGGCATGCGCATCGGCGCGGCGCATGGCCTCAGCGGTGAGCAGGGGGCGTCCGTTGGGGAACGTAGACGGTGTCATAGAGAGCGGAGCTTGAAAGCGTAACGATACGAAGCGGCGCGCTGATTACATTCGTCCAACGCGGCCGACTGGCCGTGGGTTGTGCGCTCCAGGCCGCGGCCTCTGCCGGGCGATAGGGCGCTAGGCGCCCCGGATTCCACCGCTTGTTGCCATCAACGTCCCAAAACGCACGAAACGAAAACTCCCCCTCGGGCAGCTGCTCAAAGCGAAATGTGCTGTCGGATCCGACCGGCTGCATGCGCGGACGCACAGGCACCTGGGGGCGCGTCGGCTCCATCTGCACCCAGCGGCGGCCCCTGAGCGACCGTTTGTCAGACGCTGTGTTAAGCGAATCCGCACGGCGTGGAGCAGCCGCGGTCGTGCTATCACCAGAGGTCGTCCACGTCGTATCGACGACCATCACGCGGCCTTCGAGCGCGCCCAACGCGGATGCGGGCAGCCGGCGCACCCGCACCTGCAACGTGTCGGGGCGATTTCGGGGATTTCCCACGATGCGCACACGCCCACCGGGCGGCCACTGGATGTGCAGCGCGTGCTCGGTGCCATCAACGGTCGTCAGGTGGTAGGGCACCGCTGCTCCGGCCGTGTCCTGCACGGACACCACGCGCCGCACGACCGTCGAATCGACCGGATGGTCGAACCGCGCCCGTGGCCTAGCGCGCGGCGGCAGGGCGCCATACCCCAGCGTATCGGTCGATGTAGGCTCCGGCAGCAAGGCTTGCAGGGCGCCGCGCACGGTATCCGGCGCGGCGCTCGCTGTAAAACGGAGCCGCTCGCGGTCGATAGGCGTACCGAGCGTGTCGGTCAGGCCCCCGCGCGGCACGCGCAAAACATGCGGCGTGGCTTGCATGCGGGCCGTGTGAAGCCAGACCGTAGCGGGCGCCTCGGCCTGCTGATACACCCCGCGGATGGCAACGGTATCTTGCGCGATCGAGTCGATGAGCGTCCACTCATCCAGCGTGGCCCGATGAACCTGCATGGGCTCGTTGAACACAAACGCGGTGCGCGCTCGCGACTCGGCGCGCGCGCGCTGCAGCGTAGGCGCTAGCGTGTCTACGCGGGCCAAGAGCCAGGGCACCGGCACCGGCGGCTGCGTGCTGTCGGCCGGTAGCTGCACGCGCGGCGGCACCGCCATGGGCTCCAGCGGATCGGGGCGGCGATTGCGATTGTTGTCGCGCAACGCCACCACGTAATAGGTCGTCTCGCGGAGGTATTCGAACCGAAAGGTGCCGTCCTCGCCCGTTTGCGTCTGATAGTCGGGACGCTCGGGCCACGCGGCCATCGCGGCGGGGGCGCTGGTTTGCGCATAGGCGAGCACGTCGACGCCCGCCTGTGGAGCGCCCGAGTATCCATCCACAACGCGCCCGGCCAGCGTGCCGCTGTTAATTTTTGCACCCGTGGCAAACGCAAAGGTGAGCGGCGATTCCAGCGAAACGCCCTGCACGTCCGAAAAGTCGGTGCTGAGCTCCACGATGTAGGTGGTGCTATCGCGGAAGGGCTCCGGAAACGTGATGGTCACCTCGCGCGCGTCCCACGAGAACGCCAGCTCGCCCGGCACAAACGGCGTGATGGTGAGCGCCTCCCGAAGCGACGACCGATTGACATATTCGTTGAACGCTAGGCGGAGGGTGCGCCCCGACACGTTCACGGCCCCTTGGGCCGGATCGCTCGCCGTGATGCGGGGCGGCGTTCTATCCCGCGGCCCGCCGCTTGGCGGTACCGGATTGGCGCAGCGCACCATCAGCACTGCTATTCCGAGCGCCGTGCCCACAAGCACGAGCCGCTGCACCCACATCCTCCTTGCCGTTACGTCTCGCACCGACTCGTCACGCATTCA
This sequence comes from Salisaeta longa DSM 21114, assembly GCF_000419585.1. Taxonomy (NCBI): domain Bacteria; kingdom Pseudomonadati; phylum Rhodothermota; class Rhodothermia; order Rhodothermales; family Salisaetaceae; genus Salisaeta; species Salisaeta longa. Next base: position 1,070,599 of record NZ_ATTH01000001.1, read on the forward strand.
GCAGCCGATCCATCCAAGTTCGCAAATCGTGATGGCCGCGCTTCGACTTCGACGACGTCAGCACGAGCGGCACCTCCAGGCCCACATCATCGAGCGCGCGGCGTACGGTCTGCTCGGCCTTGGTGCGCTGATTCCCCGACAACTTGTCCACCTTGGTGAGGGCCAGGACGTACGGCACCGGACCGCCGCGCATGAAGTCGATCAGCTCACGGTCTAAATCCGTTAACGGATGCCGGCTGTCCATCAGGTGAAACACCGCACGCAGCGGTACGCGCTCGGTTAGGTAGCGTTCGATGAACGCCGCCCACGCTTTGCGCTTCTTTTTGGACACCCGCGCGTAGCCGTATCCCGGCACGTCGACCATGTAGAAGCGATCGTTGACCAGAAAGTAGTTGAACTCCTGCGTCTTGCCGGGGCGCTTGCTGGTATATGCCAGATTTTTTTGGCCCGTAAGCGCGTTGAGGAGCGAGCTCTTGCCCACGTTCGAGCGACCAATGAACGCCATTTCAGGACGTCCGTCGGTGGGGAGCTGCTGCCACTGCGCAGCGCCGATGATAAATCGTGCGGTGTTAATCGTCATGAGGAAACGGGCCATCCGATAAGTAACGGAGCCGCTTTAACGACGCCTGCCATGCAGGTATCCGCGGCGAACGGAAAGCCCCCGTGAAGCCTTCGTGAGCCAACAAGCTATCACCCGAAAGCTTCGGCGGGCTGCTTCGCTTGCCGCTCCGGAGCTTCCGAACGGGTGGCTGGAGCATCGGGCGCCGCCTGATCTTCGCACTGCCGCGCATGCACCGCTGCATGCCACGCAATATTCAGCAAGCGATAGTCGCGGGCCTGCGCCTCCTCCGGCACATCGCGGACGCACTGGAACCCGTAGTCGACCGGCGACGCGCTCGATAGCGGCGCGCTGTCCATCGACCACAGCAGCGACCGCCCGAGGCCCATCCGAAATTCGCCATGCAGCTGCCCCAGCACGCACTGTTCGCCGCTTGCAAGCTCCAGCCGGTCAAGGTCAACGTCCCGGTGCCATCCGGGCTGCATTGCATCCAGGAACGACGCCCCGCGCTTCACGCGCGCACGAGCAAAATTGGCAGAAATGCGTTGCACCCGCTGGGCACGCCGTCGCTTCCAATACCAGTTGAGTAGCGATCGCATAACAAGCAGCTTATTGGGGAAATTGGAACGATCCAACCGTTGATCCTATGCCTGTGATCCGATCGCTACCTATGCGCCGTGCCAATGCTTCACCAATCATTGACGAAGCCGGACGCGGTTCAGAAAGTAGGTGAGACGCACAGCCATTCTCCAACCATCCGCTACCAATCATGTCATACGACGTATCCGATTTCGCGACCGACGTTATAGATGCGAGCCATGAGCACCCCGTGGTGGTCGACTTTTGGGCGCCGTGGTGCGGCCCCTGCCAGCAGCTAAGCCCCGTGCTTGAGTCGCTAGCGGCGGCCACCAACGACTGGACGCTGGTTAAGGTAAACACAGATACCCACCCGGCGCCCGCTCAGCAGTACGGCGTCCGCGGCATTCCAGCCGTCAAGCTTTTCATAGACGGCGAGGTAACGGCCGAATTCACCGGCGCCCGCCCCAAACACGCCGTTCAGCAGTGGCTGCAGGAGCACCTGCCGAGTCCGGCCGATGATGCGTTTGCCGACGCGAAGGCGGCGCTGGACGATGGGGACGAGGACGCCGCCCGCCAGCAGCTCGCGGCGTTGATCGAGTCCGCCCCCGACCACGTGGAGGCGCGGCTCTTGCTCGCTCAACTGGTGGTTTTTGACGATCCGGCACGCGCTCTGACGCTGATCGAACCGCTGGATGTGGCAGAGCCCGAGGCGCGCCTGCGCCAGGACAGCATCGAGACGATCGCCCAGTTGTTGCAGACGACGTCACTGGCTGAGCTGCCCGAGGGCGCGCCGCAGCGGCCGTACTACGAGGGCATCCAGGCGCTGCGCGACCACTACTTCGACACGGCGCTGCAACGCTTCATTGATGTCGTGCGCCTCGACAGGGATTATGCCGACGACGGCGCCCGCAAGGCCTGCGTGGCGCTCTTTACCCTGTTGGGCCCCGAGCATGAGGCAACCCAGCAATACCGCCGCACCTTCGACATGGCCTTGTACTAAACCAACGCCCTGATTCCCTGCTGTGCTATGCCGGCATCACTCCGCCACGCAAGCATTCGTATTTTTGAGAAGGCCGTACAGCAGGTGCAGGCCGAGGCGGTGCTTGCCCAGGCCGACCTGTGGGACCAACTGCCGAATGGCCGGGCCGTACGCCTGCTCACGATTGGCAAGGCCGCGTTGCCGCTAGCTGCGGTGGCGGGCAGGCGCCTTGGCCAGCGGCTTCACGGTGGATGTGCGGTGGTGCCCGACGGCTATCCGGAGACCGTGCCGGCGCGGTACGACCCTCCGCCTACAATCCGCGTGCTCGTCGGCGGGCACCCGCTGCCCACCCGTCAGAGCATGGCGGCCGCCGATGCGCTCCGCACGCAGGCCACGGCCGCAGCCCGCGCGGGCCACGTGCTGTTGGTCCTCATTTCGGGCGGCGGGACGGCGCTTACGGCTGCTCCTGCGGGCGACCTTTCGATCCGTGACCTGCAGGATGCGTTCCGGTGCATGATGGATGCCGGCATGCCCATTGGCCCCACCAACGTGGTTCGCAAACACCTGACGCGCCTCGGCGGGGGCCACCTCGCGCAGGCGGCGCACCCCGCTCCGGTTGTAGCCGGCGCCCTCTCGGATGTGGTGGGCAACGACCTGTCCACCATCGCCAGCGGCCCCACCGTGCCCGATCCGTCGACGTATGCCGATGCGTGCGCCGCCCTGCGCGCGCATGATGCTTGGAATCCCTTTCCCCACGCGGCGCGCGTTCACCTGCAGCGCGGATGCAACGGCCAACGGCCCGAGACGCCCGGCCCTGGCGCGCCCTGTTTTCAGAACGCATCCACACGCCTCCTGGCCACCAACGATACCGCGCTCGCAGCCGCCGCACAGGCCGCCCGGCTGGCAGGCTTTCCGCCAACCATCGTGGATGCCGCGTGCACCGGCGAGGCCCGATCCGTGGGCCGCGCGCACGCCGAGCGGCTCCTTCGCACCGCGGGCCCCGCGTGCCTGTTGTGGGGCGGCGAAACGACCGTCACGGTCACCGGCACCGGCACCGGCGGACGCAACCAGGAGGTGGCCCTGGGGGCCGCCCAGCGCCTCGACGGCGCCGACCAACCTGTCTGCCTCCTGGCGGCCGGAACCGACGGCATCGACGGCCCAACGGACGCGGCCGGCGGCGTGGCAACACCTGCCACCTGCGCCGCGGCCCGCACGAAGAACCGTTCGGTGGCCGATGCTCTCGCGCGCAACGACGCTTATCCGCTGCTCGACGCCATCGATGCGCTCCTGCGCACCGGCCCCACCCACACCAACGTCATGGATCTACACATCGGACTCGTGGGCACCTAATAGTAGCCGCCCCCTCCGCCAAACCCGCCCGCCGATTGGCGAAGCTGCGACCCAAAGCCGCTTAGCGGATTGCCGGCGCGCGGCAGGTTCAGGCGCAACAGGTTGGAGAGCTGCCCACCATTCACCTGCAGCGTAAACCCGAACGACTGGAAGCGCCCGAACGGCGTCCAGTTGAAGCTCATGTTCCAACACCCGAGGTCTCGGTTGATGTTGATGCGCGTAAGGGCCAGCTCCTGCTGCACGAAATCGAAGCCCGTTGTGATGTTTACGTCCCATAGCGGCGTCGGCGAAAGCCGCACCGATCCACTCACTTCCGCGTTCTGATTCACATCGTACAGCCGCCGGTTGTACCGATAACTAAAGTTCACCTGCGCCTGCCAGGGGATGCGAAAGGAGGGATAGCCGGAGCGGTTATTCGCGTAGGAAGAAGCTGCATCTGAAGTTGAACCGCCACGGCCTCCGCCCTGCCTCCCACGTCCGCCTTGCCTTCCAAACGACGCGCCCGGGCCGCCTGCCATCTGCTGGCTGCCTCGGTTCCCTCCACCGCCAAACGATCCGCCAAAGCTTACGGTGGCGCGGGTCAACCGAAGCGGCTTCAACGGATTCCGCGCTGCCAGATACGTGTTGATGATCGTGGAGCTGTCGGGGCTGATGGCGTACGGCGAAAAGGAGAGCGAGCTTCTCACGTTAAACTCGTCTAGAAACCCGGTGCGCAGGTTCAGGCGGATATCGCTAAGCTTGAGCGAATCGGCCGCAAAGTTGTATCCCGTGTTCAGATCCGCATCCAGTAGCTTGATCGTTTCCTCGCGGCGCTGCCCGGTCGAGTCGATCCGGATGCGCTTCGTTTCAAAGTCGTTGCCCAATGAGAACCCGAGGCTACGCTGCTCGGTAGAGCCCGCCACAAAACGACCTGTTGCAATGTCGTACCGCCGTACCGTTCCCTGCGTATCTACAACCGCCGTGCGGGTGCTTCCCCAAAAGGGATCGTTGAAGTTCGGCTGAAAGTTGAACGAGAGCGACGGCTGCACCCGGTGGCGTAGCCCTTCGAAAGCGCCCACGGCAATGGGAAAGAGTCCAAAAGCTTCGGTACTCACGCTTAAGCCGGTGGAGAATTGCCGATCGGCGAAGAAGCCGGGCACCGAGCGCTCCACGACGTTCTGCTCCACGCGGATGGAGTCGGGGCCAACGCGCGTGGTATCGAGCCGGAGTGCGCGCCGCGTGGTACGAATGAGCCACGTAGAGTTGTAGCTAAATTGTGGCGTGATATTCAGATTGTACTTGTTGACGCGGAAGGATGCGTTTATCGGAATGCGATGCGTGGCTTCAAAATCGAAGGGCTCGCTGTTACCGGTTGCGCGCCGGTATTTGGTGGGAGAAACCAGCGCCTCATACCACTGAATATCCGTCGAATCGGTCGGTGTAAACTGGTACCGGTTGCTCAGATCGCCGGAATAGCTCGTGCGGATCTTCTCGTACCAGCGCTCCTCGCCTACAGCGTCTTCGCGCTTGAACGGGCGAAAGCTTCCCTGCGAGAATCGCACGTTGGGAAACGACAGCGAAGCCGTCCCCGTGTTCAGATTTTGCTGCTGGCTTGCGTTGATGCTAAGGCTTTGATTGGAGCCGCGCCAGTTTTTGTTGTAATTGATGCTCGACGAAATCTCCCGGCTGATGACGTCTCCGTAGTCTTGCTGATCCTGTCGCAGGAATTGCTCGGACGTTACGAGGTTCACGTTGGCCCCCAGGCTGGCCGTAGGACTAAGCTCCTGGTTGTGATTCCATCGCAAGCCCCCGCGCAGCGTTTTCCGAAATCCTGGATCTTGCGGTTCGCCAATTTTTGTGCGCACTACGTTCAGATCAACCCCTCCATTGTAGCGATAGCGCTTGGCGTAGCGATAGATGGGGTTCACCTCCCAACTGCCCTGCGACCAGATGCCAAACCGAAGCTGGAGATCCATGTAGTCGCTAATGGCAAAGTACCAGCCCCAATCGCGCAGGTACAATCCTTTGTTGTCTTCGCCGTACTGCGGCGGCAGCGGGCCACTGCGGCGGCCGGGAATGGCCGGCAGAAACCCGAACGGCAGCCACAGCGGCGTCGGCACGTTGAACAGATACAGCTGAATGGGGCCGGTGTACACCCATTTGCCTTTCACCTTCATCCGCGACGAGCGCAGCGAGTACGACGGCGTTTCATTGGGGCCGCAGTCGCAGGTGGTGTAGCTCCCATCGCGCACAAAGACGGTGCTGTCTTCGTAGGCCTTCACCACGCGGCCCTGCACAAAGCCGCCCTGTTTTTGGGTGCGGGCGTCGGTGACGCGGCCGCGCCGGGTCTGTAGGTTAAACGAGAGCCCCGTTCCGGTGAAGGTTTGCCCCTGCCGGCCGTCCTGCTGAAAGACGGGGCCTCGGCCGCTGCCCGGCCCGGTAGAGTCGGAGGGCGCGCCGGTGGCCGTCACGACGTCGCTGGAGAAGTCCATGGTGATGCGTCGCGCCTTGAGCGAGGCATCGGCGTGCTTCATCTGCGCGTTGCCGTAGAGCGTTCCGGTGTCGCCCGATGGCTGATTGAAGCGGAGGACGAGCGAGTCGCGGGCCGTGAGATCGACCGGCTGCATGCCGCCTTGCGACGTATCGGCCGGCATCCCGCCGCCGCTCATGGCTTGCTGTGCGGCCTGGCGCCGCCGATCGGCCGCGGAAGGGCCGCCGGGCTGTAAGCTGTCGGGCCGCAGGCTATCGGGGCGCACTTGCGTAGGGCGCAGGCTGTCGGGCCCCACGGCCGCGCTGTCGGGCGGTGCCTGCAACGTGTCACGCGCCGCAGCGCGCGTCGTGTCTGGAGCCTGCTGCGCATGCACGACGGCCGGCCAAAGCCCCAGGAGCACACCCACGATGCCCACGCCAAGCAGCAGGTCCCTCAGCCTTGTACGCACTCCACCCCTCATGACGGACTTGGTTCATCGGCGTCGAAGGCCAGCCGGGCCGCGCCGAGCAGACTCACCTCGTTGCCCATCGTTTCGCGGGCAATCACGAGGTCGTCGCGCAGCGCCGGCACCACGTAATGCGCCAGGGCCTTGCGGGCCGGCTCCAGGATGTAATCGCCCGCGGCGGAGACACCGCCGCCCACCACTACGGTGCGGATGTCGAGCAAGTTGACCGCAGCGCCCAGCCCGCAGCCCAGCTTGTGCCCGGCCCACGCCAGCAGGTCGATGCCCGCCTCGTCGTCTCGCGTGGCCGCCTCGTAGAGTGTGCGCGGCGTGAGGGCCGACAAGTCGCCATCGACCAGGTCGTAGATGCAGCTGTCGGGATAGTTGACGAGCCGCGCGCGGGCGTGCTCCGACAGAAACGACTGGCCCAGGTAGCCTTCCAGCGCACCGGCCACCCCCGAGTTGGCGTACGCCCCCTCGTAATCAATTGTTAGGTGGCCAATTTCCCCAGCGCCCCCGCTGCTGCCGCGAAAGATCTGGTTCTGGTAGATGATGGCGCCGCCCACGCCCGTCCCCAACGTAATCATGATGAAGTCGTCGTAGGGCGTACCGGCGCCGTAGTGCGCCGACCCGAGGCCCGCCACGTTCGCATCGTTTTCGACCACCACAACCGGCACGTTGAGCGCCGACTGCAACGCATCGTGCAGGTTTACCGACGTCCAGCCCGGCAGGTTGGGCGGATCGCTCACGGTGGTACGGTCCCAGTTGATGGCGCCGGGCGACCCGATGCCTATGCCCGCGACGCCGTCGGGCGCCTGCCGCTTCATCTCGCGGGCCGCGTCGATGAGGCGCTCTACCACATGCTCGGGGCCCTCGTCGGCCTCGGTAGGCCGCTCGATATGCTCGCGCACGCCCCGTTCCTGCTCTACAAGCGCAGCCTTCAGGTTCGTGCCGCCCAGGTCAATGCCAATTGCGTAGGTACTCATAAGTGGGGGGTTAACAGACGAATAGCGCTATGGGGTTGGCGGCGCGTCCACAACGCGGTACACCGTTTCGTTGGGCTTCCGCATGCCGTACACCTCGCGCGCAATGCGCTCAACGGTCGAGTCCGGGAGCGGGCGGTCGAGTTCGGCTTGCAGCCGCTGGATGCGCGCCTTCAACTGCTTGTTCTCGGCTTGTACGCGCTCGTACGCCTGCGCCCACTGCCAACGCTGCCACAGGCTGTGGCTATCGAAGAAGCCCACCCAGAGCAACACCAGCAGCAACGCGCCCCCAACGAGCCAGCGGCCACGCACCCGACGAGACGTAAATATTGATCCTTCCATGCCCAAGTCTTGTGCGCTTGCACGGTGAGTTACGAACGCGAGAACGCATCAAGGCCGGGGTACTGCGCAGCGGCGCCCAGATCTTCGGCAATCCGAAGCAACTGGTTGTATTTGGCCACACGGTCGCTCCGGCTGGCCGATCCCGTCTTGATCTGCCCCGTGCCCGCGGCCACCGCAAGGTCGGCGATGGTGGTGTCTTCCGTTTCGCCCGAGCGATGGCTCACAACGGAGGTAAAGCCGTTCTGATGGGCCTGTTCAATCGCATCCATCGTCTCGGTGAGCGTACCGATCTGATTGGGCTTGATGAGAATGGAGTTCGCGCAGCCCTCTTCAATGCCCCGCGTAAGCCGCTCCACATTCGTCACAAACAAATCGTCGCCCACCAACTGCACATCGTCGCCGATGGCATCGGTCAGCATCCGCCACCCCGTCCAGTCATCCTCGTCCATGGCATCCTCGATGGACAAGATGGGATACTGCGCGACCCAGTCGGCCCAGTACGCCACCATGTCTTCCGAGGAGCGCGGGTTGTCGGGGTCGCTCTTCCAGAAGTGATACTGCCCATCGTCGTACATTTCGGCCGTGGCCGGGTCGAGCGTGATGTAGATATCCGTCCCGGCGGTGTAGCCGGCTTGCTCGATGGCTTCAAGGATGCGCTCGATGGCCTCCTCGTTGGAGCTCAGGTTGGGGGCAAAGCCGCCCTCGTCGCCCACGGCAGTGCTGTAGCCCTTGTTGCCCAGCACGGCCTTCAGCTTGTGGAAGACCTCGGCGCCCATGCGTAGGGCTTCGGGAAACGACGGCGCGCCCACCGGAGCGATCATAAATTCTTGCATGTCTACGCTATTGTCCGCGTGGCGCCCGCCGTTCAAGATGTTCATCAGCGGAACGGGCAAGCGGCGCGCCGTGGCACCGCCCAGGTAGCGATACAGCGGCTGTCCCGATACTGCCGCAGCGGCCTTGGCGGTGGCCAGCGACACGCCCAACAGCGCATTGGCCCCCAGGGCCGACTTGTTCTCGGTGCCATCCAGTGCAATCAGCGCCGCATCGAGGCCCGCCTGATCATACACGTCGTGCCCAACCAACGCATCGGCAATGGTCGTATTTACGTTTGCCACGGCCTGCGTTACGCCCTTGCCGTTGTACCGGTCAGCGGCCCCGTCGCGCAGTTCAACCGCCTCGTATGCGCCGGTCGAGGCGCCGCTTGGCACCGCCGCGCGGCCGGTGGGGCCAGCCGTGGTCGTTACGTCCACTTCAACGGTGGGGTTGCCGCGACTGTCCAGAATTTCGCGGGCTGTAATATGCTGAATGGAAGCCATAAGGCAAAGGATTATGCTGAAAGGGCGAGCGGATGACTGCTTTATAAGGTCGGGAATGGCCCATGCAAAAACAAGGCTCATCCCGCGTTTGGCTGTAGTTTCGTGCAATACAAAAAGCCCCGCCGGACAGGCGAGGCTTTTTGCGTTCAATCATGCATAGTGCGTTCATAATGCGTCTCCGCATCAGGGCGCCGGGCGCACCGTCGTGGTTTCGTTGATCCAGGCGTAGCAGCCGTAGTCGATGGTAAAGGACTTGCCCTTCTCCCAATCGCTCCGGTAAAAGATGTCCTCCGTCGTAGGGAAGTACTGCCGGTACGTTTGGATCTTGCTGTTTGCCGAAGATGCCACGTTCGGGTCGGCCGATTTGGCTTCCTGATAGGCATCAACCGCCGCCCAGTACACCGCCCGATCGTCGCGGCCCATGTTGCTCCCGCCGCATTCAGAGACGGCGCGTACGTACAGGTCGCCAATTGCGAGATAGGCCCGCCCGAAGTCGCTGTTTTTCTCCAGTGCTTTTCGGAAGTAGGTGCGGGCTTTCGAAAGCTGACCCATGCGTTGCTGCGCGATGCCCATGTTGAAGAAATCCTCTGCCGTCAGCGTAGCGCCTTGGGCTTGGGCTTTCTGGTACGTTTCGAAGGCCGCCTTCGGCTGTCCATTTTCCAGGCGCAGTTTTGCCACGTCGAGCAAGATGTCCGCCGGCGGGTTGGTTGCCATGAGGCTGTCGGCCAACTGCGCAGCGGCTTCAACATTGCCCTGCTGGATATACGCCGAGAACAGATCGCTCATCACCTGCGCGTTATCGGGCGACTTCTTGAGCTGCGACTCCAGGTAGGCCACGCGCGCCTGCGGGTTGCGTCCGAAGATTTGCTCACGCACGCTCGCAAACTTCTCTTTCAGCGAGCCCTCCACGGTGCGCTTCTCTTCCACCGTGTTGATGAACGCCAGTGCCTTTTGCGTTTCGCTATTGGCCAGATACTGATCCAGCACGAAACTGATGTAGTACGGGTTGATCTCTTTGGGCGCTTGCTCGAAGGCACTGCGGTAGTATTCCGCCGCCGACTTCAAGCCGCGAGGGTTTTGGGCTAGCAGATCGCTGTACTGTTGCATGAAGCGCCCCTTGGTCATGGTCCACTCATACCCCGAAATTGAGCCACCCTGCGCCTTTATCTTTTCGGGAGTGCTTTTCAGGATTGTAGTGGCCGTATCGAGATACGCGGCCCGCTTGGCTTCATCCGTGGCTTTCTTTGCCAGCTCTGCGTAGAGCGTAACGGCCCGGCGGTAGTTGCGGGCGTCGTCGCGCGGGAAGAGCGGCGCATTGTTCAGAATCCACCGCAAGTCGTTGACAGCACTTGCATAGTTCTCGTTCTTGAAGTCCTCGTAGTAGAGGCTGTAGTGCGTCATCTTTTGCTGCTTCGTCGGCTCGCTTGCCGTGCCCGTCTGTTGCGCTTGGGCCGGCGCGACGCTAACCAGAAACAACAGGGTCCCCAGGAGGCCGAGCAGCGAAGGGCGCCGAACGAAAGAATGCGTGGCTTGAAGCATGTTCATGCTGTTTCCAATGTTATGCAAGTGTTTACTTTCCTGGACATGCGCAAGGGGGCCGTGGCTTTCGCTTCGGTCAGCGGAATTTGCGTTCCAAGAACCAGCGCTCCCCAATACTCACGTTCAGGCTCACTCCGTAGAACGTATCGCGCACAAGATTTTGCTGTGTTGTGCCGCGCGTTCCTACGATGGTATTAATATCAATCCGCGTGCCAGACCCGCCGGTTGGCAGACTGATGCCGGCTGTGAGCGCGTATTCGTTGAGGTTAACGGAGGGCGCCGGCGAGACGTACAGGCGTTCGGCGTACATGCCAAAGCGATAGGCCGTCCGCGCGAAGTAGCCCGCGAGGTTGTCTTCGCCAGCGGGCAAAATCTCGGCCCCGGCCGAGGCGCGCCAGCGATTGGTGAAGGTGTCGGCCCCGCCGACCGGGAAGCCAGAGGCCACGCGCGCCGGGAACGGGTTGCCCACATTCGACCAGGGCGCAAACGAGCCATCCGCCACAATCGTCCAGCGCGCGTCGGGCTGGTACGATACGCCGAGGCGCGCCTTCCACGGCAGGGTGACGTCGCTCTTGACGGAGCCTCCCACCGGCTCACGGCTGAGGCTCTGGCCCGTCGAGCGCTCCTGGCGACCGCTCAACGCGGTAGGCAGCGTGACCGAGGTTCCAATGGAGAGCGCGTCGTTGGCGGCCAGCACATCGGCCAGGGTGATGTGGACGCCGGCGGTGCCCGAAAGCCCCCACAGACGGGTCGCGTTGGTGACCACGCTCCGGTTGAACCTCGCATCCTGAAACGTGGTGATGCGCTGGCTCTCCAGGATGCCAAAGAGACCATCCACCGTTGCGCCAAGGCTCAGCCATTCGCTCACGCGCCAGCCGAGCCCCGTCCGGATTTGGTGCAAGCCGCCTTGCCCCTCAAACTGCACCTGGTACGGCACCGTCTCGCCGGATCGATCGAGCGTCAACGCGCCGGTGCGGCCTGCGGCATAGTTGTATTGGCTGTACGGCCGGTAGGCCAAGCCAAAGCCGAGCTCGCGCGTAATGAGCGGCAGGCTAAACTGCAGGCCGCGGATGTTGCCCGTCTGCAACGTATTGATGCCGCCGCGGCCGTCGCGGGCGCGCACCGCACGGTAGGTGATGCCCGCCGCCGCCCGCACGTACACCTGATCGCTCCACAGCGCCGGGTTGGCAAAGTTGGTGTAGTTAAGCGAGCGCAGCGCATACCCGCCCCCGCCCATGGCATCGCTCTGCGACGACGAAAAGTCCTGAAGCGATCCGATGCCGTACCGGGAGTAGATCGTCCCGCTGCCCGCCGATTGTGCGCGGGCCGGTGCGGCGTAACTTCCCCAAAGCAAAAGGGTAGCGGCGAGATACAGAAAGGTGCGCATCATCATCAAACAAAGCTAACAAGAAAACACTCAGGGAACTGAGAATGCTGCCTACAGCGGCGTCACCACCAGCTCAGCCCGTGGTACCGGAGCATTGGTGGACTGGGGGGTTGTAAGCAGCAGCACGTTGGGCGCCACCTGGCTAGACGCCACCTGCACGCGGTACCGCGTAAAGAGGGGCCCATCCTGCGCGATACGCTCGAAGAGGTTTTCGAGGGTCGCGGTGGGCAGCCCCCCCGTGGCCTGAATCGTTCCGGCCACGAGCCCTTCGTCGAGGCGTACAAGCGGAATGGCGCAGCTGTTGGCGTCGAAAAAGGAGAGCCCCAGCTCGGTGCACAGCGGCGCCCCCTCGGCCAAGCGCGCGACGAGCACAAACGCGTTCGGGGCGGGCCGCACAAAGCCCATCGGCGTGTTTCGATCAAAGGTTAACGTGTCAACCGGCAGCACGATGCGCGCCCGGTTCACGGGGGCCTGGCCTAACGTATCGAGCGGCGCTTCATCCTTGGGCAACGAAAAAACCGCCGCTTGCCCGGTCGTTTGCTGCAGCAGTGCGCGCCCTTGGGGCAACGTACCGTCTTCGGCGTAGGAAACGCCTGAAAACACCTTCCGCCCTGTAAACGCCAGCGTGTCGACCTGTGTGCGTACGCGCAGCACAGCCGTCGCCCGCTGGAATCCAACCACCGCATTTCCAGAAGCGTGCGTAAGCGCAATGCCGTTGAAGCGGTTTGCAAAACTATCGGACGTATCGGTAAGCACCGGCTCGTTGGCGTCAATCCACGACTGCGGGAAGTCGACGGTGACGAGCGTGTCCGACGGGTTGTAGGTGAGCGTCGTGATTTCTCCAAGGCGCCCAAGCGTCGTGTCGGCACGCAGGCTGTCGGCCGACCACTCCGCCGCAGTATCAAACACCGTCAGCTCCACCGGCTGCGTGGTGTCGCCGTACACGTAGTTCGGCTCCAGCTCCAGTGTCACGCTTTGGATCTCGGTGACATCGCTGGCATAGCCCGGCGGATACACCCGCGGCGCACTGAAGTCCACATATCCCTGGGCCGTCGTAATGCCTATCACCGGGTCGTCCACGCGCCCGGCCACCACCCTGTTGATAGAGGTGCCAATTGGGAGCGTAAGCCCGCTCGTTACAGCCGGCTGCAAGGTGGTGTCTTGCATGTTGCGCACCGGCACCGTGAGCTCCACCGGGTCGCCGCCGCGCAAAGAATCGGGCCCCACGCCCAGGCCAATCGTTGACGAGGAGTCGCATGCATTAGCGGCGAGCAGTAACGTAGCGCACGCGACGACAGTCCAAAGGGCTCGCGCAACCGAGCGGCGGAGCACAGAAGTAGCCATAGAAGAGGCAACCGGGTCCATAGAAAACAAAACCGTAGGTACTAGCGACAACGTGTGGCCTGCACGTTTATTGCGCATGATGCACCGCGACCGTAAGCCGTTCGTGCACCGCGCCTGTCGACAGTCTGAAGCCCCACCAGACGGATTGTCGATGGGGCTCACGAAGCTCTGATGGAAAGCTTTCCGTGGATGGCGTGCCCGGCGAACGAGTCGTAGGGCCGCTCACACGATCACTTTTGGAACAGAGCGTAAAGCCGTTGCAGCCTATGCCAGATAAAACCGGGTGTTTCTGGGCGCGCAATGCCTATGCGGGGACTTCACTTAGCATTTGATCGTACAGTGCATGGAGCGCGTCGTCGGGGGCATCGGCCGGAAGCACCGTAGCGCCTTCATCATCCGGCGCGTCGGATGCATGGTCGTAGATGGTTGCAGTGGCATGTAACCTGCCGAGCTGCGCGAGCGTCGCCGGGTCGTTTGTTTCGAGGCCAGGCAATGCCAACGCGTCAGCGGTGGTCTCGCTCTGGTGTGCAAACCGGTCGGGCGTAAAGCACGTCAGCGTGTCAGCGAGGACGTCGCTGTCGGCATAGTCTTCCTGCAGCACAGCGGGCAGAAGGGCAGCGGCCCATCCGGCGCTGTGGAGCATATCGGGCTTCCAGCGGAGCTTTTCGAGGGTTGCGGCCGCTGCCCGTGCAAAGAAGAGCGCGCGCTGCGGGTTGTCGTCAAACGGCGCACCGTCATCGTCGACCGCGTGCGCAGTGCGTCCAAAGTACGCCTCGTGATCCATGAAGTAGACCTGCAGCGACGTATCTTCAATCGATGCTACTTTCACGGTAAGCGTTTCCACGCCATCGGGCATATGAACGTCTGTGCCCGACAGCCGAATGACCTCATGAATACGGTAGGCGCGCTCTGTGATCATACCATAGCGCGGCATCATCACCCGCACATCGTAGCCGTCACGCGCCTGCAGCCCTTCCGCCAACATCCGTATCCAATCGGCATGCGGGGCGTCGGGGGCAAACGGCGTGATCGCACTGACGGCAAACAGCAGACGACGGGATTGGGCCATAAGGGGGCACTGCAGCTGGTGGAGGGCAAAAGAGACAACGCAAGGTGTACTTGCACCATCAAGGTAACAATACCTTCACCCAACGTCAACCCGTGGCACCAGGGCCAGGGCAATCGCATGAGTAACCGTGCACACGACACGTACGCTTCAAAGACGGCCCCTGCCTCCGAGGCTTGTTGTCGTCTTTTTGCAAATCAGTCCTGAACAACGTCAGAACGAATAAGCACGATTGATGCAACGGCCCTGGACATCTTGGAAGGGTGCGTATTCTTTCATACATGGAGATCGCACCAATGGCATGACCTTCGGCCCCACCACGGGCATGACCTTCGGCCCCCGCGTCGCTCGCATGCGCACCAGTGGCATGACCAAGGCCCCTCACTCCTCGCGATGACAAGGAGGGCACTGCTTTTTTATGCGTTGCACGTGCAGTTGGCCAAACCCGCCCGAACAGCCATCTGGACCATACATTGATGCGATTGCCCTGGTGTCAACCCGTGGCGCCGCGTCGCTGAATGGCGCGCAGTCCGCGCACGGTGCCCATCGACCACCCCACACGCCACATCCACCGATGCAGCGCGGCGCGCGATCGCACCTCTTTGAGGAGCTTCCGTGCGTACCAGCGCACGCTTTTTCGGAACTTATCCCGATACGCCGGCTGGCGCGCTGCATCCTCAATACCATACTGAACCCGCAGTTGCTTGTAGTGCTTGGCATACCGATGGGCCTGCTGGAAGGTAGACCAGAGCGTGGTTCGGCACCGCATGTGCATGGTGGCACCTGGCACGAACGTCAACGGAATGCCGTGCTGTTGCAAACGCCAGCAAAAGTCGACATCCTCAAGCGCCTGCAATGCCTCTTGGAAGCCGTGCACCGCATCGAAGGCGGCCCGCGTGATGCCCATGTTGCTGCTTGCAGCAAACACGAACGGTTGTTTTCCTTGCAGGCTGTTGCGCTGCGTTTGCGCACGATCGCCGATCACCCATGACGGGTTGAGCCGCTCAAAGTCGAGGGCTCCGGCCACAAACGACGCCCCCGACCGGAGCGCTGCATGCATCGATGCCACCCAGTCTTTACCGGCGACGTCGTCGGCATCACAGAACAGCAGATAGGGGGCCTGGGTGCTGCGGGCGGCGGCGTTGCGCGCATACGCGGCGCCGCGCTTCGCCGATGCATCCACGCGGCGGACGGGCACCGACGTCTGAAACCGCCGGACGACCGCCGCGGTGTGATCGGTAGATCCGTTGTCGGCAACGATCACTTCGAAGGGCTGCGCGCCAACCTGCTGCTGCAACGCCTGGAGTTGAGCGGGCAGCGTGGCGGCTCCGTTGTAACACGGTATGATGATGGAGACATCAGGTGGAGGCATGATCATGGGCTGGCCAGGCGGGCTGTTGTAGGCGCTGGCTCTTGGGGCCAAGGGTGCACGCCAGCCCGTCGTGCAGCGATTAAACGCGTTGCGCTGCAATGCGCCGCGCCTTGATCTTCTGGCTGTGCGTGGGATGTTGTATATCCTCACACAACGGTTTCTGCGCATTCGCGCTTCAGCGCGTCTTCGCCGCACCTCTGGCGCTCGCTGGTGTCATACAGCCGCCTGCCTGCACGCTACTTCTGCTTAAAGGCCAGCGTAATCGGTACGCCCTGAAAGCCAAACGCTTCTCGTATCTTCCGCTCCAGGTAGCGCTTGTAGCTGTCGCGAATGCCTTTGGGATGATTGCAGAAAAAGGCAAAGACGGGCGGGTTGGTGCGCACCTGCGTCATGTACTTGATTTGGACGTAGGCATTGCGGTAGGTGGGCGGGTGATTTTCCTCGACGGCTGCTTGCAGCACATCGTTCAGGTCGCTGGTCGGAATGCGCTTGGCCCGCTCGTCGGCCACGTCTAACGCGGTGTCCATCATCTTGTAGACGCGCTGCTTGGTGACGGCCGACACAAACACAATGGGCACGTACGTCATCGTCTGCAAAATCTGGTGGAAGTAGTCGGTGTAGCGCTGGGCTGTCTTGGTGTCCTTCTCCACCAAATCCCACTTGTTCACCGCCAGCACCAACCCGTTTTTGTGCTGCTCGGCCTGCTTCAGCACACGGATGTCTTGGTTGCGCAGGCCCACGGTGGCATCGATGATGAGGACGCTCACGTCGCCGGTGCGGATGGCCCGCTCGGTGCGCAGGGCCGCGTAAAACTCAACGTTCTCCTTGATCTTCGCGCGCTTGCGCAGGCCCGCAGTGTCCACGAGCTCAATCTCGCGGTCGCCGTACTGCACCACCGAGTGCACCGCCTCGCGGGTGGTGCCACTCACTTCCGTTACAATCGACCGGTCGAACCCCAGCAAGGCGTTGACGAGCGACGACTTGCCCACGTTGGGCGTGCCAATCAGGGCGATGCGCGTGCGGTCGTGCGGCGTCTCCTCGGGGGGCGCGGGCAACGCCTCCACCAGGGCGTCGAGCACCTCGCCCGTGCCAATGCCGTTGGTCGCGCTCACCGGATACACCTCGCCGAGCCCCAGCTCGTAAAACTCACTGGCCGCCCACCGCCGCTCCTGATTGTCGGCTTTGTTGGCAACCATTAGCACCGGCGTGTCGGTGGCGCGGAGGCGATCGGCCATCTCCTGCTCGATATCCGTGACGCCGGTCTCCGCATCGCCTACCAGCAAAATCACGTCGGCGTCGTCGAGCGCAATCTCCACCTGCTCGCGGATGGCGGCCTCGAAGCGCTCGGACGAGTGGGGGACGTAGCCGCCGGTATCCACCAGCGGGATGACGCGGCCGTTCCATTCAATTTCTCCGTACACCCGGTCGCGCGTTACGCCTGGGGTGTCCTCCACAATGGATTGCCGCTGGCCGGTGAGCCGGTTGAAGAGGGTCGACTTGCCCACGTTGGGGCGTCCGACGATAGCAACGAGCATGGCATCCAGGGGAAATCGGAGCGGGGATGAGCGATACAGGTCGCCTTATTGCACGAAGCTCCGTTCAGGTTTCCCGCCGCGTGGCCGTGCGGCCCCTGGCGGGCCCCGATTCGTCAGGGTTTGATGAATCGGGGCATGGCCGCACCGGTCACGACCCGATGGCCGCTTGCATCCGCCGCTGCGCAAGGACCGCGGCGCCCACCGGACCTGCGTCGTCGCCAAGGGCCGCCGGAACGATGCGGATGTCTTCGGCCCCGCGCCGCTGGAGGTAATGCGCCCGCGCGGTGCGCGCAATCGGCTCCAAGAAGGGCGCGCCGAGGCGCTCCACCACGCCTCCGCCGTAGACGACTACCTCGGGGTCGAGCACGTTGACCAGGTTGGCCGTTAGCAGCCCCAGGTAGTACTGCGCTTGCTGCATGGCCTCTTCCATGAGCGGATCTTCAGCGTCGAGCGCGGCCTCAATGACGCTGCTCGTGAGCTTTTCCTTCCCCTTCGCGTCCATGATGTCGAACACCTCGGTGGCGCGCCCCCGCGCTTGCTCCTCGCGAATGATCTTCTCCATCGCCGTTTTGCTCGCGTAGGCCTCCACGCAGCCCTCGCGCCCACAGCCGCACACGCGCCCGTGCGGCTTCACCACCATATGCCCAATCTCGCCGGCCGCGCCCCGCCATCCGCTGTGCAAGGTGCCGTCGATGACGACGCCCCCGCCAATGCCGCTGCCCACAAAAATCCCGACCATGTGCAGCGCGCCTTTGCCGGCACCGTACACGTGCTCGCCCACCACGCCGATGTTTACGTCGTTAGACACCATCACGGGCATGTCCAGCCGCTCGTGCAGCGCCTCGCCCAGCGGCACCTCGTGCCAGTCCAGGTTGGGCGCCGAGAGCACGACCCCCGTTTGCGGATCGACGGCCCCCGGCGCGCCAATGCACAACGCCTCAATGGCCGACGCGTCGCCGTCCAGCCGGTCGATGGCTTTCGTCACCGTTTCGGCGATGCGGTCGAGGACGGTGTCGACGCCGCGCTTGGCCTTCGTCTTTTTCTTTTTGGACGCGAGCACCGTCCCGCCACGGACGACCGCGGCCTCAATGTTGGTGCCGCCAAGGTCGACGCCTACGATTAGCGGATCATTCGTTTCCATGGAAAGCGCGGGCATGCGTGAGGAGAAAAGGGTGTGCTATTCAATGAACCACACACGCCGCACGAAGGCAAACGCCAACGCACCAGCGCTCCAACATTTTCAACCGTGGCTTACGGATGCAGGCGCCCCATCGTCCGTGGGAAGGGAATCGTCTCGCGCACGTGCTCACGACCGGTAATCCACGCCACGGTGCGCTCCAGACCCAACCCAAAGCCGCTGTGGGGCACCGAGCCAAACGTACGGAGGTCCAAGTACCAGTCAAACACGTCTTCCGGCAGGTCGTGGGCCGCAATCTGCTCCTTGAGGTAGTCCAGGTCGGTGGCCCGCTCGCCGCCGCCCACAATCTCTCCGTAGCCTTCTGGCGCCAACACGTCCAGCCCCAGCGCCAACCGATCATCTGCGGGGTCACGCTTCATGTAGAAGGCCTTGATCTTCGCAGGGAAGCGGTGGACGATGATCGGGCGGTCGAAGTGCCACGTCAGCACCGTTTCGTCCGACCCGCCAAAGTCTGCCCCCCACTCGAAGGTCTGCGCCGAGGTCTTCCAGTCGGGCAGGTTACGCAGCGCCTCCTCGATCTCGTCCACGCGCTTGTTGATTTCAATTTCGCGGGCGTCAATCTGCCGCTTGCGCCACTTCTTGGCTTGTCCGCGCTCGCTGGCGTTCGCCGCCTTTTCCTCTTCGAGCGTCGCTTTTTCCTCTTTGAGGGCGGCCATCCGGTCGTCGATGAGCGCTGCCGTCTTCTCGCTGCGTAGCAGCTCCACCGCCTCGTCGTAGCTGAGCCGCGGGAAGGGAGCCTTCACCTGTTCCAGCGCGGTGGTGTCGCGCTCCAGCGCCTCCAGCTCCGTCGTGCAGTGGGCCAGCACATCCTGAACGATGTGCGAGACGAAGTCTTCGGCCAATCGCATGTTCATGTCCAGATCGTAGAACGCCATCTCGGGCTCAATCATCCAGAACTCGCTGAGGTGGCGTCGCGTCTTCGATTTCTCTGCGCGGAAGGTGGGGCCAAAGGTGTAGATCTTGCCGAAGGCCATGGCCATCGCCTCCCCGTGCAACTGGCCGCTTTGCGTGAGGTACGCCTTCTCGTCTTCGAAGTAATCCAGCTCAAACAAGGTCGACGTACCCTCCACCGCGTTGCCCGTCAGGATGGGCGCGTCGGTCTGGATAAACCCGCGGTCCTGGTAAAACCGGTGGATCGACTGGATGATGTGGTTGCGGATGCGCAGCACGGCCCACTGGCTCTCGCTGCGCAGCCACAGGTGCCGGCGCTCCATCAAAAAGCCGATGCCGTGCTCCTTCGGCGTGATCGGATAATCGCCCGACGCCCCGATCAACGACAGGTCGCTCACCTGCATCTCGTACCCGCCCGGCGCCCGCTCATCGGCCGCTACGGTGCCCGTAACCGCCAGCGCCGCCTCCTGACTCGCGTCGTCGGCCACGGCCCAGGCGTCGTCCGACACGGCGTCGTTGCTCACCACGCATTGCACAAACCCCGAACCGTCGCGCAAGATGAGGAAGTAGAGATTCTTCGACCCGCGCTTGTTGTGCAGCCAGCCTTTCAGCGTAACCGTCTCGTCCTCATGTTCAGACAGGGCGTCGATGCGCGTAAAATCTTCAATCGGTGCGTCGGCCATGCGGCGTTGGGGAATGGATGTGAGGCAGTTGACAGTGCCTCCTGATACCGGCAGTATATTTCAGGTTCCATTTTATACCACTCATGCAGCAGACTATAACCGAAATTCGACAGGGATATGACGCGCCCTGCAACCTTGTAACGAGGCCGCGATTGCTTATTCCTTCATCGAACCGATCTGTGCGGTCCACATTCCAGATCATCCCTAGTTACCAAACCATGAAGTACGCAACATAATGAGTCTCCCAACATCAGAGATTTCGAAGGAGCAGGCTTATGGCTACCTGATGGGGTTGGCCCGCGGGCTGCGCATCGATCAGCACCGGTGGTTGCTGCAAAACGCGGTGCAAGAGGAGATGACGCCGGGTGAGCTCCTTGAACAGATTGTGGATGCGTACCGCGAGCGTGAGGAAGCGCCCGAAACTACTTCGGAGCAGCCAACCGCCGATTCTATCTTTTCGTTCAGCAATGGCGCATCCGCCGGCAACGGATCGGCGAGCGACGAGGCCGATGACGATTCAGACACGGGACAGATTCAGCGTGTGCTGAGCGACTACAACAGCCGCATTGAGGAGACGACCGGCGCGGCCTGAAGCATCTACGGGATGCTCATCCACGCACGACGTGCCCATCCGCGCGGCCCGCTCATAGCTGCAGCAGCAGATAGCCCAGGGCCGGCCCCGCAACCAGCACGTCCAACCACAGCATAGCATAGGGTCCGCCGCGCCGTTGGCACGCGCGACGGGCCATCGCGCCCATGAGGAGCAGCACACCCCCTTCGGCGACAACGACCGGGAGGGGCGGCCGGAGCACCGCGAGGAGCGCGAGGCCCACCATCACACTTCCCCCGCTGCTGTACATCACGCGCCGCGGCGTCCACTGCGCGGCCCACGGGCGGAGCCCCGCCGAAGCATCGCCCGCCCGATCGAGCCAATCGGCCACGATGACGTTGGGCAGCAGGAAGGCGACGCGATAGGCCCCAAGCGCAAGCGCATCGACCGACAGCGTCCCCGTAGCCTCCACCACAGGCAGCACCACCGCCGCAGCCGCCCAGGTGAATACGACGAGGCCCGTCTTGCCCGCGCTCCACCGCGCCTTGAGGCGACCGGCCCGCGGAACGAGCGGCACCACGTGCACCACGCCCGCGACCGCGACACCGCCCGCCGCCACGAGCGTCTCGGGGCGCACCAGCGCCACCGTACCGCCCACAAGCGCCGACGCCACGGCCGTTTCCAGCCACAGGTAGCGCCGATGCCGCGTCACCCAGCGCACGCGCCGCGGGCGGTTGTACACATCCTCGGCCGCAAACCCCAACACGCGGTCCGCGAGATACACGAGCGTCGTGCCCGCGCCGCCCATCACCAGCAGCGGACCCGACGGCGCCACGCCCAGCCAGGCCGAGGTGCCCAGCAGAAGCGCCACCGCCACCAACCCCATAAGCAGCGGATCGTGCGCTGCCCACTGAAGCACGCGAGACGCGCCGGTGGCCTGGGCGGGCGAAAACGTGGATGGGCGCGTAACGGCCATGAGCAAGCAGCCTGCTTCGAGACATCGGTACACACCTAACGCGCGGCCGTTAGCAGTGCTTCGCATGCGCCCATTAGAGCCTGCATCGACGCCCAGCGCGCACCTGCTTTCATCGACAACTCATAGCAAGTGCATGCGCGCCGCCCTACGTTGACAAGTCCAGCAGGAAGCGCTTCCGAACCTGTATCGGAGCCTTTCTAACACATACACGTTTTGTATGCACGCATCGGAGCGTCCGATGCAGGCGCACGCACCAAACGAGCTGTCTTTCGCTATGAAAGCACCCACGCACGTCACGAATCATCTGGAAGCTCTAGGACTCCGTCCCGCAACGGTCCACTACAACCTCACGCCGCCCGCGCTGTACGAGCACGCATTGGCGCGCACGGAGGGCCGACTGGCCGCCAATGGGCCGCTGGTGACCCGCACCGATCCATACACCGGGCGTAGCCCCAAGGATCGGTTTATCGTGAAGGATGCCCGCAACGCCGACTCGATTCACTGGGGCACGGTGAATCAGCCAACCGACGCGGCCACCTTTGAGGCCCTGCAGGCGCGCATGGTCGACTACGCCGCGCAGCGCGACCTCTTTGTGCAGGACCTGTATGCCGGCTGGGATGACACCTACCGCCTGCCGGTGCGCATTATCACCGAGAAGGCCTGGCACAGCTTGTTTGCCTACAACATGTTTGTGCGCCCCGAGGGGCCGCCCGCCGACTTCGAGCCGGGCTTTACCGTCCTCGACCTCTGCGGCTTTACCGCCGATCCCGCCCGCGACAACACCAACTCCGAAGCGGCCATCTTCGTGAACATGGCCGACGAGCTGGTGCTCATTGGCGGCACGCACTATGCCGGCGAAATTAAGAAGTCGATCTTTTCGGTGCTCAACTACCGCCTCACCGAGCACGACGTGCTGCCGATGCACTGCTCGGCCAACAAGGGCGACAGCGACGACACGGCGGTCTTCTTCGGACTCTCGGGTACCGGCAAGACGACGCTCTCGGCGGATGCCAGCCGCACGCTGATTGGCGATGACGAACACGGATGGAGCACCGACGGCGTCTTCAACTTCGAGGGCGGCTGCTATGCCAAGATGATCGACCTGACGCGCGAGGGCGAGCCCGAAATCTACAGCACCACCGAACGCTTCGGGACGATCCTGGAGAACGTGATCATCGATGAGGAAACGCGCGAACCCGACTTCACCGACGACGCGATCACGCGCAACACGCGCGGCTCCTATCCGCTCCACTACATCCCCAACGCCTCGGACACCGGGCAGGGCGGCCATCCGCAAACGGTGATCTTTTTGACGTACGATGCGTTTGGCGTGCTGCCGCCCATCGCGCGGCTCACCCCCGAACAAGCCATGTACCACTTCCTGAGCGGATACACCGCCAAGGTCGCCGGTACCGAGCGCGGCGTCTCGGCCCCCAAGGCCACCTTTAGCACGTGCTTCGGCGAGCCGTTCATGGTGCGCCACCCGTCGGTGTACGCCGAGATGTTGGGCGATCGTATCCGCGAGCACGACGCACAGTGCTGGCTGGTAAACACCGGCATCACCGGCGGCCCGTACGGCACCGGCCACCGCGTGGCGCTGGCGCACACCCGCCGCATGGTCGACGCGGCCTTGCGCGGAGCCCTCGACGCTACCGACACGACGCCCCATCCGTTCTTTGGCGTCGGCATTCCGCACAGCGTAGACGGCGTGCCCAGCGACATCCTCAACCCGCGCAATACGTGGGAGGACCCCGCGGCCTACGACGATCAGGCCCGCACCCTCGCGGAAATGTTCGTCAACAACTTTGCGCAGTACGAGGATTACGTCTCGGAGGCCGTGCGCGACGCGGCGCCCACGGTGCAAGCATCGGCCGTCGACGCGTAAGCCCACGACGGTCGCCGTACCACATCGCAACAACCAACGCGCAGGGACATGCCCCACAGGGGATGTCCCTGTGTTTTTATGCAGGGCCATCGCATCAATCGTGCCGGTTCGCGCTGACGCCACTCAGGAGGGATGTGCAAAGTGGCGATACATGCCCCGCAAGCAGGAACCGCCGTTGAAGCGCTCAGGGCGGATGCACGATGACTCATGCAATGGCGCTGTCAGTATCCCCCGCTGATTGCATGGTGCGTTCCTGCTCATCCGCGGAGATTGCCCTTCCAGGATGACCTTGCGGCCCCACCACAGGCATGATCTTCAGTCCCCACGCTCACTACGTTTGCTCGCAATGACAAGAGGAGTGAAATGCCGAAGCGATACGTGAATGGTTCAGAGGGCTGTTCCGGCGGGTTTGACCAACTGCACGCGCAACGCACAAAAAACCAGTACCCTCCTTGTCATCGCGAGGAGCGACCGTAGGGAGTGACGTGGGGGCCGAAGGTCATATCTATGATGGGGCCGGAGGTCATGCCCGTGGTGGGGCCGGAGGTCATATCTATGATGCGATCTCCAGGTACGGGAAGGAACGCTCCATTGCGGAGACTGCCTTGTGTTTTTGCGCCCTGTGACCAGCGGTGCTATGCGGCCATAAGATACTTTTTGAGGTAGCGCTCGGCCTCCTGGCGCACCATGCTTTGCATGGGCTTCAGCATAAAGCCGAGATCCACCTGCACCGTTACCTCTTGCGCCGCCACACGAATCTGGCCTTCCGCCCCGCTTCCCTCAAAGTGAAGCGTGTCGGTCGCCCAGTGGTGGCTAACGCCCAGCCGATCCGACAATTTCTGGGCCACTTTTTCGACGGCGGTGCGGGCTTGCGCCTTGGTGAGTGCGTGCGACTGCGTGAGTTCGATATCGGCCATAGGGATGCGGTGTGTGCAAGCAACAACGGACGATGCACAACGCGCCCCGAAAGGGCGATGTTGCAGCAGGCGACCTGGCCGCAGGAAACCGACGGCCCAACGAAGCACGACCCGCCAAGCCCTCTGCTCACGCATGTCTTCGTGCGCATTTTGTGTGGAATACGTGCCCACGCCTTCGTTTTGATGGAGCCTCTGCTGCCTTCCCTGTACGTTGGCCCATCGACCGATCAACAAAATGACGCCCCAACCGGATGTCCCGCTTTGCCGCTGTGCTGTGCCTTGCTCTAGGTGTTTTTGCATGGCCCGCTGACACCCACGCACAGGACGCCCCCGCCGACACCACGCTCCGCTACGAGGAGCCGCCCCGCGCGACCCTCAACTTTTGGGCGACCGACCGGCGCATTCAGCTGCTCGACCGCATCCACGCCACCGACAACCGGACGTACGACCGGGGCGTCTTTCGGCACATCACCCCAGGGATGGATCGCGAGTATGCGCTCGACATGGTCTCGTACCAGTTCTCGATGATGGCCAACCATGCCTGGCAGCAAACGCCCGATGGCATGCGGCTTCGCTTTGGCAGCATCCAGCGGCCCGACTGGGCGGTGGTTACCCAACTGAAAGAACAAACCGCGTTTGGCAAGACGCACGGCCTTTCTGTGAACGCTTGGCTGCAGCAAGACGCCCGCGCCAGCCGCGCCTTCGTGGAACTGGGCTACGGCTGGTCGCCTGCCAAGGGGCACCGGGTGGGCATTCAGCATACTTTTGCCGATTACAAGCCCAGCCTCGACGCGACGCTGTTCTACGTCTACCGCCACCCGTCAATTGGCGCCGTGCGGGCCACCGTAACGGCGCTCGACGTCTACAACGATTTTATTTACGAAGGGCTGGGTGTTGAGGCCAATCAGGAAGATATCGTGCGCACCTACGGGCACCGTCCCTTTCTTTTGGGGCTGGAGTGGAACAGCCCCGCACGCTATCCGCTTCGCGCAGAACTTGTTGCCCACGTGCAAACGCAGAGCGCGGCCACCCTTCGGTCGCAGCGCGAGGCTGGATACGCGTACACCGATGTGCGGGAGGCGGCCTTTGGTGGGGCGCTGCTTGCGTATGAACGGGCCTGGTGGACGGTAGGCGTTGAGGCGCGCTACGATCGCAGCGCCTTGCAGCGCACCGGCTTGGGGCCGGCCGTGCAAAGCGCCTACGCAACGGAGCAGACGTTTTGGCATTACGGCGCGTTTGCCGCCGCCCACTGGGGCCGTTGGCGTACCGAAGCCACATATGCCATCGAAGACTACACCGACCGGCAGAGCGGACGCAACTTCGAGCTCTCCACCGTGGGCCGCGCCTTCCGATACAATGAACGGCGTCACGTAACGCGCATCCAGGGCACCTACGATATTGCCGGGGGCGCGTGGCCGTATGTGGGCCTCGAATATGCCGCCGTCGTGCGCAACCTCAACGGCGACAAAACTGTCCTCACGCGCAACTGGACAAGCGAATACTACACCGAAGGGCCCAGCAACTACCGCGTCAACCTTCTGCTGGGCTACCGCTTTCGGCGCGGCTCGTTCGTGTTTGGCGTGGGCTACGACACCGATAACGACGACCTCCCGCCCGGCATCCCCGATTCGCCCGGTCGTTTCGATAATGCGTACAGCCGCCTCACCATCGTGTGGTAGACGACACGCCACTTGCCTTTTGAAGCGGAAACCGTTTTGTTGGAGAACCACCCGTTTCCAGCACGCACGCTCCCGCTTATGTCCCACGCTACGATTCGTCGCTTCGCCTGCAGCATTGTCGTTCTGCTTTTCAGTGTTGCCGCCGCGTCCGGCCAGTCGGTGCAAGCACCCGGCGATTTCTTAGGCCACCGCCTGGGCGAGCAGTTTACGCACCACCACCGGGTGGTTGACTACGTGACGCACGTTGCCGCGCAGTCCGATCGTGTGCAGCTTGAACGCTACGGGCAGTCGTACGAAGGGCGGCCGCTGCTTGCCACGTACATCTCAACGCCCGAGAACCTCGCGCGGCTCAAGGAGCTGCGCACGGCGCACCTGCAGCGCATCGGATTAACCGCGGGCGCCGCGGCGCCGCCCAACGCCAACACACCCGCCATCGTGTGGCTCAGCTACAACGTGCATGGCAACGAGTCGGTCTCCACCGAAGCAGCCATGAGCGTGCTGCACCGGTTGGCCACCCGCACGGGCGACGTACAGGAATGGCTGCAGAACGTGATTGTGGTGCTCGACCCCTGCCTCAATCCCGACGGCCGCGAGCGGTACGTGCACTGGTACGAGCGCACGCGCGGCATGCAGCCCAACGCCTCGCCGCAGGCCCGCAGTCACCACGAGCCGTGGCACGCGGGGCGCTCCAACCACTACTACTTCGACCTGAACCGCGATTGGGCCTGGGCGGTGCAGCAGGAGACGCGCCAGCGCCTGGCGCTGTACAACACCTGGATGCCGCACATCCACGTCGATTTTCACGAGCAGGGATACAACGAACCCTACTATTTCGCCCCGGCGGCCGAGCCCATCCACGAAAACGTGACGGCGTTTCAGCGCCGCTTTCAGGAGACGGTGGGCCTGAACAACGCTCGGTACTTCGACCGCAACGGCTGGCTGTACTTCACCGGCGAGGTGTTCGACCTGTTCTATCCCGGCTACGGCGACACGTGGCCGCTCTTCAACGGCGCGATTGGCATGACCTACGAGCAGGGCGGCATTGGCGCGGGGCTGGCCGTGCGCACCGCAGCGGGCGATACGCTGACGCTCGACGAGCGCATTGCGCACCATCGCGCCAGCAGCCTGGCCACCATCGAAACCGCGGCCACCCATCGGGGCACACTCGTTCAGGAGTTCATCGACTACTACCGCTCGGGGCAAGACGACCCGCCCGGGCACTACGCCGCCTACCTCGTAAAAGCAACCACCGCCGACCGGGATCGGATCGCGGCGCTTCACGACCACCTCACCCGCCAAGGCATCGTGGCAACGGTGGCGCGCGCTGCGGCCGGACGCGTGCAGGGCACCCGCTACCACGACGGCCTGCGCACCGACGTGCAGATTGCAGCGGGCGACCTTGTGGTGCCGGCGCAGCAGCCCAAGGCGCGCCTCACCAAGGTGCTGATGGAGCCGCGGCCCACGATCATCGATTCGGTGACGTACGACATCACCGCCTGGACGCTGCCCTACGCCTACGGGCTCGAAGCGTACGGCCTGTCGCGTGCGCCCCAGGTGGCGGAGGCGCGGGCGCCCACCGGTCCTAGCGCGCCCGCCGAGGGGGCGCCCTACGCCTACGTGGTGGCCTGGAAGAGCCTGGCCGACGTCGCCTTTGTGGGCGACCTGCTGGAGCAGGGCCTTCAGGCGCGCATCGCCCGGCAGGGCTTCGCCTTGCGCGGCACCACCTACGCCCGCGGCACGCTCATCTTCACCCGCGCCGACAACAAGGCGCTGGGCGAGGCCTTCGACCGCCGCATGCGCCGGCTGGCCGACACCCACGATCAACCAATTGTTGCAGCGGCCACGGGACTCGTCGACCAGGGCCCCGACTTCGGGTCGGCCAATGTGCCGGTGATGGATCGTCCTACGGTGGCCACGCTCGGCGGCCCGCCAGCATCTTCCTACGACGTGGGCGAGGTGTGGCACTTCTTCGACCAGACCATCGCCTACCCGCTCACCCTCCTTCCGCCCGATGACTTTGCGGCATCGATGCTCGACGACGTGGATGTTCTCATTCTGCCGGGCGGCTACGGCTATGCCGACTGGATGACGAGTGCGCGGCGCGCGGCGCTCGTGGAATGGGTGCGCAATGGCGGTCAGCTGATCGCCCTCGGGCGCGCCAACCACGCCCTGGCCGGGCACAAGCCGTTTGCGCTGAAGGCGAAGCCCCCGCTGCCCGACACCTCGGCCCTCGATACGTACGGCACGGCCGAACGCACGGCCGCCATGCGCGGCACGCCCGGCAGCATCCACCTGGCGCAGCTCGACACCACCCATCCCCTGGCCGCGGGCCTCGGGGCGCGCTACTACAGCCTCAAAACGAGCGGCTTGGCCTTTAGCTACCTCAGCGACGGCTGGAACGTGGCTACCCTGCCCACCGGAACGCCCCTGGCTGGCTTTATTGGCACAACGGCGCAGCAGCGCATCGCCGAAACGCTCGTCTTTGGGACGCAGCCCCTGGGCGAGGGCACGGTTGTTTACTTTGCCGACAACCCGCTCTTCCGCGGCTTCTGGTATGGCGGGCAAATGGCGTTTAGCAACGCGGTCTTCCAGCTCAGCGTGCCGTAACGTGCGACACGTTGCAAGCTGAAGAAACGGACTGGCAAGGCAATCGCATCAATTTGGATTCGTACTAACGCCAATCAGGAGTGATTTGCAAAATGATGATGATATGCCTTTGAAGCATGGGCTGACTTTGAAATGCTCAGTGCGGATTCACGATGACTCATGCGGTGGCTCTATCAGTACATCTCGCTTATTGCAATGTGCGGCAGGTTTTTGCTCGTTTGTGGAGATTGCCCTTTCAGGATGACCTAAAGGCCCCGCCACAGGCATGACCTGGAGGCCCCTACGCTCTCTGCATTCGCTCGCGACGAAATGAATGGTTGGCTGAAGGCTCAAACGTCGAGGCTTCAAATGAACGTTCGGGTGGATTTGCGCATCTGCACGCTCAACGCATGAAAAAGCAGTATGCTTCTTGTCATCGCGAGGAGTGAGGGGCCTTGGTCATGCCACTGGTGCGCATGCGAGCGACGCGGCGATCTCCATGTACGAGCAGGAGCGGCCCATTGCGGAGATTGCCGCGCTCACTCCGTTCGCTCGCAATGACAATAGGAATGAAATGTAGAAACGATACGTGAATGGTTCAGATGACTGTTCGAACGGATTCGACCAGCTGCACGATCAACGCACAAAAAAGGAGCACGCTGCTTGTCATCGCGAGAACTGAGCAGATGCGAAGGACACGGGGATGCCCGTGATGCGATCTCCATGTACGGGCAGGAGTGACCCATTGCGGATATCGCTCTTTGGAAGATGTCCAAGACCGTTGCAACAATCTTGCTTATTCATTCTGACGCCGTTCAGGAATGATTTTCAAAAAGATGGTGAATGCCTTGGAAGCACAAGCCGTCTTCAAAGCGAACGGGTCGTGTGCACGTTTACTCATGCTAATGTCATGGCCGCGCCGGGCACCGCTTGATCTTGCCCTATGTGAGATGTATGATACAGATGTGGAACATATGTTTATCCCTCGGGACCGACGGCGCTTATGGGACGCAAAAAGCTCACGGCCAAGCAACATGAGTTTCTGCAGTACCTCATCGACTTCGTGGACGACCACGAGGTGTGGCCGACCTACCAAGCCATCATCGACCACTTTCAGTACCGGTCGCCGAACAGCGTCACGCAAAACCTGAAAGCCCTGCACCGCAAGGGGCATCTTATCCGCGACGAGCAGCACGGCTACCAGCTGGCGCCGCGCTACCAGGGTTCCGCTGAACCCGGCATTCCCATCCGCGGCATCATCTCGGCGGGCACGTTGCAAGAAGCCGTCGAGGCCGACCTAGGCACCATCACGCTGGACGTCCTCTTCCCGCATCTTGACCGCATGTTCGCCATCCGCGTCTCGGGGCAATCCATGAAAGGCGCCGACATCCACGATGGCGACTACGTGCTGCTCATTGACGATGACATCCCCAACGGCGGCATTGGGGCCGTGTTGTATGACGGCGAAACGTCACTCAAGCGCGTGTACCATGACGATGTGGATGGCCTGCGGCTCGAACCGGCCAATCCCGACTATGACGACATTCACATCTGCCCGGATGTGTTTGAGGAGGTGCGCGTCTTGGGCCGCTACGTGGGCCACGTAAGCGACCGGGGCATCTTCAAGCGATCGGCGTGATGCCGGAAGTACGCCTCGGGGCACCGCTCGCCTCCTCTCACGTCACGCGGGCCACGCGCGGCAGCAGCACACGAATGGTGGTGCCCCGGCCCTGCACGCTGTCAATTTCTAGCGTCCCGTTCATCTTCTCGACGAGGCGCTTTGACACCGTAAGGCCCAGTCCGCTACCCTGGTGGGTGCGCGCGAGGCCCTCGCTTTCTTGCGAGAAGGCATCGAAGATACGCGGCAAGAACGACGCGTCGATGCCGCAGCCCGTATCGGTCACCTCAATGGACACCGTGTCGGCGGTCGCGTCTACACAAATGGCCACCTCGCCCTCGGACGTAAACTTGACTGCGTTGTCGACGAGGTGATGCAACACCCGCCCGAACAGCTCATAATCGAGGCGCGCATAGACGCGCTCGTCGGGCGTTTCGAGCGTGAAGTCGAGGCCTTGCGCCTCGACCATGTGCACGAGGCTCTCGGTGAGGCCGTGCACGGCTTCGGATACAGCATGCGTCTTCAGCGACAGATCCAGCGCATCCGCTTCCAGTTGCGCCAGGTCGAGCAGCGAATCGAGGGTGAGGTGCAGGCGCCGCCCGCTGCGCTCAATGAGCCGGATGAAGCGCCGGTACTTGTCGGGCACGCCCTCGCGCAGCATCGACGTAAACCCGAGGATGACCGTGAGCGGCGTGCGCATTTCGTGGGTCATGTTTGAGAGCACCGCCGAGCGAAACCGCGCCACCTCCTCGGCCTTTTCCTTTGCCTCCACGAGGGCCGCGCGGGCTTCGGTGCGGCGCGTGATGTCCGTCATCACCGTAAGCACGCACGGCTCATCGCGCAGGCGAATCCGCTGAAAGGAGCAGAGCATGGTCACCGTGTCGCCGGCTGCTGTCCGAAACTGTGCCTCAAAGTCTCGCACCGCCGACTCCTCAGCGAGACGATTTTTGAGGGTTTCGCGGCGGGACGGATCGGCCCACAGCCCCAATTCATCGGCCGGCGTGTGGGTAAGCTCCGAGCGGCTGTAGCCGAGCGCCGTGCACATCGCGTCGTTCACGTCGAGGTACTGCCCGTCTGCCAGGCGGCAGATGCCCACCGGGGCGGGGCTGGTTCGAAACACCTTTTGGAACAGGTCGCGGCTTTCGCGGAGCGCCGCGGTGGCCTCCTTGCGTGCGGTCACATCCGCAAACCCAATCAGCGCGCACGACACGCCGTTTAGCTCTGCCTGACGAGCGCTGCACAGCACCGTCCGCGGCGCGCCCGTCTTGCACGGGAGCACGAGCTCGTAATCCTGGAAGCTGCCTTCCTGTTGCAGGTGCGCTACAAGGCGCAGGCGCTCCGTCGCCGGTAGCCCGCCCTCAACGTCGGCAATGCGCTGCCCCACCAACTGATGCGCCGTGTAGCCCGTAAGCTCCGTGAGCCGATCGCTCACTTCCATGATGGCTCCCGTCTTCATCTCCACGATCATGAGCGCCGCCGGCCCTAAGTGGAAGGCGGTGTCGAAGAGGTTGAGCGTTTCGGCAAGCGTTTCGGCAAGCTGATGCTGCGTTGCCCGATCGCGCAACACCGCGAGCGTCTGCGACGGGTCGTTAGGCAGGTGCACAAACGCAAGGGCGAGCCGCTGCGCCGGCGCTGCGGGGAACCGATATTCGGAGAACGCAGGCGTCTCCTCGGCCCCATCCGCCGCCCACTGCTGCATGAGGCGGGAGCGCTCGTCGTCGGCCACAACCTGCGAGAGGGTGGCCCCCTGCAGCTCCGACGGGTCGCTGCGCCCCAGCAGGCGCCCGGCCCTCGCGTTCGCAAACCGGATGGTGCCCGCGTGGGCGTCGAGCAACAACAGGCCATCGGGCACTGCGTGCAGCACCGCCGGTGACACCGGAGCTGCCGTGAGGCGCTTCCGCAATTCGTCGTTCGCATCGCGCGACGCTTGTAACGCCTCGTGCAGCCGCTCTACTTCGCCACGCAACTGCTGCTTCGATGCGTTGTCTACATCAATCATATGGTCGGCCCTGTGGTCCTTCCCACGTCGAGGATGCGCGCACCGCACCTGCAGGTAAGGGAAGATGGATTACTGCATGTGATTAAAGGCCTTCACCAAGCGGGCGTTGCATGATTTGGTATGGTTGGCGTTACGGTCTTGCAAGCCTTTCGACGGTCGTTCGTTACCGCCACCAGCCACAAGCACGCCGTTCAATACCAGTAGGGCGCCACCAGCTCGAGCACGCGCTTGCTCGCCCGCGCATTTTGCTCGTTGATGGACGCGCGCCGGGGGACATCGAACGTTTTGTCTGCGGGATCGCGCAGCGTCTCGGACGGCAAGCCGTGCGTGTCGCTACTCCACTGCTGCCGCCATACGCCCGGGATGTCGTTGGGGAGCTCCACGGCACACAGCGCCCCAACAAGCAGCGCCCAGATCCGCGCGGTGGCCTCCGGCTGATACCCGCCGCCTAGTGTAAACAGCGCCCGTCCCTGCGTGTGCTCGTCGGCCAGATCCACCAGCTGCGCAAAGATTGTCTCGTACGCGCGGGTGGTGAGCAGCATATCGGCTAGCGGATCGCTGAAGTGCGCATCGGCGCCGCATTGCACCACCAGCACATCGGGTTGAAAGCGCTCAAGGGCAAAGGGTACGACGCGCTCGAACGTCTCGATGTAGCTTTCGTCTTCGGTAAACGGCTCTAACGGAACGTTCAGCGTGGTGCCTTCGCCCGCCCCGACGCCCACTTCATGCACGCCCCCCGTGCCGGGAAAGAGGTACCGCCCCGACTCATGCAAGCTCAGAGCCAGCACGCCCGGATCCTCGTAGTGAAGGGCTTGCACGCCGTCGCCATGATGCACGTCGATGTCGATGTACGCCACCCGCTCTCCGGCGTCCCGAAGCGCGTGAATGGCCACCGACAGGTCGCTGTACACGCAAAACCCCGATGCCATCGCCCGCTGGGCATGATGGAGGCCGCCGCCGCACTGAAGCACGCGGGCCGCGCGGCCTTCCAAGATGCATCGCGCGCCGAAGAGGGTGCCGCCCACCAGCCCGCGGGCCGCTGCATCCATCCCTTCAAACAGCGGCACGTCCATCGTGTCGAGGCCATACGCTTTGGCCTGCGGGGTCGCCTCGCCCCGCGAGGCCGCCGCCACGGCGTCGATGAACGCCGCGTCATGCACGCGGGCCACGTCCGCTCGCGTCGCCACGGAAGGTGCCGTAAGGTCCACGGGATGCCCCAGCGCCTCCAGCAGGGAGAAAAGCATCGCCTGGCGCTTCGGACTGAACGGATGGTCGGCGCCAAAGTCGTAGCGATCGTAGCGGGAATGGTAGACAAACAGAGGAGACACCAAAGAGTCGTGGATTGTGAAAGGAACCGGGGTCGTAGCTGCGCCTCAGCTCGGCTTTGCGACGGGCCACACCACATCGAAGCCTTCAGAGCGAAGGGCTTCCGCGATGGGCCGCACGTTGAGGGTATCCACCCGCAGGATGACGTGCAGCCGGTCTTCGGATGCCTCGGGCGCTGCTTCCGGGCCCTCGTGCTGGTGCGGGCGGTAATAGCTGAGCACCGAGCGAATGTCCAGGCCCGCCTCGGCCACGCGCTGCGTGAGGCGCGCCAGTTGCCCAGGTTCGTCGACGAGCGCCACGGCGAGGCGGCCGCCGGGCTTTTCGATGCCGGTAAGCCGCAGCACGGCCTCCATGACGTTCGTCACCGTCACGATGCCGCGCAGGTCGGCGCCATCCAGTACCGGCAGGCACCCAATGCGCTTCGTTTGCAACAGGCGGGCGGCCTCTTCCACCGGGTCGAGCGGGCCCGCCGTGATGGGATCGGGCGTCATGACCTGTTCGACGGATGCCTCGGCCTCCGAGGGGCGCGGATGCAGAGCGCTGGTTGCGAACCGCAGATCGCGATCGGTCACAACGCCCACCAGCCGCCGCCCGTCCATCACCGGCAGGTGCCGCAGATCATGCTCATGCATGTAGCGATACGCCGAGACAATCGACCGACCCGGCGCCGTGGTGACTACCGGATGTTGCATAATGTCTTGAACCAGCATAGCCTGTGCGGCTTTAGGGGGCTTGAACGACGATTTCTTTAAGATACCGATGTGATCGCAATACCGCAACAATGAGCAATACCGCGATAATCAATGGTACGCTTCAGGGCAATCGCAGCAATCTCGGGGGGGCGCGCGCACCGCGTTCACTCGCAATGGCGAAAGAAGTGAAATGTAGAAACGATACGTGAATGGTTCAGATGGCTGTTCGGACGGATTTGGCCACCTGCACGCTTAACGTCCGGCATTGGACCACGGCGCATGGTCAAATCGTCGTCCGCCAGAATCATTCGCCCCGCCCCTTCGTGCCTCTATGCAGCAGGGCAAACCGCCGCCACAGCCGCGGCCCGCGCCCTTGCACGCCAACACCCTCCCTGCTCCGGTCGCTCTTGATGCCTTCTCCCGATGCCCTTGTACGCCGCGCGGCGGCGGCCGCCAACAGTTCGCCGGCCCGCCTCCTGGCCACCCTCCTCACGGGGCCGTGTGCAGCCGAAGCCCGCGGCGTCACGCGGCACACCCTGCTCGCGGTGTGCCCCACCTCGCCGGCCGTGGTAGAAGCCGCCATCGACGCTGCAGAACATGCCCGCGCCCCGCTGCTCGTGGTGGCCACC
Source organism: Salisaeta longa DSM 21114 (assembly GCF_000419585.1). NCBI lineage: Bacteria > Pseudomonadati > Rhodothermota > Rhodothermia > Rhodothermales > Salisaetaceae > Salisaeta > Salisaeta longa. The sequence continues at coordinate 1,105,491 of NZ_ATTH01000001.1, forward strand.
CTGAACCAAGTGGACCGCGACGGCGGCTATACGGGCTGGACGCCGGCGGCCCTGCGCAGCGCGGTCGACGACGCCCGCGCTTCGTACGAGGCCACCGTGCCGGTGCTGCTGGGGCTGGATCATGGCGGGCCGTACAAGAAAGACGCACAGCACGACGCGCAACCGCCCCTGCCTGATGCCCTCGCGGCCACCGAGGCCTCCATCGACGCCTGCCTAGCCGCCGGATACGAGGTGCTGCACCTCGATGCCACCACCGACCCCCACCACGACGGCCCGCTTCCTGTGGAGGCGCTCGTTGATCGCACGGTGCACCTACAGCAATATGCCGAACGGGCGCGCCGGGCGCACAAGGCCCCGCCCATCGGGTACGAGGTGGGCCCCGAAGAAGCGCATGCCAAAGACGCCGCCGCGCGGTTTGAAGCATTTGTGACCGGCTGGCAGAACGCACAGCACCGCGCCGACGTGGGGCCGCCCGTCTTTGTCGTGGGCGACCTAGGCACGCAGCTCAACACCCAGGCGTTTGATGCGTCGCGGGCGCGCCGGTTTGCCACGCTGGCCCACGAGCGCCTGGGCGCGCTCCTCAAGGCCCATTACACCGACGACGTCGATGACCTGCCGGCGTATCCGCTTCATGGGGTGGGCGGCGCCAACGTGGGGCCCGGCCTGGCCGCCGTAGAGTACGACGCCCTCTGTGAACTCGCGGCCCTCGCCGAGCGGATCGGCGCGCCGTCGGAGATTCCATCGGTCGTGCGTCATGCCGTTGTGGCGAGCGAGCGCTGGACGAAGTGGGTCGACGACCCGGCGCCCGCCTTCGATGCGCTCCCCGCGTCGACCCAAGCCTGGCTCGTGCGCACCGGGAGCCGCTACGTGTGGAGCACCGCCGCCGTGCAGGAGGCGCGCCGCGCACTCTACGATCGCGTGCAGCCCTACCGCAACGGTCCGGCGTACGTGCACTGGCGGCTGCGCACCGCCCTCCTCCGGTACCTGCACGCCTTCAACCTTGTGGGCTGGTGCGACGCCCTCCCCACATGGCTTGCCGCTGCGCGCTCGTAGCCATCACGCATGCGTGAACTCTATCCAAAAAGACCGCCAGACACCCCCGAACGCCGCCCGACGGTTGCACCCCACCGCCCCACGCCATAGCTTACACGGCTGACCTGTATGTTGGCGCCCGTCCAGCAACACGGTCCCGGATTGCTCCACAAACCCCTTTGCCCGCGGATATGGATTTTTCGCTGCTCCTTACAGCTCTTTTTGCCTTCCTGGTTGTTAACGGGATGCTCCTCTCGGCCTCGGTGCTCGTCTATGCCGAGCGGCGCGTATCGGGCTTCATCCAAAACCGACCCGGTCCAAACCGTGTGGGCCCCGCGGGGCTGCTGCAGCCGTTTGCCGACGTGCTCAAGTTCGTTTTGAAGGAGGACGTGCGCCCCGCCGCCTCCAACGGCTTTTTGCACGCCATGGCCCCGGTGCTTACGGTGGTGATTGCCATGACCACCGCCTCGCTCATTCCGTTTGCCGAAGGCGTGGTGGTCGCCGACATCAACGTGGGCGTGCTGATGCTGCTGGCCCTCACCTCCGTGACGGTGTACGGCATCACGCTGGCGGGCTGGAGCTCCAACAGCAAGTTCTCGCTGCTGGGCGGATTGCGCTCGGCCGCGCAGATGATCTCGTACGAGCTGTCGATGGGCCTGGCCGTCATCTCGGTCGTGCTCATCGCCGGCACCCTCAGCCTGCCGGGCATCGTCGAAAATCAGTCGTCGGGCTGGGCCATTTTGGGCTGGAATGTATTTCGAAATCCGGTGGGGGCACTCATCTTCATCGTGACGGCCTTCGCCGAAACGAACCGCGCACCGTTTGACCTGCCCGAGGCCGAGCAGGAGCTCGTGGGCGGCTTCCACACCGAATACAGCGGCATGAAGTTCGGCATGTTCTTCCTGGCCGAGTACGTCAACTGGTTCATTGCCTCTTTCATGATCGTCACGCTGTTCTTTGGCGGCTACCTCATTCCGTTTCAGCCGCTGCTCCTGCAAGCCTTTCCCGCGCTCGACGGCTCCATCCTGTTGGGCTTCCTGCAATTCGGCGCGCTGATGCTCAAGGTGGCGTTCTTTGCCTTCCTGTTCATCTGGGTGCGGTGGACGTTCCCGCGCTTCAAGTACAACCAGCTGATGCAGTTGGGCTGGAAGCAGCTGCTGCCCATTGCGCTGGCGAATACGCTCCTCATTGCTGTGGGCGTCGCGCTCTTCCGCACGTTCCTGTAGGCGGATCGGCCCGCCCCGCGGCGCGTACACCCGCTACCCGCCGCTGCATACGTTTTTGTTCTACGACGGACCCCTACGATTCCTATGCCAACCGTCACGATTGACGATACAACGTACGAGTACGAAGGCTCGCACAAGCTGCTTCAGTTTTGCCTCGACCAGGGCATCGAGCTACCGCATTTTTGTTACCACCCGTCGATGAGCATTCCGGCCAACTGCCGCCAGTGCCTCGTAAAGGTGGGCATGCCCAAAAAAGACCGCAGCACCGGCGAGGTGGAAACCGACGAAAACGGCGAGCCCGTCATCCAGTTTTTCCCCAAGATGCAGGCCAGCTGCACCATCGACCTGCAAGACGGTATGGTGGTGGAAACGCATCGCTCCAGCGAGGAGGTGCGCGGCGCACAGCAGGACACCCTTGAGTTTCTGCTCATCAACCACCCGCTCGACTGCCCGATCTGCGACCAGGCCGGCCACTGCCCCCTGCAGATTCAAGCCTACAAGTACGGCCCCGAAGGCTCGCGCTTCGAGTTTCGGAAGGTGCACAAGCCCAAGCGCGTGAAGCTGGGTCCGCGCGTCACCCTCGACGCCGAACGGTGCATCAACTGCACGCGCTGCACGCGCTTCACCGATGAGGTATCGGGCAGCAAGCAGCTCACCATCAACAACCGCGGCGTTAAGAATTACCCGATCACCGCACCGGGCGAGTCGTTCGACGAGGACTACTCGATGAACGTGATTGACCTCTGCCCGGTGGGCGCGCTTACCGCCACCGACTTCCGCTTTAAAGCGCGCATCTGGGAGATGAACTCCGCCCCGTCCATCGTGGGCACCAATGCCACCGGCGCCAACTGCCACTACTGGACGCGCGACAACCTCGTCCTGCGCATCACGCCCCGGCAAAACATGGCCGTAAACGAATACTGGCTGCCCGACGAGGACCGCCTGGGGTACGAGCGCTTCAACGAAGACCGTCCGGAGGGCCCGCAGGTGCGCACCGAAGGAACGCTGGCCCACAGCTCGTGGGAACAGGCCTTTGCGCAGGCGGCGGCCAAGCTCGGCTCGGCATCCCCCGAGAAGACGCTTTTCCTGGGCTCGGCGCACGCCACCGTAGAGGACAACTACTTGCTCACGCAGCTTGCCGACGCCGTAGGCGCGGAGGCGCCGCGGTACATCCCGCACGTTGAGCCCGGCGCGGGCGACGACTGGCTCATCACCGACGACAAGACCCCCAACGCCCAGGGCTGCGAGCGCCTGGGCATCCGCCCGGTCGACGTGGAGCTGCTGCGCGCTAAGATTGAAGCGGGCGAGATTGACACGCTCTACGTGATGGAAGACGACCCCGTGGCGGCTGAGCTCCTCACGCGCGAGGCGCTCGAAGATGTAACGGTCATCCTCCACTACTACAACACCACCAACCAAACGCTGCCCGTGGCCGATGTGGCCCTCCCGGCGGCCATGATTGTGGAGACGGTGGGGACGTTCGTCAACCAGGACGGCCGCGCCCAGCGCGTGCGCCCCGCCAAAGCCATCCAGGGCGTCAACCGCACGCTGATGATGGAGATGGGCAAGAGCCGCCCCGACACGCACGGCACGCCGTTTGACAAGTGGCACAACGACGCGCACCGCATCAACTGCAAGCCCGGCTGGGCCGCGCTGCCCGCGATTGCCGAACGCCTCGGCGCTTCGATGGATTACGCGAAAGGCCCACATTCCATCATGGACGAACTTGCGGAGACGCATCCGGCCTTCAGCGGCGCCACCTACGATGCCATGGGCCTGCAAGGCGTTGCACTGGAGGAGGTTGAAGCCGTTGAGGCGGCGTAGCGCCATGTGACCGGATCATTCCCTGTGGGTCTTTGGGTAAACCGAGGTCCACTTGGGATGGCCGATCCTCTAGAATTGGCGACCCACACCGCCGTAGGAACGACCGGCCGGTCGTTCCTACGGCGTGTCTATGGGGATGAGCACCGTGTAGCGCCCCGTGCTGTTCATGCGGCCCGCGATGGCCCGGGCCCGTTTGCCCGCGCCCCAAAACACGTCGCCGCGGATGGGCCCCTGGATGGCGCCGCCCGTATCCTGTGCAATCAGAAGCTGCCGAAACGCCCGTTGCCCGCTGGTGTCCGCACGTGGCACGCGCGTGTCGAGCCACAGCGGCGCCCCGTACGGGAGGTAGTCCGGGTCGACCGCCAACGAGTGGCGCGGCGTCAGCGGCACGCCCTGCGCCCCGAGGGGGCCCTCGTTGGGGCCCAGCTGCTTCAGGACGCGGAAAAAGACGTACGACGCGTTCTGGTGCATCACGTCGTCGGCACGGGCGGGGTGGCTCAGGAGCCAGGCCCGGATGGTTTGCAGCGACACGTTGGCCTGTGTGAGCGCACCCATCGCAATCAGGTCGCGGCCGATGGCGCGGTACGGATGGCCGTTCTCGGCCGCATAGCCCACGCGCACCACGGTGCTGTCGCGCAGGAGCACGCGCCCCGAGCCCTGGATGTGCAAGAAAAACGCGTCGACGGCGCTGTCGACCCACAGGAGCTCCAGGTTGCGCCCCTTGAGCGCGCCCCGGTCGATCGCGGCCCGCGAGAAGTGCGGCACGAGCTGCCCTTCCACCACGCGGCCAAAGATCGTCTCGTCAACGCCGGGCACAAAGCGCCCCACCACAACCTCCACCAAATCGCGGGGCGGGCGGTACAGCGGCTGCGCAAAGCCGGGCTGGCGCGTGCGGGCACCGGACAGCTGCGGCTCGAAGTAGCCGGTAAACAGGCCGCGGCGCGTGCCATTGTGTTTTATGTAGTGCGGACGAAAGTGGGCCTCGAAGAAGCGGCGCGCCGCCCCCGGGCGGTCCCTTGGAACGGCGCGGGCCTTCGCGCAAGCGTCCTGCCAACGATCCATCCGGCCAAACACCGGATAGCGCGGGTGCATCCACGCCGTCGCATCCCAATCGCTCCACTGCGTGCACGACCGCAGAAAGGCCGCAAGCGCCGGCTGTAGCGCTGCCGTGCGCCAGCCGCGTAGGTCCGCAAACGACGCGCGCGGCCAGGCTACCGGCGCGGGCTTTTTTTGCGCATCGTCCGATGACGAGCAGCCCATCACCCCACTTCCGATAACAACAAGCGCAAGAAAGACCCCGAGGCGACGCATGTGTATGGCTATGCCTGTGTTGACTTCAAAGCCTGCCGTTTGGTCGATTACGCAGCGTCGTCCGGGGCATCCTCGGAGGCATCGCGCACGCCGCCGTGGTTCATCATGTAGCGGGCCGTCGCTTCGTTGGTGGCCAGCGGCACGTTGTGCATGTTGCAGGCGCGCAGCAGCGTCTGGATGTCCGGCTCGTGCGGGTGCTTGTCGAGCGGATCCACAAAGAAGATGACCGCGTGGATGTCGCCCTCCACGATGGCCGCGGCAATCTGCACGTCGCCGCCCAGCGGACCGGAGAGGTAGCGGTGCACCTCCAGGCCCAACTGGTCCTCAATCATCTTGCCGGTGGTGCCGGTGCCAGCCAGTTCAAACCGGCGCAGCACATCCACGTGCTTGTGCGCAAACGAGATCAGATCCGCCTTTTTGCCGTCGTGCGCGATGAGGGCAAGGCGATACGGAGCAGAAGCCATGGTAGAGCAGGGTTGCGTGAAAAGCAGGCGGGCGCGTCGTTACGAGGACGTTCGCGTTGGAACCGGTGAAAACATACAGGCTACCACCATTACGAGTCAACACATCGCCCCTTTGTTTGTCCGACTTCCACGTTTCATGCCCTACGTTGTTACCGAACCCTGCATCAACTGCAAGTACACCGACTGCGTTGAGGTGTGCCCCGTCGATTGCTTTTACGAAGGGCCCAACTTCCTTGCCATTCAGCCCGAGGAGTGCATCGACTGCAACGCCTGCGTGCCGGTGTGCCCGGTAGAAGCCATCTACCCCGACGACGAGTTGCCCGAGGAGTACGCCCACTACACGCAGTGGAACGAGTACCTGGCCAACCAGTGGCGCGAGCTAGGATACAACATCACCGAGAAGAAGGAGCCCTCCGAAGACGCCGCCGAATGGGAGACCCGCGAGAAGTCGGAGGAAGACATCCTCACGTGGGACGTGTAACCCCGGGGCGCCCGCCCGCTGGGCCCATCTGCATCTTTTTTCTTTGCTCAAGCGCCAACATCTATGGATTCCTCTGATCGGCACCTCCTCATGATCCTCGACGGCTACGGCATTGCCGAGGATCCTGCGGTTAGCGCCGTAGATGCCGCCGATACGCCTTTTCTCGACGATCTTTTTGCCAATCACCCGCGGGCAACGCTTCGGGCCTCGGGCGAGGCCGTGGGGCTGCCCGACGGCCAGATGGGGAACTCCGAAGTGGGCCACATGAACCTGGGCGCGGGCCGCGTGGTGTACCAGGACATCACGCGCATCTCGAAGGCCATCCGCGACGGCGCCTTCTTTGAAAACGAAACGCTCGTTGCCGCTGCGCAGCACGCCAAAGACAACGACGGCGCGCTGCATCTGATGGGCTGCTTTTCGGATGGCGGGGTGCACAGCCACCTCGACCACCTGTACGGTTTGCTCAAGCTGGCCGAGCAGCAGGGCTTGGCGCCCCACCAGGTGAATGTGCACGCCTTCACCGACGGCCGCGACACCGATCCGCACGGCGGCGTCGACTACGTGCGGCAGTTTCAGGACGAGGCCGACGCCATCGGGGTGGGGCGCATCGTCTCGATTGTGGGCCGGTACTACGCCATGGACCGCGACGAGCGCTGGGAACGCACCGAAAAGGCGTTTCACCTGCTCACCGAAGGCACCGGCGACGTGTTTGACGGGCCCGTTGAAGCGCTGGAAGCCAGCTATGGCAACGATGTGACCGACGAGTTTGTAAAGCCGCGGCGCATCGCCACTGACGATGACGCCCGCATTGGCGCGGGCGACGCGGTGGTGTTCTTCAACTTCCGCTCCGACCGCGGCCGCCAGCTCACCGAGGCCTTCACCGCTGCCTCGTTCGATCCGTTCAACCGGCCGCCCCTCGATGACCTCTACTTTGCCACCATGACGCCGTACGACAAGACGTTCGACGTACCGGTGGCGTTTGAGAAGGTCGACCTTACCGACACCATCGGCGAGGTTATCAGCGCAGCCGGGCGCCCGCAGCTGCGCGTGGCCGAGACGGAGAAGTACGCGCACGTGACCTACTTCTTCAGCGGGGGCCGCGAGAAACCGTTCGACGGCGAGGATCGCATCGTGGTGCCCTCGCCCAAGGTGGCCACCTACGACCTGCAGCCGGAGATGAGTGCGCCCGAGGTGGCCCGCCGCACGGCAGCGGCCCTCAACGAAAACGCGTACGCCCTGGTTGTGCTCAACTTTGCCAATCCCGACATGGTGGGCCACACCGGCGACTTTGAGGCGGCCGTGCAGGCCGTGGAAGCCGTAGACGCCGCTGCCAAGCGCGTGGTGACGGCGGCCCGCGCCAACGGCTACTCGCTCAGCATCATCGCCGACCACGGCAACGCCGACAAGATGCGCACGCCCGACGGCGACGCCCACACCGCCCACACCACCGCGCTCGTCCCGCACGTCATCATCAAGGACGGCTTCGACGGGCCCATCGCCGACGGCAAACTGGGCGACGTGGCGCCTACCATCCTGGCCCTGTTGGGCCTCGACATCCCCGAAGCTATGACGGGCGACGTGCTCGTTTCCACCGATTAGGCCCCGGCGTGCCTGCCTTGGCCGTCTTCACGACTGATCGGCGGTGCGCAGCGCGTGCAGGTCGTCGACGCCGGCGACCCGCCAGCGGTGCGTGGTGTCGTCTGCGGTGCACGTGATGCGGGCGCCGGGCTGTAAGAACTCACTCAGCACGCGCGCCAGGGCCGTGGGGTCGACCGCCGGTACGGCATCGCTGATGACGTCGACGCGGCCGTCCTGGATGCGCAGAAAGCCCATCGGAAAAAGCAATGGGCCGTCCATGCGGCTGCTAAGCGTTTGGTAGACGCTGCTGCGGGCGCGCTGCACCTGCACGAGCTCTGCCTTCAGCCACATCTGCCCGGCGCCCTGTTGCGCCTGGGCGCGGTCGAAATGACGGCGGGCAAAGAGCGTGTCGATGAGCGCCTGCAGGTCGTCGGCACGGTCAGGGCGCACGCGGGCGTCGTGAAGGGACAGGTGCATGCGGGCGGCCATGGCGCAACGATGGGATGGATGCAAAGCGATGGACGCGTATCTACCCACCGGGCCACGGCGACGTTTCGCCGGGCACGCTGTGCTCTTTCCGCGGAAATGACGTTTGCGTCCGAACCCTTGCGCGGGCCTCGGGTGCAGAAGGCGTCCGCTCGCTCAACTGGTCTGCTCGTATCGTTCGGCACGCATGGATTCTGTTACGCAACTCACGCTTGGCGCCGCCGTGGGCGAGGCTGTCCTCGGCCGGAAGGCCGGCACCAAAGCCCCGCTGTGGGGCGCTTTCTTTGGCACGCTGCCCGACCTCGACGTGCTGGCGAACCCCTTTCTGACGGAGGTGCAGGCGTTGGGCTTTCATCGCAGCATCACGCATTCCCTGCTGTTTATGGTGCTTGTGGCCCCACTGGCGGGGGCCGCGCTGCAACGGCTGCACGACGATGCTTCGTGGAAAAGCTGGGCAGCGCTGGTGTTTGCGGCCCTCTCCACACATGTGTTGCTGGACTGCTTTACCGCCTACGGCACGCAGGTCTTTTATCCCTTCAGCCGGTATCCGGTGATCTTTGGGACGATTTTCGTGATCGATCCGGTGTACACGCTGCTTTTGGGCGGCGGGCTGGTGATGGCGATGGTGCGGCGCTCAACAGCGCCCGCGCGCCGATGGTGGAACGCCGCGGGGCTCGCGCTGAGCACCGGCTACCTGCTGCTCACCATCGTCCACAAGGCACATGTCGAGTCGGTCTTTGCGCGTGCCCTGTCCGCGCAGGGGAAGCCGTCGACCCAGGTATTTACGCGGCCCACGCCGTTTAACAACCTGCTGTGGATGGGCCTGGTGGAAGGCCGCACGGGCTACTGGGTGGGCTACTACTCGCTTTGGGATGCCGGCCCGCCCACGCGCTTCCGGTTTGTGCCGAAGCGTCACCACCTGCTGAAGCAGGAATGGGACGCGCCCGCCGTGCAGCGCCTGCGCTGGTTCTCCCGCGGATACTTTGCGGTATCGCAACGCGACGGCCGCACGCTCGTGCACGACCTGCGCTTTGGCCGCAACGACGTGGGGCTCACCGCCCACGGCCGCTACATTTTCACGTTTCGCCTGCGCTACAACGATGCCCGCCGGGTTACGGGCTTTCATCAGCTATCGCCCCCGTTGAGCCTCTCTGCACCGCTCCTGCGGGCCTTTGCGGCGCGCATCGTAGGACGCAAGCCCCCGTATCCGTTTCTGCCCTCTACCGGAAATGCGCCGGGCGGCAGTTGATAATGGCCGCCATATGCTGTTCTTTTTAAGCTGTGTTTGAAAATCCCTCGCGGACTGCGCCCGGTTGGTCAGCCACTTCGTCCACCACGGGCTCGCGCTCACGTTGCTTTCAAACGCAGCCTCGTCGTTTACTTGCGCTCGTTCCTGCCACGCATCTTCTGCTTCTATGGAGTCGATACCATTCGTTACGCCCGAGAATGTTGATCTTTTCGTGCAGTACACGCTGAACATTGTCGCGTTTATTGCCATCCTGATTGCCGCACGCATCATTGCCGGCTGGGTGCGCAAGCTCATTCGGCGTGCGTTGGAGCGGCCCGAGTTTGACAAAACGTTGTCCAAGTTTTTGGGGACGTTCTCGTACTACGCGGTCTTTTTGCTGGGCATCGTAGTGGCCCTCAACACCGTGGGCGTGGCCGCGGCGAGTCTCGCGGCCGCCCTCGCCGCCGCCGGCTTTGCTGTGGGCCTCGCGCTGCAGGGCTCGCTCTCCAACTTTGCGGCGGGCATCATGCTGCTCATCTTTCGCCCCTTTAGCGTGGGCGACTACGTAACCGTGGGGGGCGAGACGGGCTTCGTGCGGGAGCTGCAGTTGTTCTACACCAAGATCGATACGCGGGCCAACGAGCTCGTCATCATTCCGAACAGTGCCGTCTTCGGGTCGGTCATCCGCAACGAGTTTGCCTACGACATCCGGTGGGCCGAGTGCGCGGTGGGCACCGACTACCCGGCCGACCTCGACGAGACGCGGGCCGTGCTGACGCGCGCGGCGGAAAGCGTAGACGGCCGCGTAGAAGACAAGAACGTCAGCGTAGCGCTCACCGAGCTCGGCGGCTCGTCCATCAACTGGAAGGTGCGGATTTGGGTGCGCAGCGAGGACTATTTCCAGAAGAAGCAGGCCCTAACGCGCGCCGTGAAGTACGCCCTTGACGACGCGGGCATCGGCATTCCGTATCCGCAGATGGATGTGCACCTCGACAAGCTCGACGGCTGACAGTCATAGCATTGCCGTCTCTCCGTCGCACCACCCGCCGTCGCCCGCTCCACGGGCGGCGGTTTTGGGGTGGCGGTGTCGTTTGCGTGCTTCCATAAATCACGGCTTGTTCGTTGACTTCGCCCGAAGCGCCGCCTATCATTCAGCCGTGCTGCGCATGTCCGAAATGCGCGCGGCCCTCGCTTCCCCGTATCGCAAGACTTTCCGTATCCGCATGGCTTCAGATACTCACAAGCGCACGCCGCTCTATGCCGCCCACGAAGCGCTGGGGGCCCGCATGATGCCGTTTGGCGGCTTCGAGATGCCGGTGCAGTATACCAGCATCATCGACGAGCACAAGGCCGTACGCACCGCCGCCGGGCTCTTTGACGTGAGCCACATGGGCGAGGTGATGGTCACCGGCCCCGAGGCGTTCGCTTTCGTGCAGCACCTCGTAACCAACGACGCCTCGAAGCTCTACGACGGCCGCGCCATGTACACGGTGATGTGCACGCCCGACGGGGGCATTGTCGACGACCTGCTGGTGTACCGGCGCGCCGACGATGCGTATCTGCTGGTGATCAACGCGGCCAATATTGCCAAGGACGTGGCGTGGATGCGCGATCACAATCCGATGGACGCAGCCATCGAAAACATCTCAGCAGACGTTGCGCTGCTTGCCCTGCAAGGCCCCGAGGCGTTTGCTATCGCGCAGCCGTTTTTGGATCAGCCGCTCGACGACCTCTCCTTTTATCACTTCCTGGACACGACGGACGGCGCGTTTATGGACTGCGACCGCGCCATCGTCTCGCGCACCGGCTACACCGGCGAGCCGGGGCTGGAGCTGTACCTGTCGCCCGGCGATGCGCAACGCGTGTGGAATACGTTGTTGGATGCGGGCCGCGCGCAGGGCTTGCAGCCGGCCGGCCTGGGCGCCCGCGACACCTTGCGCCTGGAAGCCGGCTACTGCCTGTACGGCAACGACATCACCACCGAAACCACCCCCTACGAGGCCGGGCTCGGGTGGGTTGTGAAGCTCGACGCCGGTGACTTTGTGGGCCGCGCGGCGCTGCGCACCATCAAGGAACAGGGGCCCGAGCGCGCGCTCGTGGCCTTCATCGCCGACGGCCGCGGCATTCCGCGGGCGGGCTATGCCATCCAAGCGCCCGACGGCACGGCCCTGGGCACCGTGACGAGCGGCACGCAATCGCCCCTGTTGAGCGCGGGCATCGGGATGGGCTACGTGCCCAACGACGATGCGTACACCGCGCCCGGCACGCACCTGCAGGTGATGCGTCGCAAGCGCCCCATGGACGTAACGGTTGCCAAACCGCCGCTCCACGAGCAGTAACGTCCTTTCGTTTTCCCCTGTACCGTACCTCCTCCTCACATGGCTGATGCTTCAAACGTCGAAGTTTTTCTCACCTACTCCAGTGTTACCGAAGACGACGTCCGGGGCGCCACCGTGGTGGTGATTGACGTGCTACGCGCCTGCTCTACCATCGCCACGGCCCTGCACCACGGGGCCCGCGCGGTCCTCCCGGTGGCCGACATGGCCGAAGCCGGAAAAATTGCCGCCAACCTCGACCCCGACATGTACCGGCTGGGCGGCGAGCGTAACGCGGAAAAAATTGAAGGCTACCACCTGGGCAACTCGCCGCTTGAGTACACCCAAGACGAGGTGGAAGGCCGCGACGTCATCCTCAACACCACCAACGGCACGCGGGCCCTCTCGCGCGCAAAAACCGCCAAGCACCTGCTGGCCGGCTCGTTCCTCAACGCCAGCCGCGTGGTCGACTTCCTCAAACAGGTGGAGACGCCGATCGTGATCATCTGCGCCGGGCGCCAAAACCGCCTCTCGTTGGAAGACACCATCTGCGCGGGCGTGCTCCTCGACCGTCTCTGGGAAAACGACGACCCCGGCCTTGTCTCCGATGCCGCCCACACGGCCGTTACGCTGTATCATCACGACCGCGACGACGTCGAAGACGCGCTCAAGCGTGCCAATCACGCCCAGCGCCTCATGCGCAACGGCTACACCGAGGACGTAGCCTACTGCTTTGCCATTGACGCCGTGCCTGTGCTTCCGTACTATAGAGACAACCGCTTGGTGCTGGCCGATTCGCTCTCGCCGGCGCCCCTCGCGGCGTCCGACGATTCGGCCGACGCGCCGTCGCTGTAACGATGGGCTTTGCTGTGCCGCCATGACGCTTCACGCTCTACGTTCTGCCGCCCGCCGGTTGGTCCGGGCCCGCCCGGCCCGCCTACGCCTGGCGGGTGGGCTCGTGACGGGCGTGAGCGCGCTGCTTCTGCTGGCGCTCCTCAGCTACCACACAGGGGACAACCACGTCGCCCGCGCGCTTTCCGTGACCACCACCTTCTTCGCGACCGGCGTGCCCGAACACCCCGAGCTGGCTGTGCTGCAAAACCGGCTCGGCCTCGTCGGCGCCAAAATTGCGTACGCGCTGATGCGGCAGGGCGTGGGCTACGGGGCCGTGCTTCCGGTAGTGTGGATGGGCGTGTGGGGCGGCCTCCTGGCCTGGGGGCGCGCGGCTTCACACCAACACGTGTTGTGGCGGAGCGGCGTGGCTGCGTTCGTTGCGGCACCCCTTGGCGCGGCCACTCTTGGCTGTGCGCTTGCCGCGCTTGGCGCGCCGGCGTGGATATGGGCCGGCCGCTGGGGCTGGCAAACGGCCCAATGGATCGACCACTCTCTCGGCTGGGCGGGCCTTTGGCTGTCGGCCGTCTTGGGCATCGTCCTGCTGAGCGGCCTGGCCCTCTGGACGGCCCGCGGCGTGCAGCCTTTTCGGCTTGCCACGGTGCGCCGCGCGCAGCCTGCGGAGCCCGCATCGTCGCCCGCGCCCTCCTCCAACCCGCCGCCCGACACCAACCGCCTGCCGGCCCGCCCCGACGCGGCCTCGGCCGACGCCTCCTCCGCTTTGCCTCCCCCTGTAGACGCTTCTTCCACATGAGCACCCCCGACGACGCCTTTCCCGTGCTCGGCATCCTGGGTGGGGGACAACTGGGCAAAATGATGGCTGCCGCCGCGGTGCAGATGGGCGTGGCGGTGCGGCTCCTTTCCCCCAAGCCTGCCGGCCCCATGCAGTACTACGCCCACGCCCAAACGGCCGACTGGACCGATCCCGACGTTTTGCGTGCGTTCGCTGCGGACTGCACGGCGGTGACGGTGGAAAGCGAGTGGGCCCCGGCGGGTGCGCTCGATGCGGTGCGCCCCGACACGTGTGCCCTGTGGCCGGCGCCCGAAACGCTTGCGCTCATCAAAGACAAGGGCGTGCAGAAGCAACACCTTGCCAAGGCCGGCCTCCCCGTCCCCGATTTTGCCAACTGCCCCACCCTCAACGACGCCCTCGACGCAGCGCAGGCCTTTGGCTACCCCGTCATGCTGAAGCAATTTCGCGGGGCCTACGACGGCTACGGCAACGCCACCGCGCACACGCCTGAAGACTTGCGGGCGGCTTGGCCGGACCTCGCCGCCGACGACGGGTTGCAGGTGGAAGCCTTTGTCGACTTTAGCCATGAGCTGGCGGTACAAGTGGCCCGGCGGCCCGGCGGCGCATCGGTAACCTACCCCGTGGCGCACACCATCCAGCGCAACCACAAGTGCCACGCCGTCCACGTGCCCGCACCCGTTGCCCCCGATGTGGCTGCCGAGGCGCAGCGCGTGGCCCATGCAGCCGTCGATGCGGTTGATGGCGTGGGCCTTACGGCTGTTGAGCTTTTTGCCTGCGCGGACGGCTCGGTGCTGATTAACGAGCTGGCCCCGCGGCCCCACAACACCGGCCACTACAGCATCGAGGGCTGCCACACCTCGCAGTTTGCCAACCACGTGCGCGCCGTGCTCGACTGGCCCCTGGGCGATCCGTCGTTGCGGGCCAACGCAGCGGTTATGGTGAACGTGCTGGGCGACCGCCAAGGCACGCCGCCTCGCACCACCGGCCTCCCCGATGCGCTCCAGCAGCCAAACGTCTCGGTGCACATCTACGGCAAGCCCGATGTGCGCCCCGGACGCAAAATGGGCCACGTAACAGCTGTGGGCGCCGACGTGGAGGCCCTGCGCACGGCTGCCGAAGCATCCGCCACCGCTATTCAGCTTTAACCCTTTTGCCTGCTTATGTCTACGTCCACTCCGCTCGTTGGCATCACGATGGGCAGCGAATCCGATCTTCCGGTGATGGAAGACGCGGCCGACCTGCTCGACCGCTTCGAAGTGCCGTACGAGATGCGCGTCCTCTCGGCCCACCGCACTCCGGCCGTCATGCACGATTACGCGGCGCACGCGCACGAACGCGGCCTCAAGGTGCTCATTGCTGGTGCCGGCGGCGCCGCCCACTTGCCCGGCATGCTCGCGGCCTCCACCCCGCTGCCCGTGCTGGGCGTGCCCGTAAAGACGAGCAAGCTCAACGGCCTCGACTCGCTCTTGTCCATCGTCCAAATGCCCGGCGGCGTGCCCGTCGGCTCGCTCGCCATCAACGGCGCCCAAAACGCGGCCTTGCTGGCCGTGCAGATCCTGGCTACGGCCGACCCGAACCTTCTGCAGCAGATGCAGGCGTACAAGCAAGACCTGATCGCCAAGGTTGAGGCGATGGACGACCGCGTGCGCCAGCACTCCTCTGCTTCCCACCACTAGTTTCCTCGGTTTTCCCATGCCTATGCGTCGTCTTCTGTTGCTGCTGGTGCTTGTTGGATGGAGTGGCGCCGCGTTGCCCGCGCAGGCGCAGCGCCTCCACGTGCCCTCGGCCGAGCGTACCCTCCCGACGCCGCCCACGCGCACGCTCGCGGCCCTCGACAACGACCGCCTTGCCGCACAGACCGCCGCGCCGGCCCCCGGCGTCCCGTACCAGTACGGCACCGTCCGTCCGGTGCGCATCACCACGCAGGCCAACGGCACCTGGACCGACCTGTCCGGCGGCACGTCGGTGTGGCGCGCACGCATCGCCTCCCCCGGCGCTCGCTCGCTGAGCGCAGCGTTCTCGCGGTTTGACCTGCCCCCCGGCGCCCAGCTGTACCTCTACGGCCCCAACTACGCCACCATGCGCGGGCCCTACACCCGCCGCGACAACGCCGACGGCGGACCGTTCTGGACGCCCATTGTGCGCGCCGACGTGCTCACGCTAGAGCTGGTCGTTCCCACGGCCGCAAGGAACGACGTCACGCTGCACCTCGACCGCATCAGTCACGGCTTTCGCGCGCTGAACCCTGCCACAGGCGGCGTGCGCGCCAAGTCTGGGGCCTGCAACGTGGATGTGGCCTGCGACGCGGCCGATCCCTGGCGCGACCAAGTGAGCAGCGTGGGGCTGTACTCCTTCGAGTCGGGTACTGGCACCTTCGTATGCAGCGGCTCGCTCGTCAACAACGCCACCGGCAACCAGACGCCGTACGTTCTGACGGCCGAGCACTGCGTCACCACGCAGGCCACCGCCGCTACGGTGGTGTTCTACTGGAACTACGAGAACCCTACCTGCCGCGCGCCCGGTAGCGTAGCGAGCGGCTCCTCCCCCAACGACGATCCGCTGGAGCAAACGTCCACCGGGGCCTTTCTGCGCATGTCGTACGGCAACGTCGAATCTACCGGCGGCATTGCCGGACGGCCCGACGTGACGTTGCTGGAGGTGGCCGAATCGCTTCCCGTGTCCTACGATCTCTTCTTCAACGGCTGGAGCGTGGCGGGCGCCGCGCCGGTTGAGGCCGTCACCATCCATCACCCCAGCGGCGACGCAAAACGCATCAGCTTTGAATACGACCCCACAGCCATCGCGGGCTACGGCGAGGCGCCGTCTAGTGGATCGAGCACCACGCACCTGCGCATTGCAGACTGGGACCTCGGCACCACGGAGGGCGGCTCCTCGGGCTCGCCCCTCTACGACACCAACAAGCGCGTGGTGGGCGTCCTCTCGGGCGGATCGGCGGCGTGCGGCAACAACCTTCCGGACTGGTACGGCCGCATCGCCGAGGCATGGGCAGCGGGCCCTACACCCGACACGCGGCTGCGCGACTGGCTCGATCCGAACAACACCGGCATCGAGGTGCTGGACGGCCGCCCGCAAGGCGACCCGAGCGACCTTGTGGCGCCGAGTTCCCCCGCTCCGCTAGAGGCCATCGCGCTTGATGCTGAGGTCGCCGTGCGCCTCCGCTGGACGGCCCCCGGCGACGACGGCATGCAGGGCCAAGCCCGCTCCTACGACCTTCGGTACAGCACCGGCGGCCCCATCGACACGCCCGAGGAGTTCATTGCGGCCACCCGCGTATCGAACGTACCGCCCCCAGCGCCCCCGGGCACCGAGCAATCGGTGGTTGTCGATAATCTGGCGCCCGAGCAGGCCTACTACTTTGCCCTTGTGGCGTACGATGACGGCAACAACCGCTCAGAGCGCGTCTACACCACGACGCCCCTTACGCTGCCCGACAACATCCCGCCGGGCGCAGTAAACGACCTGGCCCTCTCGGTGACCAACGATGGGCAGGCCATTGCTGTCTCGTGGACCGCCGCGGGCGACGATGGGCAGGAGCGCCGCGCCAGCGCCTACGACGTGCGCTACGCCACGCGCCCCATCCAGTCGACGGCCGACTTTGCCGCTGCTACGCCGCTTACCAATCCGCCGCAGCCCAGCACGCCGGGCGCCACCGACCGCGCCACCGTAGACGGCCTAGCGCAGGGCGTGCCGTACTACTTTGCCGTGCGCGTGATTGACAACGTCGGCAACACGTCGGCCCTTACCACAAGCAATGAAAACCGGATCTTGGTGGACGGCGACGTGCTGGCCAGCGTGCCGGCGCCCAACCCCGCCACACAGCAGATGCGCCTGCGCTTTGCCGTGCGCACCGAGCAGCGCGTGCAGGTGCGCCTCTACGATACGTTGGGCCGCCTGGTGCGCCGCATCTTTGACGGCCCCGTGCCGGCCAACCAGGAGCGCCGGGTAACGGTGCCGGTGGGCGATCTGGCCGCTGGTACCTACTTCATCCGCTACACCACCGAGCAGACGGCCCGCACGCGCACGGTGGCCATCGTGCACTGAGATCCTGCGTTGCCCCCCGCTGCACCGACCTCGGATTCCTGCGACAGGTTCGGTGTGCCGCCGTTTTCGTTTACGTTTGCACAACCCCTTCGGCTATGCATCATCTGCTACGGCCAGCGCTTCGCTGGGGCGTCATCGCCCTGCTTCTAGTGGCCACCGGTTGCCTCCCGCACGGCTGCCGCCGCTCGCTCAGCGACGCCGTCACGCCCACCGACTCGCTGTCGCGAACCGTTGCGGCTTCGGTGCCGATGGATACATTGCGTGCGCAGTGGCATGTTGATGCGGTGGACGATCAGCGGCTGGGGTTTCCGCGCACCGTTCGCTTTCGGCCCGACGGTGCGGTGGTACTCTCGGATGCCGAACGCAACGCGCTGTACACGTTTTCGGCGGGGGGCACGTTGCAGCAACGCGTGCACTCTGCGGCGCTCGACATTCCCTATCTGGCCGGACGGCGCGGCGATACGCTGGTGGTTTACAGCGCCGGCGCTCGCGCTTTCCGCTACGTAACCGACGGCCGCGTGCTGCCCGACGCTACGCCGCTACAGGCGCCAACGGAGGCCCTGATTTACACAACGGCCGCTGACACCGCCCTGTACGCAAAAATTTTAGCTGAGGACGCTCCCGACCGCCTCGTGCGCATGGGCCGCAACGGAGCTGTGCGTGCCACAGCTGCCATCGAGGGGCCGCACTGGCGCACCGCAGGCTACCTACTCCTGTGGGGCGATTCGCTGCTGAGCCTCTCTGGCTTTCGGCCGACGGTGCGGGTGTGGCCGCGCGCGTTTGCCAGGGCCGCGCGCCCCGATACCATGCGGCTGATAGGCTTCGACTCGCCCATGCTGGAGCGCAGCTACAACTTTATGAAGGGCGACGCCGACAAGCCGCCGCTGCTCGTGGCGGCCGCCGACGCGGCTGGGCCGTACTTGTTTGTGCTCAACCTACGCCCCGGCTGGCTGCGCGTCGACGCGTACGATCGCGCCGGGCGCCTGCAACACCGCCTGGTGGAAGCGCGCCCCGACGACAACAAAAATTTCTACCCGCGCGACATGGCCGTGCGGCGCACGCCCACCGGCTACCGCTTTGCTGTTGCCTTTACCGATCCGGTGGCGCGTCTTGCGGTGTACGACTGGGCCCTTTCCGCTCCGGCAGCGCCAGTGCCACAAGCAGCAGCGCCAGCCCCAGCGCCAGCGGCCACTGAAAAAGCTCGCGGTAGCTTGTAAACTGCTCCGTGCCCAGGGTGGTGCGCTGCAGGCGGGCGAGCGCATCTGGCAACGCACGCAGCGGATTCTGCGCGGCCGACAGGCGAAGGTACGCGCCCGATTGCGCTAACGTACGCAAGGGCTCGGGCTGTAATCGCGAGAGGGCCACCTGTCCGCTGCTCGTTCGCTTAAAGCCCACCCGGCGCTCGTTCTCGTAGGCCGGAACCTTGCCCCCGGCGCGCGTGCCCACCCCGGCCGCGTATACCTGAATGCCGGCGTCTTGCAGCGCCTCGGCAGCGGACGACGCGTTCCCCTGATGGTACTCGCCATCGCCGACCACCAACAACACCTTTGCACGTCCAGGGGCCGACGCCGAATCGGGCGGGGCCTGCGTATCAAACGCCTGCAGCACCGCCTGCTGCATGGCGCGCATGTTCGTGCCCGGCGTGGGCATCAACGAGGGATCGGCCACGTCCAAAAAGAGCCGCAACGCATTGTAATCGGTGGTGAGGGGACACTGCACAAACCCATCGCCTGCAAACACCACGAGCCCCACGCGGTCGCCGCTAAGGTCGTTGAGCAAGCCGCGAATGGACTCCTTGGCGAGCGCCAGCCGGTGAGGCGGTACGTCTTGTACGTACATCGACGACGAGACATCGAGGGCGATGACGAGGTCCAGGCCCTTGCGCTCGACGGTGCGGGTGGCCGTGCCCACCCGTGGCCCCATCAGCGCAACCGTCCAGCACGCCAGGGTGCCCAGCAGCAGGGCGGCGGTAAGCACGCGGCCGCCGCGCCAGGCCGTGGATAGCCGGCGCAGCAATGCGCGCTGTCCGAAGGCTTCCTCCGCCCGGTGGCGCCGCCATAGCGCCCACCCCAGCATGCCGGCAGCAACCGCCACGCTTAATCCAGCCCAACCGTACGTGGGATGCAGCCACTCCATACAAACACGCGTCAGGGAAAGGATCGGAAGGGGGCCGCCTGCAGCACCACGGCGCCCGCGAGGAGCGCCAGGGCAGCGCCCAGGAACGTGGGGTAGCGCTCATCGACGTCGGTGTACACGCGGGCGTCGATGGGGCCCTGCTCCAACGCGCCGATGGTTTCGTAGATGCGCCGCAAGGCCTGCTGATTGGAGGCCTGATAGTAGCGCCCCCCGGTGCGCTGCGCGATGGCCTGCATCGTACGGGAGGCCGCTCGCTCCTCCGCCGGTTCATCGGAGGACGAGGCCCCGCCGCCCATGTCGATGGTGTACACGCGCACGCCCAGCGCCTCGGCAATCTGCGCAGCCGTTAGCGGATCAATTTGCCCGCGGTTGCTCTCGCCATCCGTCAGCAGAATGACGATGTTGCTGGGGCCCTCGGCATCCTGCAACCGGTTGACGGCCGTTGCGAGGGCCGCGCCCATAGCGGTGCCATCTTCAATCATGCCGGTGTTTGTCTCCGTAAGCATCCGCTGCAAAAAGGCGTAGTCGAGTGTGAGGGGCGCCTGCGTAAACGCCTTGGCGGCAAACACCACGAGCCCGATGCGGTCGGACGTGCGCCCGCGGATAAAATCGGCGGCCACTTGCTGGGCCACCGCGAAGCGCGTAGGCGAAAAGTCGTCTGCCCGCATCGAGGTGGACGTATCCAGCACAAGCATGATGTTGATGCCCTCGGTGGTGCGCGTGCGGCGGACGTTTTCCACCTGCGGCCGCGCCAGGGCCACCACGGCCAGCGCAAGCGCGGCGTACCGCAGCGCGCGCGGCACCCAGCGCACGCGCACCCGCCAGGTACGCGGCACATCGGCGGCGAGCTGTGTGCTGCTCCATTGCAGCCGCGCGCCGCCGCGCCACCACTCCCATCCGGCCAACAGCGGCACCAGCGCAAGCAGCCCCAGCCACTGCGGATCGGCAAACGTCATAGCATACTCCGTTGCATGAACAGCTGTGGACGTTCCGCATACGCCGCGCGCCGCGCTTCGTTTTCATCACGCCAGGGCCTGCCTACGCGAGGCGTTTGGGGAACACCTATCTGTGAAGCGTAGATTAAGAGAGGCGAATAGTTTTAATTGATCCTCTGCTTGTGCAGGTTTGTGTACGTGCATCCGGTTGTTCTTTGCTCACACACCCACGACGGCTGACGAACCCCCAGCCGCTCTTGACATTTTCTTGACTTTCTCGTTGCTTAACACCGTTAATCGTGTATGCCTAATGCTTCCTCCACCGGTCCATCCACCGCGAATGGTACGCCGGGCGACGGCGACTTGCGACGGCAGATTTTAGATACGACGCGCCACCTGCTTGTGCGCGACGGGTTCTCGAATCTTTCGATGCGCAAGATTGCACGCTCAATCGGCTACAGTGCAACGAGCATTTATCTGCATTTTGAGAGTAAGGATGCCCTGCTGCACACGCTGATTGACGAGGGCATGCAGCACCTGTACGATCGGCTGGAAGCGGCCGCTGCGGCGCACCCGCACCAACCGCTGAACCGTTTGGAAGCGCTTTGCCGCACATTCATCGACTTCGGCCTGAGCAATCCGGAGTACTACGAGATCATGTTTCAACTGCATCCTGAGCATATGGAGCGGTATCCGGCCGAAAAGTACCGGCGCGCGCGCCGCAACCTGGACATTATTGCTGAGACGCTGGGTGGTGGCGCGGCCTGCGGGGACCTGTCGGTAGACAACCCGCGGGTGTCTGCGAGCACGGTGTGGGCCTCGCTGCACGGCACCGTGTCGCTCTTGCTCGCCCAGCGGGTGGACGTACGCATCGACCGCACCGACTTCATCGAATCGGCCATTCAGCAGACGCTCCGCAGCTACGCAGCCCTTCCGCGCTCCGCGTAGTCGCCACCTTCCGCTTGTTCATTTAGCCAATCGCTTCGCGAATCCTCTATGCCTAGCTCCATTCATACCGCGCCAGCCACGTCGGGTCCGCCCATCCTGGGCAAAACGATCCCCGATCTTCTCTACGATGCTTGCGCGCAGTACGAGAACCCAACGGCCCTGAACCAGCCCACCAACGGCTCATGGACGCCCACGGCGCTGGAGGATTTCCGGATACAGGCTGAGGAGATTGCGCTTGGGCTGCTGGATTTGGGCTTCACGCGGGGTGCCCGCATCGCCTTCTTGCTGGAAAGCGACGTGCACTTCTGTCGGGCCGACATGGGCTGTCTCCTCGCGGGCCTCGTCGACGTGCCGGTGTACCTGTCGACCGCGCCCGAGCAGATGGCTTACGTGATCGACCACGCCGAGGCCGAGGCGCTGATTGTGGCCAACGACGAACAGCTTGCCGTTGCGCAGAACCTGCTGCCCGAGCTGGAGCGCATCCGCGCGGTGGTGGTGCCCGATCCCGGCCCCGAAACAGAGCGGGCGTCGCTGCCTGAGGGCGTCGAGTTGTACACGATGGATGCGGTGCGCGCAATGGGCCGCGACAGCACCGACGACCAGGACGCGGCCATCGCCGATCTCCGCCAGGCAATTGCGACCGACGACCTCGCCACCCTCATTTACACCAGCGGCACCACCGGCCAGCCCAAGGGCGTGATGCTGACGCACGAAAACATCTCGTTCAATGCGATGACGTCGCTCAGCGAGCTGACGAACTTTAAGCCGGGGCCTTCGGGGGAAGTCGTTCTGTCGTTTCTGCCGCTCACGCACATCTTTGCTCGTACGCTGCAGTACGCCTTCATGGCCATGGGGGTGAGCATCCACTTCACCAACCCAGACGACCTCGTGGATGCCTTGCCCAAGGTGCAGCCGACCGCCTTTGCCTCGGTGCCGCGCGTGCTGGAGAAGGTGTACGCCGGCATCCAGAAGAAAATTATGGGGATGGAAGGCCTCCAGAAGTCCATTGGCACGTGGGCCATGGGTCTGGCGCGCCAGTATGCCATTGGCGAACAGCAATCGCTGGTGTACAACCTGCAGCGGACAGTGGCCGATCAGTTGGTGTTCAAGAAGTGGCGGGCCGCGCTGGGCGGACGCGTGAAGTACATCGTCATTGGCGGCGCCGCGCTGCAACCCAGCCTGGCCAACACGCTCGCAGCAGCGGGCATCACCACACTGCAGGGCTACGGCCTCACCGAAACGAGTCCGGTGATTTCGTTTACACGGCCCGAGGACAACGTACCGGGCACCGTGGGCAAGCCGCTGCCCGGCGTGGAGGTGATGATTGCCGACGACGGCGAGATCCTCACTCGCGGCCCACATGTCATGCAGGGCTACTACAAGGCCGAAGACAAAACCGCCGCGGTAATGTCTGGCGACGACTGGTTCCACACCGGCGATGTCGGCGAATTTGATGCCAACGGCAACCTCAAGATCACCGACCGCAAAAAAGACCTGTTCAAACTCTCGACCGGAAAGTACGTCATGCCACAGCCCATCGAGAACAAGCTGGGCAGCGAGCCGCTGGTCGACAAGGCCGTGGTGGTGGGCAACAGCCGGAAGTTTTGCGCGGCGCTCATCTTTCCCACCGAAGACCAGGTACGTGCCTACGCCAAAGAGATGGACCTCGACAGCAGCCAGCCGTTTGCCGATTTGCTGGAAGAGCCGGCCATGATTGAACAGTTCCAGCAGCTCGTCGACAACGCGAACGAGGGCATGGACCACTGGTCGACCGTAAAGCGCTTCGCCCTCATTCCCGACGAACTCACCATCGAGTCGGGGCTGCTCACGCCAACGCTCAAGGTAAAACGCCCGCAGATGCGGGAGACGTACGCCGAAGAAATCGAGGCGCTGTACGCCGACGATGCCGACACGCCGCGCACTACCGCCAAGCAGGCCGTCATTGTGGCATAAGCGGCACGCACGCGGGCATTTACGGCCACGGCATGGATCCCACAGCGACGGTCGCGGTTGAGTGCATCGCTTCTGCTGTTTGGTAATGGACGCTTTGCATGCCGCTCTCGCTGGACTGGTCGCCGCTGCTTCTTTTCCTATGCCTTGCCGCGGCGGGCGCGCTCACGTACGTGACGTATCGCCGCACCACCCCGGCGCTGTCGCAGGGTCGCACGTGGCTGCTGGGCAGCCTCCGCTTTGTGGCGCTTGCGCTCATCCTGTTCTTGCTCGCGGCCCCCATTTGGCGCAGCGTGACATCCGTTGAGCAGCCCCCGGTGCTTGCCGTGCTGGTTGACGACACGCAAAGCCTGCGTGTGGCTGCGGGGGGCAGAGCTTCATCGCCCGACGCTGCGCGGGCGGCGGTGGATAAGGCGCTGCAGGCCCTGCAGTGGCCCGCAGCCGTCGACGTGCGCTACTTTGCATTCGATGACGCCGTGCAGCCGTTACCAAACGAGCGGCCGCTCGACTCGCTCGCGTTCGACGGCGCGCAGACCGACATGACCGCAGCGCTGCAAGGGCTCCGCGACCGTCTTGCCAACGATCACCTCGCAGGCGTCGTCCTGCTCTCCGACGGCCAGTACACCACCGGCGCCAACCCCATCTACACCGCGGCTCGCTACCCGGCGCCGCTGTACCCCGTCACGCTGGGCGACACGACGCGGCCGCGCGACGTGCGCGTGCAGGCGGTGCTCACCAACGACCTGGCCTACAAAGGCACGGCCCTGCCCGTGCAGGCGACCCTGCAGAGCGAAGGATTTGGCGGCACCCGCGTGACCGTTCGCCTGCGCTCGGGCACCACCGTGCACGACACACAGCAGCTCACGCTGCCCGAGGGGGCCGTGAGTCCGACGGTCAACCTCACCGTAACGCCCCAAGCGGCGGGCGTGCAGCGCTACACGGTGGAGCTTGCGCCGGTGGACGGCGAAGCAACAACGCGCAACAACACCCAGACCGTGGCGGTGCGCGTGTTGGAAAGCAAGCGGCAGGTTCTCCTGGTGGGCGGCGCGCCGAGCCCTGATGTGGCCGCGCTTCGGCGCATCCTCTCCGCCAACACCAACATCGCCCTCACGGTGCACATTCCGGTGACGCAGAACGCAACGGTGGGCGGCCCCTTGCCCGATAGCCTCTCCTCCTTCGACGCGATCGTCCTGGCCGGTTACCCCGGCCCCGTGGCGCCCGCGGCCGACCTGCAGCGCCTCGCAGACGCGCTACGCAACGATACGCCCGCCCTCTTTTTCCTGACGCGCGCCGCCGACCTCCGGCGTGCCATGGAAGCCTTCGGCGATGCGCTTCCGGTGGCGCCTCAACGCGTTCAGCTTTCCTTTGCCAGCGTCCAGATGACCCGCGCGGCCCGCGCCCGTTCGCATCCGGTATTTGCCATTGAAGACGCCCCCGCCGATGCTTGGTCGCTGCTCCCGCCGATTGCGTACGCACCGCTCACGTGGCAGCCGGCCCCCGATGCCCAGGTACTCGCCCGCACCGCTTCCGCCGATGCCCCACTGCTGGTGCTGCGTGAACGCAGCGGACAGCGCACCGCCGCCTTTCTGGGCGTCGATACGTGGCAATGGGCCAACCTGCCGTCCGATCTGTCGCGCGCAGCGCCGCTGTGGCCCGGGCTGGTGAACAACCTGGTGCGGTGGGCCGCGGCCCGTGGGGTGGAGCAGCCGGTGCGGGTGCAACCGACCCAAGCCACGTTTGCCGGCAGCACACCCGTGACCTTCACCGGACAGGTGTATGACGGCGCGATGACGCCTGTGCGCGACGCTACGGTGCGCGTTGACGTGACCGGCCCCGACGGCGCCACGCTGCCCTTCACCATGCAGCCGGTTGGCAACGGACGCTATCGGCTGGCTGCGGGCACCCTGCCGGCCGGCGCGTACCGGTACGAGGCCACCGCCCGGCAAGGCACCACCGTGCTGGGCCGCGACCGTGGGACGTTTGCTGTGGGCGCCGTTCAGGAAGAATTTCGCGCGCCATGGGCCGACATCGCCCAAATGCGACAGCTCGCGGCGCAGTCGGGCGGGGCCGCCTTCACCGCCGCGACGGCCGCGCAGGTAGATGATACCTTGCAGGCCCGCGCTGAGCTGCAGCCGCGCGTCGTGGAAGCCAGTACGACGTACGAGCTGTGGCACCTGTGGCCGTTTCTCGCCGTCATCGTCGCCCTCCTTGCCACCGAGTGGGCCCTGCGCAAGCGCAGCGGTCTTATTTAATGCCTCGCAGCTGCCGGTTTGGGGCCTTTATCCGGTTCTGGAGATTGCTCAGCTACGGAATTTGCCACATACCTTCGGACCTCGCCCTGTC
This sequence comes from Salisaeta longa DSM 21114, assembly GCF_000419585.1. NCBI lineage: Bacteria > Pseudomonadati > Rhodothermota > Rhodothermia > Rhodothermales > Salisaetaceae > Salisaeta > Salisaeta longa. The sequence goes on from NZ_ATTH01000001.1 coordinate 1,131,455, forward strand.
CTTCGCAATGACACTGCAAGAACTGCAAGGTAGGCTAGAAAGTGAGAAACTGTTTGTAATGGCTCAGGTGGCTGCTCGGATTCATATCCGCAACTGCACGCTCGACGCACAAAACAAACAAATCCAATGTGTCATCGCGAGGAGCGAGCGTATGCGAGCGACGTGGCGATCTCCATGTCCGAAGAAGACCGCATCACGCTGGAGACAGCGCTAGGCCCGGGCTGCGCGCTGCGTATGGGCCTTCGCACCGGGCCGACCGTCAGACACAGCCGCCGCCCCCGTGACGCGATGCGCCGTGTGATTGGCCAGCACCTGCGCCATCAAGCGCGCGGTGGGCGCGAGGGCCCGCTCGTCGATGTTGAAGTGATGGTGGTGGAGCGGATAGCGCGTCTCGGGGCCCGAGCGCGTGCCCACCCGCAAAAAGGCCCCCGGCACGTGCTTCAGGTAGTGCGCAAAGTCCTCGCCGCCCATGCTCGTGTCCGGAATCCAGTGGATGGCCTCGGCCCCAAACATCGCATCGACCGTGTCCTCGATGTTTTCGATCAGCGCCTCATCGTTCACCACCGCAGGCGCGCCGTCCTCGATGTGCAGCTCGACGCGCGCGCCGTAGAGCGCCCCGAGCTCTTGCGCCGTCTGCCGCATGTGCCGCCGAATGATCTCGCGATCCGTCGCGTCGACCGTTCGCAGCGTGCCGCCAAACGTGGCAATCTCGGGAATGACGTTGTGCGCCTCGCTGCCGTTCATCTTGCAAATCGTGAGCACCGCCGGATTGCGCGCGTCGGTGACGCGGCCCACGAGCTGGTAAAACTGTTGCATGATTTGCGTAGCGATCCACACGGTATCGGCCCCTTCGTGCGGACGCGCCGAGTGGCCCGTGCCCTCTTGCCGCACCTGCACGTCGAAGCGATCCGAAGCCGCCGTGATGGGCCCCACGCGCAATCCATAGCAGCCCACGTCCAGCTTCGGCTCCACGTGGATGCCGTACACCGCACTGAGTCCATTCAGCACGCCCGAGCGGATCATGAGCGGCGCCCCGCTGGGCAAGCCCTCCTCGTTGGGCTGAAAGAAGACCCGCACGGTGCCCGCCAGCTCGTCGCGGCGCGCGTGCAGCAGAAGCGCTACGCCAATAGCAACCGTGGTGTGCGCATCGTGCCCGCACAGGTGCGCCGCATTGGGCACCTGCGACCGATACGGCACCTGCTTCTGATCATGCGCGGGCAGCGCGTCGATATCGGCCCGGTAGCCCACCTTCGGCCCGTCCTCGGCGCCCACAATGTCAACAAACAAGCCCGTGCTCGCCACCGGCCCCTGCACGTCGAGCCCGTACCCCTCCAGCGTTTTCCGGATGAAGGCGGACGTCTGCTCCTCCTTCATCCCCACCTCGGGATGCATGTGCAGATGCCGCCGGAGCGCCCGCAGCAGACGCTCAAAGGTCGGTTCGTCATCCAGGATATCCGTGAGGGCGTCGGGCAGGTGGGCCGCATCAACCGGCGAAACGTGATCGAGCATGAGGAGACAAGATGCATGAGAAGCCATCGGACCCCATGGTACCGATCCCGCGGGTGGCTGATTCCCGGCGTTGCCAGTTTGTCAAGGACAGCGGGGGAAGCGATGCGAAAAAGTAGCGAAGGCCTGGGCCCCATCGAACCATTTTCAGGCCTCGGCATTCCAATCGGCAGAAGCAAACAAAGGCCCGTAGCTCAGTTGGTAGAGCAGCTGACTCTTAATCAGCGGGTCGGGGGTTCGAACCCCTCCGGGCCTACAGGAAGCCTGCTAGGTGTCTTGAATGACAACCCAGCGGGCTTTTTCTTTGTCCTATCGGCAGTTCTCTTCGTGCACGATCTCCTCTGTTGTAACGGTTGATGCCGCACTGTTGGCACACCTGATGAGCGAGGGCTTTTCTACCCCGGGCTGCCAATCCCTGCCCTCAACCGTAAAGCGCTCAGGGAGCATCCGCGGAGCGGCGGACGGCTATTGCGCCACAGCCCAGCGCAACGACCGGCAGCAGGATCACGAAGAAGAGGACCGACCCGGCGTAGTAGGAGAGGCCCACGGCCCGGCAGCACAACAGGAGCGCACGCACCAGCGCGTAGGAGCGCGCCATCCACCCGACGATACCCTCGCCTTCAGGCGCAAACGCGATACGCTGGGTACCGGCAGCCGAAGCCACTGTGCCCGTGTGCAGCGTAAAGCCTACGTCCACGGCGATAATGCCCAGAGACCGCACGGCCGGCGAGGCCCCAAAGGAGAAAGCGTATGCCATCGGTCATTATGGGAGCGGCTGAAGCGAATTTGACTACACACAGCCATGAACTGCGTAGGTTTAGCAACTGATCGATGATCGGTCATTCTTGTCATGGATGTAAGTACAACGTTCCAAAAGTTGACAACCCTTACTCTGTGCTTTACATTCTACACTGAAGTCTATTCTCTGAGTTAGCAAATCTTTGCATGCCCACGTCCAACTCATCTCCCCGCCGCTCTGACACCCTCGATACTGATGCGCTCCTGGACTATCTGCATACGGCGCCGGTACGCTTAGCTGTTTTCGGAGAGTTCAGCGCAGGAAAAACGACGGTGCTCAACGCGCTCATTGGGGAAGAAATCTTGTCCGTTGCCGTCGACCCCACGACGGCCGTCCCCACACGCATCCGCTTTGGACGAGAGTTCAACATTTTCATCGACCGGACGGGCGGCGAGCAACTTGTGCTGTTTGAAGATGACCCGCCGTTCTGGACGCGGTTCGTGGGCCGCCGCGATACGCTCAACACGCTTCAAAAGCAGAAGGGCACGATTCAGGACTTCCTTCGCATGTGGACGAAAGAAGGCGAACGTGCGAACGAGGTAGAGCGCGTCATCATCGAGATTCCACTCGATTGGCTCAAACAGGGCATCGAACTGGTCGACACGCCCGGCGTCAACAACGAGTTTACGCGCCACCAGGGCTTTACCGAGCAGGAAGCCCGCACCGCCGACATCGCGCTGCTCTTGATGGACGCACGGCAGGGCGGCGGCAAGCGCACCGAGTTCGAGTTCATGAACGAGGTGCAGAAGCAGGTGCAACGCTGCATTGTTGCCCCAAACAAGATGGACCTTGTGGAGGCCGATGAGCGCGAGGAGTTCATCGAGTACATCCAAGATATCGCCCTGCCGCAGCACTGGGACGGCGCTGTGGTGCCGCCGGTGATCGGCATCTCTGCGTTGGCGTCGCTGCACCCGCAGGCGCATGACGAGCCTGACTTGCAGGCGGCTTTTGAAGATCTCACTACGCGCCTGGAGCACATGGCGGAAGAAGAGCGGGGCAAGCTCCTGTTGTCCCGAAAGGACAACCCCGAGAAAGCCTTGTTTGCAGAGGCCCGCACCTTGGAAGGCAACAATCGCTACGACCGCGCCCACCGCATCTACTTCGACCTGCTCGATATCCTAGAGGCCGCTGGTCTCGACCCAACGCCTGCCGAGGAAGGCATTCGCCGGTGCGAGACGCATCTCTCCTCGCAAGTCGATACACTAGACGAGCTCAACGCGCAATACAACGCGGCAATGGCACGTGCGGAAGACGATCCCGATGCCGCATTGGAGCAGTTAAAAGCCATTCGCGCCGAAAAGTCGGGCCTGGCCCTGGACGATGGCGACCTCGATGCGTCGATTGAAGCGCTGGCGGCACGCATCGACCGGCGGGATGAGGCGCGTGCCGAGATCTCGCGGCTTTGCACGCAGGTGGAGCAGCACCGAGACAACGAGGCGTGGATTGATGCAGCAAAAATTTCTGAGAAGCTACCCACACTCATTGAACCAGCCGAACTATCGGCAAAAAAGGCGGAGTCGGTCCGTTCCTATGTCGCGAAGCAGAAAGACGAACGCGACGCCTGGGCAACACGTGAATGGAAAGAGGTGAAAGCAGACATCGAGGCGTGCCTTGAGGCCGATCGCTACATTGACGCCGAACAGCACCTGGCGGCTCTTCAGTATGTCGCACCTTACACGCCGTTTGGGGACAAGACCGATGCGCTCGTGCAGACGGTGACCGAACAAGCAGACACGGAGCGTGCCTACCGAAAGGCGGTTCAGGATGCGACCGCCGCCGCAGGGGACCTCACGAAAAAGCGCATCTCTCCCGAGCGTGGGCAAGAGATTGCCGAGCAGATTGATGCGATCCTACCGCTGTACCGCTCGCTCTATGGGAAGCAGACCCTTCTCGAATCGCCTGAAATCACGGCCACGGCCCCGGCGCTGACGATCAATCAGAAGCTTGCGCTGGCGACACGGCTACACGCACTGGGGGCTTATGCCTCGGCACGCCGCAGTGAAGCGATTTTGGAGGCGGTTCAAGAGCGGAAGGCCGCCGTTGACGCGATTCACGTAGACGACGCGGGACGCGTACCGCCGGATCTGGCGCAGCAGCACCCGGACCATCCGGCCGTGGAGGAAACCATTCATCACCTGATGGAAGCCGATATCTCCTTCTGGACGCCGTTCTGGAGGATCCATGCAATCCATGATGCTCTTGATTCCTTCAGCGACCATATTGAGGACGGCCTGCTTGATGCACGGGGAGCACACCTTGCGAATAGGAAAGCTATGTCCGTGGTATTTTACGCGGGCACGGTGCCGAGCGCCATAGGGCTCATATTGGCTCCTTTTGAGCCTCTTGCCATCGCGCTGGTTTTGCTCGGCATCGCAATATATTCACTCAACGGGCTGGATATCAAACACGCCTGGTCTGCAAAGCGCCATATTGAACGTGGAGACCGTGCCCGGGAGCAAGGAAATCTTGCTGAAGCGGCGAATCACTACCACCAAAGCATAGCCCTGGATAAACAGGCGAAGACATGGCAGGAGCTTACCGATCTCGACTCACTAATCTACGCGGGCGTACACTCATTTAGAAATAGGACAGGGTATACTGATGAATATTGTTTAAATACGCTGGCTGCGTCTCCCTACATACAATGGCGATATGAGACAGAGGACAAGGTCCGTTCGTCGCCTGCAGTCGCTGGGGGAACCGTGTTCGTCGGAAGTGACGACGGCTCGGTGTACGCCCTGGAGGCACGAACGGGGGAACTGCAGTGGCGATATGAGACAGGGAGTTGGGTCCGTTCGTCGCCTGCAGTCGCCGGGGAAACCATGTTCGTCGGGTGCAATGACGGCTCAGTGTACGCCCTGGAGGCGCTCACGGGGGAACTGCGGTGGCGGTATGAGACAGAGGATTCGGTCTTTTCGTCGCCTGCAGTCGCCGGGGGAACCGTGTTCGTCGGGTGCAATGACGGCTCAGTGTACGCCCTGGAGGCGCTCACGGGGGAACTGCAGTGGCGATATGAGACAGAGGATTCGGTCTTTTCGTCGCCTGCAGTCGCTGGGGGAACCGTGTTCGTCGGAAGTGACGACGGCTCGGTGTACGCCCTGGAGGCACGAACGGGGGAACTGCAGTGGCGATATGAGACAGGGAGTTGGGTCCGTTCGTCGCCTGCAGTCGCCGGGGAAACCATGTTCGTCGGGTGCAATGACGGCTCAGTGTACGCCCTGGAGGCGCTCACGGGGGAACTGCGGTGGCGGTATGAGACAGAGGATTCGGTCTTTTCGTCGCCTGCAGTCGCCGGGGGAACCGTGTTCGTCGGGTGCAATGACGGCTCAGTGTACGCCCTGGAGGCGCTCACGGGGGAACTGCAGTGGCGATATGAGACAGGGAGTTGGGTCCGTTCGTCGCCTGCAGTCGCCGGGGGAACCGTGTTCGTCGGGAGTGATGACGGCTCGGTGTACGCCCTGGAGGCGCCCACGGGCGAACTGCAGTGGCGATATGAGATAGGGAGTTGGGTCTTTTCGTCGCCTGCAGTCGCCGGGGGAACCGTGTTTGTCGAGTGCAACGACGGCTCGGTGTACGCGCTCGGTGGGCCCTAACTATTTTTTCGTGTTTTTTGAATCAGTTGCTTTATCTGTATGCAACTCACAACATACCGTACCACCCTTCAGTCCCTCCTCACTGACCACCACGCTTTTGCCGAGTCGGCTGGCGTTTCCACAAAATCGGTTGAAGCCCTTCAGGAGCAACTCCGTCACGGAGAGCTCAGCGTCGCCGTCGTTGGGGAAATCAACCGGGGGAAGTCCACCTTCCTGAACGCGCTCATGGGCGAGACGGTCTTCCCCTCCCGTGCCATGATCTGCACAGCGGGCGTCACCGTGCTCGACCACGGCGAGACGCCACGGGCCGAGGTGCTCTACCGCGACGGGGCGTCCGATGAAATGGACCTCTCGGACACCGCTCCAGCGAAGGCCCTCAAAGCCGTCGTGTCGCGTTCCAACAAAGACGTGCAAGACATCGAGGTCACGCGCGTGTGGTACCCCAACCCGTTTACCGGCAACGGCATCGTGCTGGTCGACACGCCCGGCGTGAACGACCCCGACCACTGGCGCGAGGACATCACGTACTCGTACCTTGCGGAAGCCGATGCGGTCATCATGCTGCTCGACCCCATGCAGCCGCTCTCGGCCTCGGAGGTCGAGTTTCTGGACACCAAGATCCTGGAACGCAGCATCGCCAACCTGATCTTTGTGGTGAACAAGATCGACGACGTGCCCGCGTCGGACCGCGAAGACGCGCTGCGGCGGATCGAGTCGATGCTGGCAGAGCACGTGCCCAACCCCACCATCTACCCCGTGGCCGCCAAGCCCGCGCTCCAAGCAAAGCAGTCGGGCCGCACGGCGGATCTGAAAGGCACCGGTCTGCCCGCGTTCGAGGAGGGACTGCTGGAGTTTCTGGCCAAAGGACGCGGCGGCATGCTCCTTCAAACCAAAGTTCAGAAAGGCCAGCGGCACCTTGGGCACATTCAAGACACCATCCAGCAGCGTCGGGCGGCGCTGGATGAAGAGAAAGGCGTGGTGGAACAGCGCCTCCAAACGGCCCAGAGTCAGTTGGACGCCTTGCAGCAGAAGCGCAACGACCTCGAAGCCGAACTGGGCACGCGCCAGAAGCAGATTGCCCGGCGGCTCAACGGCGTCATCCGCGAGCGCGCCGACTACCTGAACGGCTCGCTGAAGTCGGCCATTGCCAACGAAGCAAGCACATCGGCCCTGCGCGAACGGGCGCTGCGGTTTCAGCGCGACAGCGTTTCGGCCCTGCGCGACGCCACGGAGAACGCTTTTGAGGACTTGCTGGATACCTACGACGCCACCTCCGCCGAACTGGCAGGCGAGGTGCGCGACGTGCTGCAGAACCTGAGCCGCGAAGCCGCCAACCGCGCACAAACGCTCCAGGTGGAACAGACGCGGCGTGGGCCGACGCGACAAGAACTGGAAGATCGCCGCGCCGGAGCCGCCGTCGGGGGCGGACTGGGCGCACTCGCAGGCATCGCGGGAGCAACCGGGGGCGTGCTCGGAGCCATCGGCGCAGGAATTCTCACCGGCGGCATTGGCCTCCTCATCGGAGCCGGAGCCGCGGCGCTGCTCAGCGACGGCGGGCGATCAGAACCCGACTCGCGTTACATCGACGCCGGCACGATTGCCAGCAACCGGCAGGCCCTCAACGCCCTGGATGCGTTCGTCGACCGGCTGCGCTCCACGACCGACTCGGTGAGCCAGGGCATTGTGGCATCGGCAAAGGAAACGATTCTCGCGCCCATCGACCAAAGCATGGCCCAGCAGCGGCAGTTGATCCGCCAGATCCGCGAGGACCTCCAGCAAACCGCCGCCGATCAGCAGGCCCTCCGCGACACGCTGGCCGAGCAGGACGAACAGGCCGCAGCCCTGCAGTCGCGATACAAACGTCTAATGGAGGAAATTGAGGCGATGGCAGCATAAGATTGAATATTTTCAAGACATATCAAGACGCATCGCTCAGTACATCTGCGTCTGAAGATCACATTGGCAGTTCGGCTGGCAGAACGCAAAGCTCGCCAACGTTTTCACGCAGCGACCAATCGCCTGCTGTTCTTCCGAGCATCGAACAGCTTCGAGAGGTGCTTCAAAACCTCAAAGAAATGCGGGAAAATGGTGTACTTTCAGAGAAACAAATAAAGCGAAGCAAGCAGCGAGCCCTTGCGAACTTTGCAGAGAAATCTAACGACGATGATGAAGCAATCATGCAAGGATTGCATCAATTGCAATATGAAGGATATCTAAATGCGACCGATGTACAAACCGCAAAGAGTATTCTCTGACCAACTCACACTCGCAACACTAAGCGGCGTCTGAAAACTCGATTTCTCGGAGCCAGCACCGCGCTGTCGATTGGGGATCGATTCAATGTTAAGTTATAACACGAACGGACCTGTAGCTGGAGACTGAAAATCGCCGGCATCGATGCCTTCGATACGACAGCCATCCACACGAACACAGGTTGCAGGTCGCACGGTTAAGGCGTACGTTATCTGTTGAGATTTACGCATACATTCTGTTCTCATCTCCGCTACGAGGGTGCTCATGATTCAAGAGCTCTACTGCAAGAACTTCAAGATCTTTCGCACAGCCACAACGGTGCCGCTTCATCGGCTCACGGTGGTGACTGGACCGAACAATTCGGGCAAGAGCACCATCATCGACCTGTTCCGCCTTCTCGATACCGACGAGGCACATGAGGGCCGTCTTCTGTACAGCCTTAACTTTGGCTCGGGCGACCACCGCCTGCGGACGTTCCCTGAGCTTTTAAACGATCCCGATGCGGCGCTGGAGGTTGGCCTCAAGGCTTTCGTGAGGGCATCGCTGGACGATCTTCAATATTGCGATGGACGTGGCGAAACAGACCGTTACTTCAGTTTTGCGTTGTCCGATGATGTTCAGGTGCGTTCACGGTTTGAGAACGTTGAGGAACGCGCCTTTTTGAAGCATCGAACCATTTCTTTGCACCCGCCTGAGGCTTCAGCATCACAGCGCGTCTTTCGCGAAACTCATGCGTTGACCGACCCCAATCCTCCTCCCACGAAGCCTACCGGCAACTCTCGGGCTGACCGCAGCGCTACGACAGATCCAGAGGCTCCGAGCGACCGTGAATCTGCCGAAGCCATGTCCGACCTTTCCGAACATTTTCCGCCGCCCCCTACGTTTGCTACCGTAAGCTTTGGCGTCGATCAGGGCGAAGGGTTTATTCGAGAGGGCATGAAACCGCCCGGGCTAAACCGGACCATGGCACGAAAAGCCCATGGTGCAGCGGCGCCCAACATTCTACGAAACCATTATCATCACAAGGACCGCACCACCACCTGGGAGATTGAGCCTGCACTTTTTGAAATGGCCTTGGCGGTTCTCAATCATTGCTCGATCATCAAACCAGAAGGCTCTGCGCGCTTCTCAAGCGACGAAATACAAGGCGTTTGCGAACGTCCTTCGAGTATTCCAGCTCCTTTTTACGTTCCCGCACGCGGCCGCCGTGCCTTCCCGGTGCGTTCTATTCTCCCCTACATTGGCGACGACACGGTAGCGAAGGTTATCGATCGCAATGAAGTGCCTGATTGGGTCTCGCCTCATCATCGTGACGCATGGGCGAGCGCCTTTGAGGAAGTTATCGGTCCGCTGATCGAGCAAATTGATTTGGGACTGACCTTGAATGCGCTGCATATTCCCACCTATAGGGGCCGCCCGAAGCGATTTTACGGCCCCAACGATGCCCTAACGCCACTACTGCAACGCTTCCAAACGTTTGAGATCAAGGCAGAGGAAATGGAAGGCGATGCGAAAGCGGAATACATCGACAAGTGGCTTGCAGCTTTCGAGCTTGGCTCGTCTTTTCACGTCGATACCGTTGGCCCCGATTTGTATGAAGCATACGTCATACGCGACGGCGAAAAGCGTTATCTTGCAGACCTTGGCGCTGGATCAGCACAGCTTTTGCCCCTCATCATCAATTTTGCGACTCAACAGGCGTCGCTCGTCATTGTCGAGGAACCTGAAGCCAACCTCCATCCCAACTTGCAGGCGCAGCTCGCAGACTTCTTCGTCGAAATGGTAGACCGCGGCATTCAGGTCGTCGTCGAAACCCACAGTGAGTACCTGACACGCCGCCTCCAATACCTTGTGGCACGCGGCGCGTGCCCGCCCGAGCACACAGGCATTCTCTACCTTCGCGGCGAACAAGATGGAGAAACCGATAACATTGAAGAAACACCGAAGATTAAAGAGATTACCATCGATACCCACGGGCAACTAAGTCAGCCGTTGGGACCGGGCTTTTTCGACAAAGCCACCGACTTGATGATGGATCTTTTCAAGTACGGACAAGAAAACTAAACGCCTCTCGGCTTTTTGCCTCAAGACATCAAACGCAAACAGCCCGCATTGTCTACAGACGTGCATCGTTCACTGGCCATTCACCACTTCTATCCGTGCACATGCGTCCCTCTCGCTTTCTAACTGCGTATGTCGATCTCCCATTCATCGAGAAGCTGATGCAAAACAAACCCGAGCCCATGGCCGATCCGCTCGATGACGAGCCGGAGGTCTGGCAGAGCGTGTTTCGCTTTCTTCAGCGCAACGCGCGGCTCGTTGTGGATGTCGATCAAGAGACCTTACAGCGCCGCCCGCCCCTTCAGGGGTTTTTATTTCAAACCGGGCAGGTGCGGCACGTCGAGGCACGCCCTGGAGTGACGCAAACATTTACCGATCCTGCGAATCTTCCTGTGGATGATCCATACACGCTCTTTCTGTTCGAAAACCAAGAGATTCCTGTGGAAGATCTCCGCGAGCAAACGGGGCTCTTGTTTCTTCGGTACGATGATCTGGGACAAAACTGGCTCCGGCTGTTCCAGCATCACAACATCGATGTTGGGCCAGAAGCTAACAACCGCTTCCAATGGGCCCACCTTCAGCAGCACGGGTGCCCGCTGAATGCACTGGTTGTAGCCGACAAATACGCTTACAGCCAGTTTACCGACGACACGTTCGAAGAGAACCTTGGGGCGCTACTGCTGGCCCTCTTGCCCGAGCAAATTAGCGATCCTGTTCATATTACGCTCATCACCGACTTGTGGACTGCGTATGAGCAAAAGAGCATCAGTCCCAATGAGATCTACGACCGCATCGAACACCATCTCCACACCGCCCGCCCGCAGCTCGACGCAAAAGTGACCGTATCAGGGTATGAGCACGGAACCGGACACAAGGATCGATTCATCATCACCAACTATGCGCTGTTTTCTAGCAACGACTCCTTTGCATTTTTTCGAAACGGAACCCTCAACAAAGAAACGTTCCTCCACCATCTGCCCTTAAGCGTAAACGGTTCGAAAGCCCAGCGGCGACTGGAGCGTCTTGCAGCCATCAGCAGTGATCCGCCCCAATATCCGCGGGCCGACCGAGACCAGCCGTTGCTCTTGGGTAGTGGATTTGGAATCAATCGGCTGTTGGATACGGTCGCCTCATCGTCTTAAAAACCGGCAGATGGATGTCATAGACGCCTCATCCACAAGGTTTTTGAAACAGTAGTCTTAGCGGAACGTCGGCCGGACTGTCGGGTGGGCATTTATGCTTTCGTCTGCCTGCCCCACCGCCCCCGCCCCGATGCCCGCTCGTGCTCCCACCCGTCCGCTGCAAGCCACCGCCGCCGCGCCGGCGTCCATCGGCAATGTGGCGGTGGGCTACGATGTGTTGGGGCAGGTGCTCGCCATTGGCGTGCACGACCGCGTGACCGTCCGGCGCACGGAGCGCCCCGGCGTGCGCATCGAGGCTATTACCGGCGCCACGGGCCTGCCCACCGATCCAGCACACAACACGGCGACGGCAGGCTTGCTTGATCTCTGCGCGGCCCGCGACCTGCCGCACGGGCTCGCCGTCTCCATCGATAAAGGCATTCCCCTGAGTGCCGGCCTGGGCGGGTCGGCGGCCTCGGCGGTGGCGGGGGTCTGGGCTGCGGGCGCGCTCCTCGATCCGCCGCTGTCTCGCGACGAGGCGTTTCGCTACGCCCTGGCCGGCGAAGCGGTGGCGAGCGGCGACTGGCACCCGGACAACGTGGCGCCGGCGCTCTACGGCGGCCTCGTCTTGACGCGCGACATGGAGCGTCCTGATGTGCTGCGCTTGCCGGTGCCCGACGGGCTGAGCTGCGTGGTGGCCCATCCCACCCTAACCATTAACACCCGCGATGCCCGCGCCTGCGTGCCGCCTACCGTGCCCATTCGCACGGCGACGCAACAAATGGCCGACCTGGGCGGCCTTGTGGCGGGCTGCTACACCAACGATCTACCGCTCGTGGGCCGCGCACTGCGCGACGGGCTCGCCGAACCGCACCGGGAGCGCCTGCTCCCCGGATTTGCCGCCATCAAGCAGGCGGCGCTACAGGCGGGCGCGCTGGGCGGGTCGTTTGCTGGAGCGGGCCCCACGATGTTTATGTGGTGCCCGGCCGCGGCGGCCGCGGATGTTGCTGCGGCGTTGCAAGGTGCCATGACGGCCGCAGGCTACGCGGTGTCGACGTGGACCTCAGCGGTGGACGGGCCCGGCGTGCGCTGCGTCGCGTCGCCTGCCGATTGATCTATGCAGCCAGGGCCTCGTTGGAGACCAACGTTCCGCCGCGCAGCTTGAGCGTGCGCTGCGTGCGGGCGGCGAGGTCGAGGTTGTGCGTCACCAGCACGAGCGTGGTGCCTGCGTTCCGGTTTAGGTCGAACAGCAACCCCTCAATCGTCTCGGCGGTCTCCACGTCGAGGTTGCCGGTGGGCTCGTCGGCAAAGAGAAGCCGAGGTTCGTTGATGAACGCCCGCGCCATCGACACCCGCTGACGCTCGCCGCCCGACAGCTGGCTGGGGTAGTGATCGAGCCGGTCGCCCAAACCTACCTGATCGAGCAGCTCCGTGGCCCGCGCCTTGATGCCCGTGGTACCGCGCAGCTCGGCCGGCACCATCACGTTCTCCAGGGCGGTAAGCGTGGGCAACAGCCGAAACGTTTGGAAGACAAACCCCACGTGCTCGTTGCGCACCGCCGCCCGCTCGTCCTCATCCAGCGGTCCCAGGTCGATGCCGTTGATGGCCACGCGCCCCGCGGTGGGCGCATCGAGGCCCGCGCACAATCCCAGCAGGGTTGTCTTTCCGCTGCCCGATGGCCCCACGATGGCGCACGTCTCGCCCGCGGCCACATCGAAGGTTACATCATCAAGCACCGTGAGCGTGCGCCCGGCACTCTGAAACGATTTCGTGAGATGCGCTACGTGAAGGACGGGGGACTCGGCCATGCCGCGTATGGGGAAACTTCGGAAAACAATCAGCGGTTGGGCTCCTCTGTGCGTTTTGCTCAAGCAGCCGGTGTCTATGATTCCACGCGCCCTATACCTGTGTATTGCGGTTACGGTTCTTGCCCTCGCGGGCTGCGGACTGGATCGTTCCAATCCGTCGTCGACTAACGACACAACGACACGCGCAACGGAGGGCGCTCCATCGTCGCCTAGCACCGCCGCGTCATCCCCTGTGCAACAGCCGCGCCCGCCGGCCGACAGCAGCGCCCTGCAGGTGCTGGTGCTAGGCAACAGCATCGCTGCCGGCTACGGCCTTCCGCGCCCCTCCGAGCAGTCCTTTCCGGCACGCCTGCAGCAGCGCGTCGACTCGCTGGGCTGGGACGTCACGATTCGGAACGCGGGCCTCAGCGGCGAAACCACCGCCGGCGGGCTGCGGCGCATCGGGTGGCTGCTGAAAAAACCTGTGGACGTGCTTCTCCTGGAGCTGGGCGGCAACGACGGCCTCCGCGGGGTTGACCTAACAAGCACGAAGGAAAACTTGCGGGCCATCATCGACACCACCCGCGCGGCCTACCCCGACGCGCGCGTCCTCCTGGCCGGCATGCAAATTCCGCCGAACCTGGGCCCCTCCTACACGCAGCGCTTTAAGGCGCTTTACCCCGAGGTAGCCGCCTCTCGAAAGGGCGTCACGCTCATTCCGTTCATCCTGAAAGGCGTGGGCGGCGTCGATGCCTACATGCAGCCGGATGGCATCCACCCCAACGCGGCCGGGCACCGCCGCATTGCCAACACCGTGTGGCCCTACCTGCGCCCCGTGCTGCAAGAGCTGCGTGCCCAACCCACCCCTGCCTAACCTTCTGATCTGCTTCTTTCTTGTCCATGATTGATCTTGGCATCTGGCTTCCCATCTTTGGCGGCTGGCTCCGCAACGTCCCCGACGAAGCCATGGAGCCGACCTTCGCCTACAACCGCCGGGTGGCCGAAGCTGCCGACGCGGCGGGCTTCTCGACCATGCTCATCGCCGAGCTGAACCTGAACGACATCAAGGGGATCGACGCGCCGAGCCTGGAGTGCTGGACCACCGCGGCTGCGCTCGCCCCCCTAACCCAACGCATCCGCATCATGGCGGCGCTGCGGCCCGGCTTTCGCCAACCGGCCGTGGTCGCCAAGATGGCCGCCAATATCGACCGGATGTCCGGCGGCCGCTTCGAAATCAACCTCGTCTCGGGCTGGTGGGAGGAGGAGATGAAGATGTACGCCGGACAGTGGCTGGGCCACGACACGCGCTATCAGCGGTCATCCGAGTTTCTGGAGATCATGAAAGGCGGCTGGACCCGCGACGGCTTCTCCCTTGACGGCGAGTTTTATACGACGGAGGGGCTGGTGCTGGAGCCGAAGCCCGTGCAAACCGGAGGCCCGCCGATTTACGCGGGCGGCGGGTCGGAAAAGGGGCGCACTATGATTGCCCAAAACTGCGACCACTACCTCATGCACGGCGGCTCGGTGGAGAAGATTGCCGCCGCCATCGAAGACATGCGCGCCCGCCGGGCCGACGCGGGCCACGATCCGGACGACATGCGCTTTGGCATGGCGGCCTACATGATTTGCCGCGACACCGAGGCCGACGCCCGCGCCGAGGTGGAGCGCATCACCACCATCGACCCGGCCGCCGAAGGCTACGACAGCTACGAGGAGTTCATCGCCAACTCGGAGCTCGACAGCGCGGTCGACCTCAAAGATTACTCGGTGTCCAATCGCGGGCTGCGCCCGGACCTGGTAGGCACGCCGGCGCAAATCGAAGAAAAGCTCCGCGCGTATGCCGACGTGGGCCTCGATTTGGTGCTGGTGCAGTGCAGCCCCATGCTGGAAGAGGTGCAGCGCATCGGGCGCGACGTCATCCCGCGGCTCCAGCAGGCGGCGCCCGCCAGTTAACGGGCGCCCGCTTAGGGCCTGCGGCATGATGAAATCGCACACCTGCTGGGCGTTAGTAGGCCTTCGCAAACAGCACGCGGCCCTCGGATGGCTTGCCCGTGACCATGTCGGTGCCCGGCGTCTCATCACGGTCGAACGGGATGCAGCGAATGGTCGCCCCCGTCTCGTCCTGAATGCGGGCCTCGGTTTCGGGCGTGCCATCCCACGGCGCCCACACAAAACCGCCCTCGTCTTCAATAACCGCCTGGAACGTCTCGTAGTCGTCCACGGTCGTCGTCTGCTCCGCCTGCCGCTCCCGCGCGTCGGCCAGCAGATCGTCCTGGATCGTCTCCAGGAGATCCTTGATGCGCTGCGCCAGGCCGTCCTGCGGCACAATGTCTTTCGTGCGCGTATCGCGGCGGGCCAGCTCCACGTTGTTGTTTTCCAGGTCGCGCGGCCCAATTCCTAGCCGCACCGGCACGCCCTGCAGCTCGTATTCGGCAAACTTCCACCCCGGCTTCTGGGCATCGCTGGCATCCAGCTTTACGGAAATGCCCGCGTCGGAGAGCTCCTGCTCGATGCGCTCACAAGCCTCCAGCACCTTCGCGCGCTGCGCGTCGTTGAAGTAGATAGGCACGATCACGACTTGACGCGGCGCAAGCTTCGGCGGTAGCACGAGGCCCTGGTCGTCGGAGTGCGTCATGATGAGCCCGCCGATCAGCCGGGTAGAGACGCCCCACGACGTGGCCCACACATATTCCTGCTCGTTGTTTTCGTTGGTGAACGTGCAGTCGAACGCCCTGGCAAAGTTTTGCCCCAGGAAGTGACTGGTGCCGGCCTGCAGCGCCTTGCCGTCTTGCATGAGCGCCTCGATGCACAGCGTATCCACGGCCCCAGGAAAGCGCTCGCTCTCCGTCTTGTGCCCGCGGATCACCGGCATCGCCATGTACTCTTCGGCAAACGTGGCATACACATCGAGCATGCGTTCGGCCTCTTCCACCGCCTCCTCGCGGGTGGCGTGCGCGGTGTGGCCCTCCTGCCAGAGAAACTCGGCCGTGCGCAAGAACAGACGCGGACGCATCTCCCACCGCACCACGTTGGCCCACTGGTTGTACAGGAGCGGCAGGTCGCGGTACGACTGAATCCAGTCGCCGTACGTGTCCCAAATGATCGTCTCGGAGGTAGGGCGCACGATATAGTTTTCGCCGAGCTTCGACGCCGGATCGGGGATCAGATTGCCGTCGTCATCGGTGGTGAGCCGCGAGTGAGTGACCACCGCGCACTCCTTGGCAAAGCCTTCCACGTGCTCCGCTTCGCGCGCCATGAAGCGCTCGGGGATAAAGATTGGGAAGTAGAAGTTTTCGTGGCCCGTGTCTTTAAACATACCGTCGAGCGCATCTCGCATGTTTTCCCACAGCGCCATGCCGTTGGGACGAATAATCATGCAGCCGCGCGCAGGCGAGTTGTCCGCTAGCTTTCCTTTACGAACGACGTCGTTGTACCATTGCGAGTAGTCATCGGCGCGGGGGGTTACGGCGTTGGCCATGCGTTTGAACAAGGTGGGTCATGAGAACGGAGAATGTTACGCTTTGCCGACTTCTTTCGGCTAAAGACGTGAGCCACCCCAAAGTATAGGGGCGCTGCAGCTACGATTGCAACGGGCACGCGCTCGCCACTCGCGGTGGCCGATGTTCTTTCCGAACATTTAGCGAAGCAGCCTGTTATAGCTGCAAAGAATAAATTAATAGACCCGGGGCAAGCCATGACGTCCATGCCGCAGTACCTACGTGTTGTCGCGTTCCTTGTCGTTTCTGTAGCGCTTACCGGATGCTACACGCAGCTGTCGAGCGTGGATCGGGCGCCGTCGTCGCCTACATACAGCGACCGCAGCGCCGTGCCTCCGAGCGGTGATAGGGGGGCCACCGATCGCAACAACCAGCGCCCGCGTCAATCTGCTCCGATGACCGACCCGCTCGTCACCGGCGACCCGGCCACGGATGCCTACGACGTGTACTTTAGCCGATCGATGGGTGCAATCTCGGAGGCGGAGTATCGCGAACAGATCCGCTTCCTGGGCCGCTACTACTACGCCGACTCGGAGTTCTTCTACGCGTGGTTTGGAGACCCGTGGTTTGTCGATCCGTACTGGGATCCGTACGTTCCGCGCTCCACGTTCTACATGGCGTTTCACGATGCCCGCGTTCATAACTTTTGGAACGTGCGCTACGGCATAAGCCTCTACACACGCCCCTTCTCGTTTGGCTTTGCGTATGGATACAGCTCGCCCTGGTACTACGACCGGGGCCTGTACGGCATTGGGTATGCCGATGGCTACTACGATGGGTTCTATGACGGCTACTACGGCAACTATTACGACTCCTACTATGGAGGCTACTACGCGCCGTATAGCGATCGGTACCGGACGCGCTACTATGCCCGCCGCTCCTACGACGATCGGACGTATCAGCCGCGCACGGACATTGGGCGCCAGAACTTGGACGGGCGCCGGGCGACCGACGACCCGGTGCGCCGACCGATTGCAGACCGCGACATTGACCGCCGCATGGATAGTGGGCGCCGCGATGGAGACGATAATCGGGGCCGCGTGGGCCGTGCGCCGGCGCGCCGCGACGTGCCGCAGCGGTCTCCCGTAGGCCGACGCGACGACAACGACAATCCACGCACCGGCCGGGGCACTGCGCCGCGTACGGGCCGGGGCGAAGCGCCTGCCCGCCGCAAGCCCCTGGAGCGCCCGCGTCCGCAGCCGCCCACCAATGATGATCCGCGCACGGGCCGCGACCGCACCGGGCGCGGGGCCGCCGGCGACACCGGCCACCGCTCCGACGACGACACGCGCACGATTCGCTTGCCCGACCGCGAGCGTACCATCGACTTCTCACGAGTCCAGGTACGCGTTCCGGACTTCAACTCCGTCGACGCGGCCGAGCGCTACTACTACCGGCAGTACGACCGGAGGCATTACGATCGCTATGAGCGGCGACGCCCCTCCTTCTTCCGGCACGCCAACGGCCGCTACCGCGGCTATGACGGCTCCCGAAGCGCACGAACAGATCGCGCGCGGCGCTCGTCTGGACGCGATTACGATTACTCTCGCAACCGCTCTTCGCAGCGGTCATCACGCAGCAGCGGACGGCGCACCGTACAGCGTGATGACAATAACGCCTCGCGCGGCGGCAGCCGACGCGATACGTCCTCACGCGGGCGCACCGGCCGCGATGACGGCTAGCGCGAATGCGCGCCCAACAACAATGCACGCCTAACAACAACGTCCGTGCAACCCGCGCGCCCCGGTCGGCCGTTTGGCTTTGACCGGGGCGCTGCTATGTGGTGCTGGCGTGAACCCTCCACCACTGGCGGCGTTCATGGCTATCCACTGGCGCTTTGTGAACCGTCCGCTTCCCCATGATCCACGCTTCTTCTATCCTCGAGCGCGACGACCTGGATGTCGACCCGACCTACGAGGATGCGCTCCAAGATTTGCTCGTGGCCTGTCGTACGCATCTCCCGGTGGTCGACGAGGATCGCATCCGCCGGGCGTTCGCCATTAGCTACTGGGCCCACCGCAACGACTGGCGGGCGTCGGGCGAGCGCTACGTCAGCCACCCGCTCGCTGTCGCACGCATCGTGGCCGAAGACATTGGGCTGGACGACATGAGCGTGGCGGCGGCGCTCCTGCACGACGTGGTTGAAGACACCGAGGTGTCCCTCGACTTCATCCGCGAGGAGTTTGGCGAGACGATGGAAACCATCATCGACGGGCTCACCAAAATCAGTGGCGTTTTTTCTAGTCGCGAGCTGGGCCAGGCCGAGAACGTGCGCAAGCTCATGCTGTCGATGGCCGCCGACCTGCGCGTCATCCTTGTGAAGTTTGCCGACCGCCTGCACAACATGCGCACCATCGAGGCGCTCCCCCGCGAGAAGCAGCTCCGCAAAGCCAGCGAAACCATGGAGCTGTTCGCGCCGCTGGCGCACCGGTTCGGGCTCTATCCGGTAAAAAGCGAGATGGAAGACCTTTCGCTGAAGGTGCTTGACCCCGATGCGTACCACCACATTACGGCCTACCTGGAGCGCATGGCCGAGGAACGCGAGGCCTACATCCACCGCTTCATCGAGCCGCTGCGCGACCAACTGACCAGCGACGGCTTCACCGCAGAAATCTACGGGCGGGTGAAAAACATCACGTCCATCCATCGCAAGATGAAGCGGCAAAACAAGCCGCTCGACGAAATCTACGACATCTTTGCCATCCGCATCGTGCTCGACGGCGACGCCGGCAAGGAAGACTGCTGGCGGGTGTACTCCATCGTAACGGACCTGTACAAGCCGCTGCCGGAGCGCTTTCGCGACTTCATCTCGGTGCCCAAGGGCAACGGCTACCAGAGCCTGCACACGACCGTGCTGGGGCCCGGCGGACGACGCGTGGAGGTTCAAATTCGAACCCGCGAGATGCACGAGGTTGCCGAGAAGGGCGTGGCGGCCCACTGGAAGTACAAGGAGGGCAAAAAGAATGTGGATGAGGAGATGGAGCAATTCCTGGAATGGGTGCGCGACCTCCTCGAAAATCCGAAGCCGGAGCAAGCCACCGAGTTTGTAAAGGAATTTCGGCTCAACCTCTACGACGAGGAAATTTACGTCTTTACCCCAAAGGGCGACCTCATGACGCTGCCGCGCGGCGCGACGCCCGTCGATTTTGCCTTTAAGGTGCATACCGAAGTGGGCATGCAGTGCATTGGGGCCAAGGTGAATGGCAAGATGGTGCCCCTCTCGCACGAGCTGCAAAGCGGCGATCAGGTGGAGGTCATCACATCGAAGAAGCAGCGGCCCAACCCCGACTGGATCAACTTCGTGGTGACGCACAAGGCGCGCAGCCAGGTGCGGCACTGGGCCAACGAGGAGCGCCGCAAAACCGCCGACCTGGGCCGCGAGATCTGGGAGAAAAAGGCCAGCCGCGCGCGCATCGAAATTAGCGACCAAGACCTGCAGGACGTGGCCCACGAACTCAAATTTCCGGACCTGCAGCAGCTCTTCTACGAAATTGGAAGCGGCCTCTACGATCCCGAGGAGCTCATCGACCGCATCAAAAACGGTCCGGGCGGCGAGACGCCCACCGATGATGGCATCCCCGACGAGCAATCGCTGCGCGAGCGCTACGAGAAATTTCTGGATGCTGCCAAAACCACCGGCCAGCAGGCGTTGCTCATCGATGGGGAGCTGCAGACCGACATCGCCGTCAATTATGCGTCGTGCTGCAACCCCATTCCCGGCGACGAGGTGTTCGGCTTTGTGAGCAAAAGCGGCACCATCAACATCCATCGGTCCAACTGTGGCAACGCGCCCGACCTGCTCTCCAACCACCCCGACCGCATCCTGGATGTGGATTGGAGCCGCCAAAAGGATGTGCAGTTCATCTCTGCGCTGCGCATCATGGGCGAGGATCGGGTGGCGATGGTGAACGACATCACCACCGTCATCTCCAAGAACTTGAAGACGAACATCCGTTCCATCACGATCGACTCGGAGGATGGCATCTTCTCGGGTACGGTGGTGCTGCACGTGAGCGACCTGGAGCACCTGCGCCGCTTGATGGAGCGCCTAAAGCGCATCGACGGCATCCACGGCGTGTACCGGTTTGAAGAATAATGGAGCCCCGCGGCGGCCGCGGCTGGCGCGGGATCTATTGGGGCTTGTGAACGGTGTTATTGAGGCCTGAGCGGTGCGCTACAGGCTTCGGGGTTTGTTCGAAAAACGAAGACGCTTCATGTCGGAAGAAGCCACAGGCAACGTCGACCGCTCGTGGCGCCGCTGGGTATTCGGCGCGGCGCTCGTCATCTTTCTCGCGCTCTTGCTGAGCCAGGTCGTCAATCCGTTCCCCAACCAGCCGTACACCGAGGTGCCACACGGCGGCCACACGCACTACGTGCCAAAGGATCGTGATCCGGCCATCCCGCTCGGCGACTTTCCCACCAGCCCGCCCGGCCCCAACGAGCAAATCACGCCGCAAGGGCAGGTGGTGCCCAAACGGTAACCCATCGGGTGCTGAAGGGCCCGGCGTGGATCACAGATGTGCCGCGAGCGCTATTCCAGCCGCGCCACATCCGGATCGTACGGCGCCATCAGCGCCCGCAGGTCGCGCGTCATCCGCGGCTGATCGTTCTCTTGCGCGATGATCAGCAGGTTGCGCGCCATCCGCAGCACAATAGCCTGCGGATCGGCCGCTTGGAAGTGCTCGGCCGTAGGCTCGACGCCGGCTTGCACCAAAAAGCGCATGCACGCCTGCTGCGTGACGCGCTCGCCCTCGCTGAAGGGGTCGAAAAACGCATCGCCGCCCGGCCCCATGTACTTCACGAGGAAGTGCGCCGGGAGGTTGACGCCGTACACCGGTACGTTGAGCCGCTGCGCCACGAGCAAGAAGAGCACCGACAGGCTGATGGGGATGCCGAGCTGGCGGTCGAGCACCCGGTTGATGTAGCTGTTGTTGGCGTCGAAGTAGTGGCGCCGGTTGCCCTGAAAGCCTTGCTCGTCAAACAGAAACCGTGCGATGATCGCGGCCCGCCGCACGCCCTGCGCCTGCTCGACCCGCGGCCGCACCGCCTCGGCGAGACGGTCGAGGCGCTGCTGATACGCGCCGATGTCGAGGTCGGGAAAGCGATAGAGCGCGAGCAAAAACGTCGCCCGCTCCAGGTCCACCGGCGCCTGCTCCATCACCGCGTGCCAGGCGTCGCGCACCGACTGCCAGTGCAGCCGCCGGGCCAGCGCCTCCACCCGATCGGCCAACCCGGCATCGACACGCTCGCGGGCGGCGCGCAGGGCCGGCAGCGCCGCGCGGCCCAGCTCGTTGAACCGCGCCTCTACGGCCTCCTGCACGGCCCGGTCGCTGTCGTCGAGGAGGGCGATGAGGGCTTCAAGTTCGGAGGAGGAAACAGACATAGCCGCCTGTGGGGGCTGTCGAATGATGCCGGAAGGGGCTACGCAGCGTCCGGTGCGTTCCACGGATAGCTGTAGTGCGTAGCCGGCGTAAACGTCTCTTTGATCGCGCGCGGCGAGACCCAGCGGACCAGGTTGAGCCACGAGCCGGCCTTGTCGTTGGTGCCCGAGCGGCGCGCCCCGCCAAAGGGCTGCTGCCCGACCACGGCGCCCGTGGGCTTGTCGTTGATGTAGAAGTTGCCCGCGGCCTGTTCCAGGCGGTCCATCGCCTGACGAATGACCGCGCGGTCGCGTGCAAAAATGGCCCCCGTGAGTGCATACGGCGACGTCTCGTCCACAAGATCAAGCGTTCCCGCAAAATCGTCGTCCGGGTACACGTAGACGGTCGTCACCGGACCGAAGATTTCTTCTTCCATCGTGGCGTAGTGCGGATCGTGCGCCTGAATGACGGTGGGTTCGATGAAGTAGCCGTCACTGTCGTCGTACGCGCCGCCCATGATAATCTCGGCATCGTCGCTGGCCGCCGCCGCATCGATGTACGCCGTGATCTCGTCGAACGCGCGCTGATCAATCACGGCGTTCACGAAGTTCGTGAAGTCCTCTGGCGGCCCGGTGGTGATGGTGTCGAGCTGCGCGGCCACCTCCGCACGAATCTCCGGCCAGATGGACGCCGGCATGTACAGCCGCGACGAGGCGGAGCACTTTTGGCCCTGGTATTCAAAGCTGCCCCGCACGATGGCCGTGGCCACCGCATCCACATCGGCGCTTGCATGCGCCACGATGAAGTCCTTGCCGCCCGTCTCGCCCACAATGGTGGGATAGGTGCGATAGGTGGGAAGGCGCTCCCCGATGGACGACCAGAGGTGGTTGAACGTCCCGGCCGACCCCGTAAAGTGAAGCCCCGCGAAGTGCTCCGACGCCAGGGCCGGATCGCCCACATCGGCCCCGTTTTCGGCCGGCAAAAAGTTAATTACACCGTCCGGCAGGCCCGCTTCCTCCAGCAACTTGTAGAGAAAGTACGCCGCGTAGGTTGCCCGCTCCGAGGGCTTCCACAACACCGTGTTGCCCATCAGCGCGGGGGCCGTGGGCAAGTTGCCCTGGATGGAGGTGAAGTTGAACGGCGTAACCGCCAGCACGAAGCCCTCCAGCGGGCGATACTGCATCTGGTTCCACGCTGCGCCGGGGCTGTTGGGCTGCTCGGCGTAGAGCTGCTCGGCATAGTGCACGTTGAAGCGGAAAAAGTCGATCAGCTCGCACGCCGCGTCTATCTCGGCCTGATGCGCGTTTTTGCTTTGGCCCAGCATGGTGGCCGCGTTGAGCGTGTCGCGCCACGGACCCGCAAGCAGGTCGGCCGCGCGCAAAAAGATCGCAGCCCGGTCGGCAAAATCCATCGCCGCCCACTCGCCTTTCGCGGCTTGGGCCGCGTCAATGGCCTGCGCTACCTCATCGGCACCGGCGTGGTGAAATTCGCCCAGCACGTGGCTATGCTCATGCGGCACCACCATCTCGGTCGTGGCCCCGGTAAACACCGCCTCGCCGCCAATGATGGCCGGCACGTCCACGCGTTGGCCGCGCAGTTCGCGGAGGCGCTGCTGTAAGGCGGCGCGCGCATCGCTACCGGGCGCATAGGCGCGCACCGGTTCGTTGGAGGGGGGCGGCGTGCTGGGGCGGGCGTTGGTCATAACAGGGTGGAAGGATAGAAATGAGAACGGATGACGAAACCATTACCGATGTACTTTGGCTGGAAGCGCTTGTTCGTCGAATACTGTGCACAGCCCCCCAAGGCAATCGCATCAATTTCAACGTCCCGCGCTCACATCGTTCGCTCGCAATGGCACGAATGGTTGGCTGAAGGCTTAAACGTCGATGGTTCAAATGAGCGTTTGGGTGGAATTGCGCATCTGCACGCTCAACGCACAAAAAAAGCAGTATCCTCCTTGTCATCGCGAGGAATGAACGCACGTGAATGACGCGGGGGCCGAAGGTCATGCCACTGGTGGGGCCGGAGGTCATACCCGTGGTACGATCTTCATGTACGAAGACATACGCACGACTGCGGATCTTGGCCCTTCCAAGAGGTACAGGGCCGCTGCATCAAAATTGCTTATTCGTGCTGGCGCCGTTCAGGAGTGATTTGCAAAACGACGACAGCATGCCTCAGAAGCAGGAGCCGCCTTCGGAGCGCTCAGGGCGGATTCACGATTGCTCATGCAATTGCCCTGCACAGCCCCCGATTGGAACGGCACCCTTGGAAGCGGTTTCATAAGAACGCCTTTACAGTATGCCCCGTAGTTCCGATGCTGTAGGTGCACCGATGGCATAACCGCACACTTGTCAGACGCCCCACAGGCGGAGGGATTTCTTGCATGGCCGACACCTCATCCACAGATTCGAACAACCGCGCCCCCACAGCGCACGACGTGCACACCGATCAAGACGAATTTCGCACCCTTGAGCATTTCATCCTGGATCAGCAGGATCGCTTTGCCCATTCCACGGGCGCGTTCTCGCGGCTGCTGCGCGACATTAGCCTTGCCGCAAAGATCGTAAACCGCGATATGCGCAAGGCGGGGTTGCTCGACATCTACGGCGACACCGGAAAGAAAAACGTGCAGGGCGAGGTACAGCAAAAGATGGATGCCCTGGCCCACCGCGAGTTTGTACAGGCGCTGCGGCGCGGGGGCGAGTGCTGCCTGATTGGATCGGAGGAGCACGCCGAGGCCATTCCGCTTACCACGCGCGACCCGGCGGGCGACGAGCCGGGCGACTACATCGTCCTCATGGATCCGCTGGATGGGTCTTCCAACATCGACGTTAACGTCTCCGTGGGCACTATCTTCAGCATCTACCGGCTCCCGCGCCAAACGAGCCCCTCGGACGTAAGCGTAGACGCGGCCCTGCAGCCGGGCACCGAGCAGGTGGCGGCGGGCTACGTGGTGTATGGCTCTTCGACCATGCTGGTGTACACCACGGGCAACGGCGTGAACGGCTTTACACTCGATCCCTCCATCGGCGAGTTTTTGCTGTCGCACCCCAACATCAAAACCCCCAAACGCGGACGCATCTTCTCCATCAACGCGGGCTACTACCATTCCTTTGAGGAGGGCCTGCGCCAGTACCTCGACTGGCTGCAAGAGCACGATCCGCAAACCGGCCGCCCCGCCAAGACGCGCTACATCGGCTCGTTCGTTTCCGACTTCCACCGGAATCTGATGAAGGGCGGCATCTACATGTACCCAGCCACCAAGGGCAGCCCCGACGGTAAGCTCCGACTCATGTACGAGGCCAACCCGATGGCCATGATTGTGGAGCAGGCCGGCGGCAAGGCGTCGGATGGGCGCCAGCGCATCTTGGAGAAAACGCCCGAGGCGCTGCACGAGCGCACGCCCCTTTTCATTGGCAGCGCCAACATGGTGGAACGGGCGCAAGCGTTTGTGCAGGGCAGCCCCGATGCCATCGAGCGGCCCGACCTGGGCGCTGCTTAGGCGCTGGTCGCCGCCCTTCGCGGATCGTTCCCGGCAGGGCCGCGGCTACGCACGCCTGGGCCTCTACCTATTCGGTCGTGGAAGCAACCAGGTCGCTGTATGAAGCGGCCACGAGTTGGTCGTCGGCGATGCCCAGGGCGTCCAGGTGCTGCTGGCACTGTGCCCGCAGGGTGGCCGGATCGGCCGTGCTCGTCTCGGCGGTTGCTTCGATCTCCACGAAGGTGCCCAGCCCGTGCACGCGATCCAAGTGAAATTTGACGTTGTCGATGAAGTAGATGGCCCGCCGCTTATCGACCACCACCCACACGCCCAAAGCAGCGGACAGCACAGCCTTCAGGGCCGCGGGATCTTCCGGCTGCATCCGGTGAACATCAGAGGACTTCGGGCCGGCCCGATCGGCGCGCTGGTAGTAAATGAGGTTCGTCTCGATCGTGCCCTCGCGCAGTTTGAGGCGGCCCGTTTCGTTCCGGAAGTAGGTGTCTACCTGATGATCTTCGCCCACGAAGCGCGCCCCGGCGTGCTCCAGGTAGGCCCGCGGCTGCGCAAGGTCGTTGCAGCGCGCCTTGATCTCAACATTTATGTGATGCATGGGTGCGGGACGTGACTTTTAACGACGGGTGAACGTACATTACCGCATAGTTGATTGACGGTTGTTCAATGCTTGCAGAGGTTCTCCATGCTGGAGCTTGCTGTTCTGTTCCTGAGTGCGCTGCCGTTTGTGATGGGACTCTACGTGCTGGAGCTCATCAACCGGCGCCGCAACGATCCGCCCGACGATGACGGCCCGCCACGCCGCGATCCGCCTCCGCCCTTGCCGCGGGTACCGGTATCGCCCGGCCGGCGGCCGCGCCAGCACCGCGACCGGACCGCACGTCCCCGCGCAACGCCACGCCAACCCACGCGTACACGGCGCACGCGCTCCTAACCAACGTGCCTCCTCCGCTCCGCTGCCGTGGCCCTTCGCCTCCTCGACGTGTACGCCGCACCCGATGCCCTCGACCGCATCACCCGTACCTGGCCCGCGGACGTGGACCTCATCGACCGCCGCACGCTCAACCTAACAGGCGACGATCGACAGCTCGCACGGCTCTTGGTCGATGCGCGCTACAGCGAAGCCGCCCTCGACCACCTGGAGCACCACGCGGGTCCCGATGTGCGCGTCGTGGTGAGCACCGTGAATGCCACGCTGCCGCGTCCGGAGCTAGCGGATGAGGCCCCCGAGGATGAAGACACCGCCACGTCTCGCATCAACCGCGAGGAGCTGTATGCCGACCTCAGCGAAGCGGTCTCCGTTACGCCGGTGCATTTCGCGCTCGTCGTCCTCTCTACCATCGTTGCCGCCGCGGGCATTTTACGTGACAGCGTAGCCGTCGTGATCGGCGCGATGGTCATCGCGCCCCTCATCGGTCCCAACATCGCGCTGGCGCTGGGCACCACCCTCGCCGACCGCGAGCTGCTGAAACGGGCGACGCAGGTCAACCTGCTGGGCCTTTTGCTTGCGTTCGGGCTGTCGTGGGCGTTGGGCATGGCCATCCCCGTAGATGCTTCCATTGGGGAAATCAGTGCGCGGACGCAGGTGGGCCTCAGCGATGTGCTCTTGGCCCTGGCGGCGGGCATCGCCGGGGCGCTCTCTACCACGCGCGGCCTCTCGACGGCCCTGGTGGGCGTGATGGTCGCCGTTGCGCTGATGCCGCCGCTGGTGGTGCTCGGGCTACTGCTGGGCAGCGCGCAATGGACGCTGGCGGGCCACACCGGTCTCCTGCTCACGACGAACGTGGTGGGGGTTAACCTTGCCGCGGTAGGCACTTTCTTGGCCCAGGGCATTCGGCCCGGCACGTGGTACGAAGCCCAAAAGGCCCGGCAAGCCACGCGGTGGGCGCTGCTGCTGTGGACGACCGCGCTGGCCGTTCTGGTGGTGGCCATCTTGGCGGCCAACGGCTGGCTGTAGCCTCCACAAGCCGCTTGGCCGCGGGCGCTTAGCCGAGGGCACGGAGGGTGGCGTAGCGCATCCGGCCGGTGCCGTGCGCGCTGCGAACCATGACGGGCACCGGGTGGTGAAACGCGGGCCCGTCGAGCACAAACGTGTGGAAGGCCCCGTCTTCGCCGCACGGATCGACGGTGTCCGGCAGGGCATCGAGCAGGGCCGCATCGTACGGACGTCCGGCAAACGACGCATCGAGCTGTATGGTATCGACGCTGGTGATAACCGCGCGATGCGTTTGGACGACGGCCTTGGCCAGCGCTTCCGTGTCGGTGCCCCACAGCGGAACGTGGGGCGTCATGCCAAGGCGGGTGAGCAGCGCCTCGCGATAGCGCCGCACATCCTCCAGGTACAAATCGCCAACGGCCACATCTTCAACCCCCGCCGCCCGCCATTCATCGAGCGCCGCATCAAGGGCCTGTTCGTATTGCGCGTTCGTAGGCGCATCGGGCACGCGCATCACCGTCAGCGGCAGGCCCACAGCCGACGCCTGCGCCCGGATGAGCGGCAGCGGCGTACCGTGCGCCTGCACTGCATCGTCCGTCGTTACGGTTACTAGTAATCCCGCGGGGATCCACTCGGAGGCCGCCCGCAGCGCGCGCAGCATCCAGGCGCTATCCTTGCCGCCGCTCCACAACAATCCGATCGGCTGCGGCATGGTCACTCCGTGGCGGGTTCAACGGCGCGTTCCATTTCCGCCAGCACCTCCTCCGGCGCCTTGGGGATGGGCGGGCCCAGCACGCGGTAGCCGTCAGATGTGATGAGCACGTCGTCCTCGATGCGCACGCCGCCCAGGGAGCGAAAGGCCTCCACCGCGCCGTAGTTGATGAACGACGTGTGCCGGTCGTCGGCCTTCCAGCGGTCGATGAGCGCCGGGATGAAGTAACAGCCGGGCTCCACCGTCACCACAAAACCCTCGGCCAGGGGCCGCGCCAAGCGTAGCGCGCTCAAGCCAAATTGCTCGCTGCGCGTGTACGCCTCGGTGTAGCCCACGTATGCCTCGCCCAGGCCCTCCATGTCGTGCACGTCGAGGCCCATCATGTGGCCCAATCCGTGCGGAAAGAACAGCGCGTGCGCGCCGGCCTGCACCGAGGCCTCTACGTCGCCCATCATGAGACCAATGGATTGGAGGTGTTCGGTGAGCGTGCGGGCCGCAGCCAGGTGTACGTCGCGGAAGGGCACGCCCGGACGAAGCTGTGCGAGCGCCGTGTGTTGCGCCGCGAGCACCGCCTCGTAGATGGCGCGCTGCTTGGTCGTAAACGCTCCGCTTACGGGCATAGTGCGGGTGATGTCGCCCGCGTAGTACGACGGCGCAGTGGCGCCCGCATCCACGAGCAGCAGGTCGCCATCGGCCAGCGTGTCCGTCTGGTGATGATTGTGCAGCACCTCGCCGTGTACCGAGCACGTCATCGAAAACGCCAGGCGTCCGCCCGAAGCGCGCGCGATGCCCTCCAGGCGTCCGGCAATGGTGCGCTCGTGCACGCCGGGGGCCGCCATGCGCATGGCGGTGGTGTGCATGCGTGCGGTGGTGCGTACGGCGCGCTCAATCTCGGTCACCTCGGCAGCAGACTTCACCGAGCGCTGCGCGACGACCGCCCGAATGAGTGGCTCGGAGACGTGCTCGTCGACCGCCGCGGGCGCTACGGCCAACAGATTGGCCCACGTCTGGCGGTGGGCGGCGCGGTAGGGCGGAAGGAGGTGCACGGTTCGTCCGCCGGCCTGTGCCGTTTGCACATCAGCGGCCAGCTGCGCCCACGGCGCCGTCGCCTCGATGCCAGCCCGGGCGGCGCGGTCCTCCAGCGCGGGCTGCGGCCCCATCCACACCACATCATCCAAGCTCGGATCGTCGCCGTAGAGCGTCACCGCACCGCTCTCCACATCCAGCGCCACCGCCACCTTGGGCCGATCGACGCCCGCGTAGTACATCACGGTGCTGTCTTGCCAAAAGGGATACAGGTTGTCGGCATAGTTTTGCGGACTTGGGCCGTTGCCCAACAGCACCACCAGGCCTTCGTCTAGCGTGTCGAGAAGGGTACGGCGGCGGGCGGTGTATTCCGAAGCGTCGAACATAGCAGACGGGCGATAAGTGCAACATGCAATGACGTGGTAATATACCGGCGCCGATATAGGCGCGCTATGAAATCCGCGGAGCCCGTGAAGCGCTCCGCTCGTTGCCACTTTTTTCTTTATCGCATAGGGCTTGGGTTATGATTCTTATCTACGGCGCGTACGGCTACACGGGGACACTCATCACAGAACAGGCCGTTGCGGAGGGCCTCCACCCGGTGCTCGCGGGGCGCAACGCAGCCAAGGTGCAGGCGCTGGCCGGCCGCTGGGACCTCTCGTACCGGGCGGTTGCGCTGGATGACGCTGAAGGGCTGCGGGCCATGCTGGAGGATGTGCAGTGCGTCATTCATTGCGCCGGCCCCTTCCAGGATACCTCACCGCCCATGGTGGCCGCGTGCCTCGCCACCGGGACGCATTACCTCGACATCACCGGCGAGATTCCGGTGCTGGAGGCGTTGGCGGCCGAGGACGACGCGGCCCGCGCGGCAGGGATTGCGTTGCTTCCGGCCGTTGGCTTCGATGTGGTACCCACCGACTGCCTCGCGGCGTACGTGTCGGATCAACTGCCCGAGGCCACGGCGCTGGATATTGCATTTGCCGGATTGGGGCGCATCTCGCGCGGCACCGCACGCACGGCCCTGCGACAGCTCGGGGCGCCGGGGCAGGTCCGCCGCAACGGGGCGCTGATGCCCATTCCCGCCGGGTCGCGCACCCGCACGGTCGACTTTGGGCGCGGGCCGCGTACGGTCACCACCATTCCGTGGGGCGACCTGGCCACCGCCTACCGTACCACCGGCATCCCCAACATTACCGCCTACACCCAACTTCCAGCCCTGGCACGCCGGCTGCTGCAATGGAGCCAGCCACTCGAACCGCTCCTGCAGAGCAGCGCCGTTCAACACCTGCTTGACCGGGCGGTGCAGGCACTACCCGCGGGGCCCACACCCGACGAGCGCGCCGCGGGGTCGGTGCACGTCTGGGCCCAGGCCACGGCGGGCGAGCGTACCGTTACGGCCCGGCTCCATGGGCCCGATGGCTACGCCTTTACCGCACGGACGGCCGTTGCCGCTGCGCAACGCGTTGTGGAGGACACGCTGCGAGGATTTCACACGCCCGCCACGGCGTTTGGCCCGGACTTCGTCCTTGGCATCGAAGGCGTGACGCGCGAGGACGTGTAGACGCTACTAGACGCTACTTCAAATGCAGGCATCTGCGCGAACCCGGGGCTGAAGCCGCGAGCCTCTTATCAACATCGTGCATTGCGGCAGAGCGCCCGCCCATCGTGTCGGCTGTAACTTGCCTAGGAGGTCAAGATCCGCCTGCGACGCCCGTCACACATCCACACTTCGTTTATTTTCTGGAAGCGCTTGCATTTCACACCCCTCATTTATTACGTTTTGGTTGACAATTCAAGGCCAACTTGCCTTGAGCAGTCCACAGCACGCAAATACAACCACGTACGTGGTGCTTCCTCAGCAAGTATTGCTGAATAGTAATCAATCGATTGTACCGACTGATCCCCTGACGTTATGGCTGATCAAGATGCACAGGTTACCGCGGCCTATTCCGGACGTGACGACCGCTACCCGCCTTCCGACGCATTCCGCGCCGACGCCCACATTGGTTCGGAAGCCGAATACGACGCCCTGTACCGCCGCTCGATCGAAGATAACGAGGCATTTTGGGACGAGCAGGCCGACCGCATCGACTGGTTTGAACCGTACGATACGGTCAAGAATGTGTCGTATGCGCCGGGCGATGTCTCCATTGCGTGGTACGAAGGCGGCGTCACCAATGCGTGCCACAACGCCGTCGACCGCCACCTGGACGCGCGCGGCGACCAGACCGCACTCATCTTTGAGCCGGACGACCCCGCAACCGATTCCGCCCAGCACATCACCTACAACGACTTGCACCGCGAGGTGTCGCGCCTGGCCAACGTCCTGAAGGCGCACGGCGTAGAAAAGGGCGACCGCGTCACGCTCTACCTCCCCATGATTCCGGAGGCCGCGTATGCCATGCTCGCCTGCGCGCGCATCGGGGCGCCGCACTCGGTCGTGTTTGCGGGCTTCTCGCCCGACGCCCTCGCCGATCGCATCCTCGACTGCGAATCCGACTTCCTGATTACCGCGGATGAGGGCAAGCGCGGCGGCAAGCGCGTGCCGCTCAAGAAAAACGCCGATAAGGCGCTGGAGCAGTGCCCCAACGTAGACACCGTGCTCGTCGTCCAAAACTCCGGCGGCGCCATCGACTGGCACGAGGGCCGCGACGTATGGTACCACGACGCCATCGCCGACGCCGACGACACGTGCCCGTGCGAACCGATGGACGCCGAAGACCCGCTCTTTATCCTGTACACCTCCGGCTCAACCGGCAAGCCGAAGGGTGTGCTGCACACCACGGGCGGCTACTGCGTGTACACGAGCATGACGCACGAGTACGTGTTCGACCTGCACGAAGACGATGTCTTCTGGTGCACGGCCGACGTGGGATGGATTACCGGCCACAGCTACATCGTGTACGGCCCGCTCATCAACGGAAGCACGCAGGTTTTCTTTGAAGGCACGCCCACCTACCCCGATGCCTCGCGCCTGTGGGAGGTGGTGGACAAGCACGACGTGAGCATCTTCTACACGGCGCCCACGGCCATCCGGGCGCTCATGCGGCAAGGCGACGACTATGTCACCCAAACCGATCGCTCGTCGCTGCGCGTGCTGGGCACCGTCGGCGAGCCGATCAATCCGGAGGCCTGGAAATGGTACTACAACGTGGTAGGCGAAGGCCGCTGCCCCATCGTAGACACCTGGTGGCAGACGGAAACCGGCGGCATCATGCTCACGGGCCTGCCCGGCGCCGTAGCACAGAAGCCCGGATCGGCCGCCAAGCCGTTCTTTGGCATTCAGCCGGAAGTGGTGGATGCCGCCGGCACGGTGCAAGAAGGTGCCACCGAAGGCATCCTCACCATCGCCGACTCGTGGCCCGGCCAGATGCGCACCGTCTACAAAAACCACGAGCGCTTCCAGAATACGTACTTCTCGCAGTACCCCAACAAGTACTACACGGGCGACGGCTGCCGGCGCGACGAAGACGGCTACTACTGGATTACCGGCCGCGTGGACGACGTCCTAAACGTGAGCGGGCACCGCATTGGCACGGCCGAGCTTGAAAGCGCCCTCGTATCGCACGACGGCGTGGCCGAAGCCGCCGTGGTGGGCTATCCGCACAAGGTGAAGGGCCAGGGCATCTTTGCCTACGTGACGCTCATCAAAGACGTCGATGCGTCGGCCGACCTGCGCGAGGAGCTGGTGCAACACGTGCGCAAGCACATCGGGCCCATCGCCACACCCGACTACATCCAGTTCACCGACGCCCTCCCCAAAACGCGTTCGGGCAAGATCATGCGGCGCATCATCCGCAAGATTGCAGCCGGCTCGTACGACGACCTGGGCGACACCTCCACGCTCGCCGATCCGGGAGTGGTGCACAGCCTCATCGACGACCGCAAACAAGTAGAGCTCTCGGGCACCTAGTGCGCCCCGTGGGGTGGGGGCGTGCTCGTACGACGCGCGCGCCCACCACACACAAAAACGCCCAACCAGACGCAGCGGCAACTGCGTCGATCGGGCGCTCATGGTTCACGGCGCGGTGCAGGCCAACGTTGGGAGACGCACGCCCTGCACGCGCCACCACTGACACACACAGGCTATCGCACCAAACGACAGACTTGTCATGCATCAGACATACATCCGAACGACCCGGTGGGTCGGCAGTTTCTTTGCGCTGCTGCTCCTCACGGCCGCCCCATCATCCGCGCAAGAATTTGATCTCGGCGGCTTCGTGAAGGCCGAGTACCTCTACGACACGCGCCAGGTGGTGGCCGCGCGCGACGCCGAGTTCCATCTCTATCCGGCCCCCGAAAGCGACGCCACCGGCACCGACAATCTCTCGTCGTTTGCGTTCTTCTCGCGCCTCGGGCTGGGCATCAGCGACCTGCCGCAAGCCCTGGGCGCCGACATTACCGGCTACGTCGAGGCCGACTTCTTTGGGGCCAGCAACGCCAACGTCAGCACGTTTCGGCTGCGGCGCGCGTTCGTGAAGATGACCTGGGAGAACCGATCGGTGCTCTTTGGGCAGGAGTGGTCGCCCCTCTTCACGCTGGCCGCGTTTCCACGAACCGTGGCCACCACCACGGGCGTACCGTTTCAGCCCTTCGCCCGGCAGCCCCAAATCCGCTACACCTACCGCGGCGGTAGCGTGCGTTTCATTGGCATCGCCGCCTGGCAACGCGACGCCTTTCAGGAAACGAGCGACGACGGGCTCCTCGAACAGCAGTGGGCCGCGCTGCCCATGTGGCACGGGCACCTGCAGTACGTGCAGGGCGGCACCACCATTGGCGTGGGCG
The DNA here is from genome assembly GCF_000419585.1 of Salisaeta longa DSM 21114. Lineage (NCBI taxonomy): Bacteria > Pseudomonadati > Rhodothermota > Rhodothermia > Rhodothermales > Salisaetaceae > Salisaeta > Salisaeta longa. The sequence continues at coordinate 1,165,387 of NZ_ATTH01000001.1, forward strand.
GCTACTACAAATGGATTCGTCCGGAGCTGACCGCCGACCGATTTAGCGCGGGCGCCGTGCAGGCCTATGCCACCTTCCTCGGCGATGCCGCTGAGCTCCGCATCAAGGGCACCTACGGCGGCGACCTGGGCGACCACCTCATGACCGGCGGCTACGTGCAGCTGCAGGGCGGCGGGTACGAGCCGCTCCAAACCGCCTCGGCCTGGGTCGACATCCAACAGCCGGGCACCGTCTCGCCCGGACTGTTTGCCGGCTACCTCGCCAACCTCGGTACCTCCAAAGACAACGTGCAGGTGGTTGACGTCGCCGCGCGCGGCGCGTCCATCGACTACCTGTGGCGCATCGCCCCGCGGCTCGCGCTGAATTACGGCCCCATGCGCTTCGCTTTCGAGGTGGAAGCCACCTCCGCCCTCTACGCCAGCGGATTCGACAGCAGCTATGCCCCGGACGCCCAGGACACCGACGACGCCGTCACCAACATCCGCGGCAATTTTTCGGTCTTCCTGTTTTTCTAAGGACTGCTTCACCCCGCAGCCGGGCCCCGCGCAGGCCGCGCAAGCGCCCAACCAGCGCGTGGTCCTTCCACCGCATCCTATGTTTCTACCCTAAACGCCCAACGTCTCATGGCTACCGAACCTAGCATCGACCGCGAAACCTACTGGAAAACACAAATCCGGCGCACGCTCATCCTCCTCAGCGTGTGGTTCATCACCGGATTCGTTGTGAGCATTCTGCTCGCCGAACCGCTCAACAGCATCAACTTTGGCGGCGTGCCCTTCGGCTTTTGGATGGCGCAGCAAGGCAGCATCTTCGTGTTTATCAGCCTAGTTCTCATGTACGCCATCACCGCCGGACAGCTCGACCGCGAGGCGGGCGTCGTCGAAACCGAGGACACCCAGTCCGACCCCGGTGCGGCACACTAGCACACCATCCGTCACCCTCTTACTTCTATGCACAACTAACCGCACATCGTTATGGGTATCATTGGCTGGACCTTCGTTTGGGTGGGCATCACCTTCTCTATTTACATCGGCATTGCGGTGTGGAGCCGCGTCGCCGACACCAAGGGCTTTTACGTCGCCGGGCAAGGCATCCCCGCCATTGCCAACGGCATGGCCGTGGGGGCCGACTGGATGAGTGCCGCGTCGTTTATCTCGATGGCCGGGCTCATCTCCTTTATGGGCTTCGACGGCTCCATCTACCTGATGGGCTGGACCGGCGGCTACGTGCTGCTTGCGCTCTTGCTTGCGCCGTACCTTCGCAAGTTTGGGAAGTTTACCGTGCCTGACTTCGTAGGCGCGCGGTACTACTCCAATACCGCGCGGGTTGTCGCGGCCATCGCGGCGATCTTTGTGTCATTCACGTACGTGGCCGGACAAATGCGCGGCGTGGGCGTTGTCTTTAGCCGCTTTCTGCAGGTCGACATCAACCTTGGCATTCTCATTGGCATGACCATCGTGGCGCTCTACGCCACCCTGGGCGGCATGAAAGGCATCACATGGACGCAGGTGGCGCAGTACTGCGTGCTCATCGTGGCCTACCTTATCCCGGCCGTGGCCATTGCCTACACGCTTACCGGCAACCCCATTCCGCACATTGCCATTGGGGAAGTGGTGCCCCGCCTCAACGAGCTCCAAACGCAACTGGGGCTCAACCCCTACACGGGGCCCTTCAGCAACCTGAACATGCTCAATGTGCTGTGCATCACGTTTGTCCTGATGACGGGCACCGCGGGGCTTCCGCACGTCATCGTGCGCTTTTACACCGTCAAAACCGTGCGCGATGCCCGGTGGTCGGCGTTTTGGGCGCTCCTTTTCATTGGCATCCTGTACACCGTAGCCCCGGCCGTCGCCATGTTCTCGAAGTTGGAAATCCTGCAATCGTTTGCGGACATGGGGGCGAGCGGCATGCAAAACCTGGGCTGGGTGCAAAACTGGGCCGAAACGGGCCTCATCAAGACGCAGCAGTGGCAGGCCGGCATGGGCGTCGAGCAACTGCTTGGCACCATCGACCGCGACATCATCGTGCTGGCTACGCCCGAGCTAGCCAACCTCTCCGCCTGGGTGGTGGGCCTCGTGGCCGCGGGCGGGCTGGCCGCTGCGCTCTCCACGGCCTCCGGACTGATGCTCGTCATCAGCTCGTCGCTCGCGCACGACATCTACGGCGAAATTATTAACCCGGAGGCGTCCGAGCAAAAGCGCCTGTTCTGGGGCCGCGTAGCCATCTTTGGCGGCGTCATCGTGGCCGGACTGTTTGGCATCTATCCGCCCGGCTTTGTGGCCGAGGTGGTGGCGTTTGCCTTTGGCCTTGCGGCGGCAAGCTTCTTCCCCATCTTGGTGCTCGGCATCTTCTGGAAGCGGTGCAACCAGCAAGGCGCAGTGGCCGGGATGATTGTGGGCCTCGCGTTTACCTTCCTCATGATTGTGCTGATGCGCGCCCACGTGGTGGTGCCCGGCGTCGGCGAACCCATCCTGGAGTCGTTCCTTGGCATCCAGGCGCAAGGCATCGGGATGGTGGGCATGCTGCTCAACTTCATCGTGACGTACGCCGTCACCCTCGCGACGCCCGCGCCGCCCCAGGACGTCCAGGACATCGTGGAACAGATTCGCTATCCACGCGAACTCACCGACGAAGAACTGCAAGAAGCTGTGGCTTAATGCGGGACCGGTCCGCTCCATAGGCACTGCTTCCTTGTACCGGCGGGATCTGCCACACGGCAGGTCCCGCTTTTTTGCGCCACCAAACCGTTGCCCCCAGCCATTCACACGGCGACATTCACGTCACCCGTGTTCTTCATGCAGGCTCCACTTGCATCTGTCCGCCGATATTCACACGTTGGTGGTGTAGTTATGCAGATTAAATCTAAATAGCTGTATGCGCCCCCTGTTGCTCGCTCTCTTGCTTGCCTTACTCACCCCAGCCGTTGCCCAGGCCGACCCACCATCGGATTCCACCGGGGTGTGGGACCGCCTCGGGTTAGAGGCTTACGGCACGGTCAACTACTTTGCCTACGACTGGGCCACCGACCCCGCACGCAACAACGCCGTCGACCTGGAGCGCTTCGTGCTCTACCCCAGCTACCAATTCAGCGAGCGGATTTCGATGCTCGGCGAGATTGAGTTTGAACACGGCGGTACGGGCGTCACCAAAGAAATCGACAAGTTTGAGGAGTTTGGCGAGTTCGAAAACGAGATTGAGTCCGGCGGCGAGGTTGTCCTGGAGCAACTGAACGTCCGGTTTGCGCTGCACCCGCTCGCCAACATCCGCGTGGGACAGTTCAAAATCCCGATCGGCCTGGCCGCGGTAAACGACGAGCCGACGGAATACTTTGCCACGACGCGCGCCGAAACCGAGGCCGCGGTCATTCCCACCAACTGGTACGAGATTGGCGTGCAGGTGGAAGGGCGCACCGGCGCTCTGGCCTACTCGGCTGCCCTCGTGAACGGATTGAACTCGGCAGAATTCAGCGCGGCCAACTGGATCGTTCGCGGAAACGAATCGAAGTTTGAGACGATAGCCGCCGACAACTTTGCCTTCACGGCCCGCGCCGACTACTACCTGAACGACGAGAGTTTTATAGGGGCCTCGGTGTACACCGGCGATAGCGCCGACAACCGCCGCAAGAGCACGCTTTCGGCCAACGGACAACGTGTGAACGCCCGCGTAACCGTTGCCGATGTCCATGCTCAATACCTGAGCGGTCCGGTGACGCTGCGCGGCCTGGTGCTGTACGGCCGCCTGCAAAACGCCGATGTCGTAACCACGAACAACCGGACCCTTTCCAGCAACCTCAACGCCAAGGGCACCCCTGTAGGCAGCGCCGCGCTGGGATATCGCATCGAAGCCGGCTACGATCTGCTCTCCTTCACGTCCCTTACCGGACCGCAGCGGCTCGACATCTTTGGGCGCTACAGCTTCTACGACACCCATTACGAGACCACCGGCTCGGTGACGGACGATCCGCTGTGGGAGCGCACGGTGTACACCGGCGGCCTTAACTTCCGCGCCACCGAAGGGGTGGTCTTGAAAGCCGAGTACAGCCACCGCACGCGCGGCCGCGGCCGTAGCGTGAGCGGGTCGCTCACCGGCGACACCGAAAACACGTTTTCCCTGGGCCTGGGCTTCCAGTTCTGACCGCCTGCCGGCACAGACAAACGCCCAACGGTAATTCCTCTGATGTATCTTGAACCTTTGGTAGTTTTTATGACCACTGCACAACGCTTTACAACGCTTCTCACGCTGCTCGTCGTTGCCCTCGTGGGCACCGCATGCGATAGCGGAAGCGCCATCGAAGACACCGTCTCCTTTGACGAAATCGACGCGCAGGCCATTCTGCAAAGCGAGGCCGAAGGTGTCATCCTAAGCACCTACACCGACCTCGACCAAAAAGCCGGCCTGCTCGAAGAAGCCGTAAACACCCTGGCGACCAACCCCACCGCCGCCAATCTTGAGGCCGCTCGCACCGCCTGGATTGCCACCCGCACGCCGTGGGAGCAGTCCGAGAGCTTCCTGTTTGGCCCGGTCGCCGAAGATGACATCGACCCCTCGCTCGACTCGTGGCCCGTCGATGTAACCGGCATCAACGATGTGCTGGAGGGCTCGCAGGAGATCACGCCCGGGGTGGTTGCCAACCTCGCCGCCACGAAGCGCGGCTTTCACACCATCGAGTACTTCTTGTGGGGCGAAGACGGCACCAAGACGGCTGCCGACTTCACCGACCGCGGCAAGCAGTACCTGCAAGCGGCCACTGTGGTACTGAAAAACGACACCGAGCGACTGGTGAACGCGTGGAGCCCAGACGGCGACAACTTCGTCGGTGCTTTCGTCAATGCAGAGGCCTTCCAGAGCCAAAAAGCGGCCGTGCAGGCGCTCGTGAGCGGCATGGAAACCATCGCGAACGAAGTGGGCACCGGCAAAATTGGGACGCCCCTGAACGAGAACTCGATCCAGAAGATCGAATCGAAGTATAGCGAGAACTCGTTCACGGACTTCATCAACAACATGGAGAGCATGCGCCACATTTACCTGGGCGACTACGGCGACCATGCCGGCCAAGGACTCACCGACGTGGTGCAGCAGATTGATCCTGAGCTCGATGCCCAAATTCGCAGCGAGATTGAAGCGGCCATCCAGTCGCTGCAGGGCATCGACATGAGCTTCCGTGATGCGGTGGCGAGCGGTCAAACCGCGCCCGTCGAAGATGCGCGAGAAGCCGTGCTTCAAATCCGCGAGACGCTCCAATCGCAGGTGCGTCCGCTGGTCAGCGATCTGTAGCGAAGGGGTTCCTACGATCGCTTGTGTGCGCTGGCAAGGGCGGCCCATTCCGGGTCGTCCTTGTCGCAGTTTCGGATTAGATAACAGAGACGATCATGCGACAGGATATTAGACACATCGGCCTCCTCTTTTTGGTCTTGAGCCTTGCGGCGTGCGACGTCCAACAGCCACCCAAACGCAATTCCAATGGCGTTGACGTAGGCGCTCGGCTTGGCGGCGACGCCACCGTGTTTGAAGAAAGCCGGTTGTCCTTTGCACAGCCCATCCCCGGCCTCTCCCCCGACGCAACGCGGCGTCATGACGCCGGCGACCGCGCGTTTGAGGACGTTTTTGTAACCGCGCCGGCGGCCGTCAATGGCGGATTGGGACCGGCCTTTGTGCAGCCGTCGTGCGATGCGTGTCATGCCCGTGACGGGCGCACGCCCGGCGAAGTGCTCATGCGCCTGAGCACGCCCGGCACCGGTCCGCACGGCGGTGCCCGGCCGGCCGACGGGTTTGGGACGCAGCTTCAGACCCGCGCGTTGTACGGCTACCCCGTTGAGGGCCGCCTGGCGGTGCAGCAACAAACCATCCGGGGCGAGATGGCCGACGGCACCCCCTACACCCTCACCAAGCCGGTGTACACCATCGAATCGCCGTACGGCCCGTTGCCCGCCAACCTGCTCACGTCGGTGCGCGCGCCGCGGCCCGTCTTTGGCCTGGGCCTGCTCGAAGCCGTGCCCGACGCCACCCTGCGCGAGTTGGCCGCCACCCAGCAGGCTGCCGCAAACGGCATCAGCGGCGAGGTGAACATGGTGTGGAACATGGAAACCAAAACCAAAGACATCGGCCGCTTCGGGTGGAAAGCCACGCAGCCTACGCTGCTCCAGCAAAGCGCCGATGCCTACATCCACGACATGGGCGTCACCTCTTCCCTCTTTCCGAACGAGCTCACCGATGACCAGCCCGGCTTTGACGACGGACTCAGCGACGAGCCCGAGATTACCGATGAGACGCTCGACGACGTCACCTTTTACGTGCAAACGCTGGCCGTGCCGGCGCGTCGCAACATCGACGATCCTGCCGTACAGCAAGGCGCCCGCCTGTTTGAGCAGATCGGCTGTGCCACCTGCCACCGGCCTACGCTGCGCACCGGCACGCTCGAAGGGGTGCCCAGCGTCTCCAACCAAACCATTCATCCTTTCACCGACATGCTCTTGCACGACATGGGGCCCGACCTTGCCGATGGCCGCCCGGTCTTCGATGCCAGCGGGCAAGAGTGGCGTACCCCGCCGCTGTGGGGCATTGGCCTCACGGACCTCGTTAACGGGCGGGCGGAGTACCTCCACGACGGCCGCGCTGAAACCCTCCAAGAAGCCATTCTGTGGCACGGCGGCGAGGCGCGAGCTGCCCAGCAAGCCTACACCCGTCTCAGCAAGGACGAGCGCGACGCAGTGCTTGCCTTCCTGCGCTCGCTGTAGCCACTGGAAACAATCGTTTGAACCGGCCCAAACAGCCACCTGAACCATCGACGCTTGGGCCTTCAACCAACCATTCATGTCATTGCGAAGAGCAGTAGGCGACGCGGGGGCCTTTAGGTCATGCCGTAGGTGAGGCCTTTAGGTCACGACGAAGGTGCAATCTCCGCAATGGGGCGCTCCTGCCCGTACATGGAGATCGCCGCGTCCTTCGCGTCCGCTCAGTCCTCGCGATGACAAGAAGCATGTTGCTTTTTTGTGCGTTGGGCGTGCAGTTGCGCAATTCTGTCCGAGCAGCCATCTGAACCACTAACATTGCATTTCTATCATCAACCACTGTTGTCATTGCGAGGAGCCGTAGGCGACGCGGCAATCTCCGCAATGGGGCGCTCCTGCCCCTACATGGAGATCGTACCACAGGCACAACCTTCGGCCCCCGCGTCCTTCGCGTGCGTTCATTCCTCGCGATGACACATCGTTTTTGCATTTTCGTGCGTTGCGCGTGCAGTTGACCAAACCCGCCGGAACAGCCATCTGAACCATCAACACTTGGACCTTCAACCAACCATTCATGTCATTGCGAGCGACTGTGAAAGGAGCGCGGCAATCTCCGCAATAGGGCGCTCCTGCCCGTGAGATCACACCAGTGGCATGACCAAAGCCCCTCAGTCCTCGCAATGACAAGGAGCGTACTGCTTCGTTGTGCGTTGCGCGTGCAGTTGGTCGAACTCGTCCGAACAGCCATCTGAACCATTGACGCGTGGTTCCTCTCCTGTCGCGCGCGCCTTGCAAGCCGGCAACATGTTGCAACATACGTCCTTGAGGCAACAACCCAGCGGATGGGTGTGGACTTTTGTTGTGCGCTTCCGCACCTTGTAGACTCCGCCTCGGCTTATCCTCGACCAATCTGCTTGTTGCCATGCCGCGTCTAACCGACGACGATGCGTACCTCTGGAACGAAGGCACCCACTACACCTGCTACGACCGCCTCGGCGCCCACCCAAACCAGGCCGGCACGTGGTTTACCGTATGGGCGCCCAACGCCGATTCGGTGACGGTGATGGGCGACTTCAACGACTGGTCGCCCGACGCCGACGGGCTGCGCCGCATGGAAGGCGGCCTATGGGAAGGCTACCTCCGCAGCGCCCGCCCCGGCGACCGCTACAAGTACCGCCTGAACGTAGACGGCGACCGGCTGGACCGCACCGATCCGTTTGCCTTCCAGATGGAACCGCCCGCCCCCAACACCTACGAGGGCCTCTCGGCGATCGTCACCGATCTTGACGATTACAGCTGGAACGACGACGCCTGGATGGACAACCGCCAGGGCCCCGCGACGCTCAACGGACCGGTCTCCGTCTACGAGGTGCACCTCGGCTCGTGGCGCCACAAACAACACGGCGAGTCGTTCTCGTATCGAGAAATCGCCGAGCCGCTCGCCGATCACGTGGAGGACATGGGCTTCACACATGTCGAGTTTTTGCCGCTGGCCGAACATCCCTACTACGGCTCATGGGGCTACCAGGTGCTGGGCTACTATGCACCAACCTTCCGCTACGGGTCGCCACACGACCTCATGTACCTGATCGACTACCTGCATCAGCGCGGCATTGGCGTCATCATGGATTGGGTGCCCGGCCACTTTGCCCCCGACCCGCAGGGCCTCACCTACTTCGACGGCACGCACCTCTTTGCCTACGACGACCCCAAGATGCGCCACCACCCCGACTGGGGCACGTACGTGTTTGACTATGGACGGGGCGGCGTGCGCAGCTTCCTGATCGCCAATGCGCTGTTCTGGATGGAGAAGTACCACGTGGACGGCCTGCGCGTCGATGCGGTGGCTTCCATGCTGTATCGGGATTACTCGCGCGGCGACGACTGGACGCCCAACGTACACGGCGGCCGCGAAAATCTGGAGGCGATTAGCTTGCTGCAGGAGACCAACAAGCAGGTGTACGCCCACTTTCCCGAAGCCCTGATGATGGCCGAAGAGTCGACGGCCTGGCCGGGCGTCTCTACGCCGGTCGACCAGGGCGGGCTGGGCTTCCTCTACAAGTGGAACATGGGCTGGATGCACGACACGCTCACCTACATGAGCAAAGAACCCGTGCATCGCAAATACCACCACGGCGAGCTGTCGTGGACCCTCAGCTGGGCCTTCTCGGAGCAATACACCCTGCCACTCTCGCACGACGAGGTGGTGCACGGCAAGGATTCCCTGTGGGGCAAAATGCCCGGCGATGCGTGGCAAAAGGCGGCCAACTTGCGCCTGCTGTATGCCCACATGTTTGGCCATCCCGGCAAAAAACTGCTGTTTATGGGGTCGGAATTTGGGCAACCCAGCGAATGGAGCCACGACGCATCGCTCGATTGGCACCTGACAGACGATACGCACCACGCGGGCGTCATGCACTGGCTGCGCGACCTGAACGCGCTCTACCGGCACCACCCCGCCCTGTGGGACGACACGCCCGATGGGTTTGAATGGCTCTCGTACGGCGACCGCGAGAACAGCGTACTGGCCTATCGCCGCAAGAGCGACGCGCGCGACCTGCTCTTCATTTTCAACTTCACGCCAATTGTGCGCGAGCCGTACCGGCTGGGCGTACCGCGCGCCGGCTACTGGGCCGAGCGCCTCAACAGCGACGCCAACGTGTATGGCGGCAGCAACGTGGGCAACGACGGCGGCGTTACAGCCGATGCCGTGCCCATGCTAGGGCGCACGCACTCGGTAGAGCTCACCCTCCCGCCACTGGGCGCACTGGTTTTGGAGCAACCGCGGTAGTACGGGTGTTGCATACCCACAGCGTTTTCTTTGCATCGATCCCCCGTTTTTGTGGACCAGACCATTGCACACGCGACCGCCCTGTCCGGCCGCATCGCCCTCCCCCCCGACAAGTCCATTGCGCACCGTACGGCGCTCCTCTCCGCCATTGCCAGCGGGCCCTCGCGCATCCACAACTACTCCACCGCGGCCGATCCGCAGTCTACGCTCGACTGCGTGCGGGCGCTGGGCATTCGGGTGGAGGAGACGAACGACGGCCTCGTGGTGCACGGACGCGGCCTGCACGGCCTTACCCCACCCGATGCGCCGCTCGACTGCGGCAACTCCGGCACCACGATGCGGCTGCTGGCCGGCATCCTGGCGGGGCAGCAGTTTGGCTCGCAACTCACCGGCGACGCCTCGCTGCGCGCGCGCCCCATGCAGCGCATTGCCGATCCGCTGCAGGCGATGCATGGCCGCGTCACGCTCAGCGAAGGCACCGCGCCCATCCGGGTGCGCCCGGCGCATGACGGGCTACAGGCCATGGAGTACCGGCTGCCCGTCGCATCGGCGCAGGTGAAGTCGTGCGTGCTGCTGGCCGGGCGCTACGCCCACGGCACCACCACCGTCATCGAGACCACGCCTGCCCGCGATCATACCGAGCGCATGCTGGGACTTCCCATCGACCAGGTGGGCGGCGAGCGGCACATTCACGTCACCGGCGGCACCCCCATTGAAGCACGCACGTGGCACGTGCCGGGCGACTTTTCAGCGGCTGCGTTCTTTCTTGTAGCTGCGAGCCTCGTGCCCGAAAGCGAGCTGCACCTCACGGGCGTGGGCCTCAACCCGTCGCGCACGGCGCTCCTGGACGTCCTGGAAGGCATGGGGGCCGATATCACCGTGAGCAACGAGCGCGCCGCGAGCGGCGAGCCCATGGGCGACCTCACCGTGCGCCATGCTCCGCTGCAGGGGGTAGACGTTGGCGGGCGGCTCATCCCCAACCTAATCGACGAGATTCCCATTTTGGCCGTTGCCGCCGCGTGCGCAGAAGGCACGACCCGTATCCGCGAGGCCGGCGAGCTTCGCGTAAAGGAGACCGATCGCCTCCACGCCATCACGCAAAACCTGCGGGCCCTTGGCGCCACCGTCGATGAGCAAGAGGACGGTCTTACCATCCATGGCGAGGGCGCCAATCTCCTGGGAAGCACCGTGCCTAGCTTCGACGATCATCGCATCGCCATGGCCATGGGCGTAGCGGGCCTCGTAGCGCACGGCACCACCACCGTCACCGATGCCGACTGCGCGGCCGTTTCGTTTCCCAACTTCTGGGAGGTGTTGGACGCGGCCGCCGCGTGAGCCGCAGCGTCCAGGCCCTGGTGAACGGCGGACGCTGCCAAGCAATCGATCCACGTTGCCCGGACATCAGGCCGTTGCCCGTACGTCCGCCGTCAGCACCTGCCCATCGGCGCCCTCAAGATCCAGCTCGTCCTCGCTGCCCGCGATGACCGAAGCCACCATGCCATCGCCCGTAATGTTGTTGGTGGTACGCAGCATGTCGAGCGGACGGTCGACGCCCAGAATCAGCGCGATGCCTGCACTGGGCACGCCCACCGACTCCAGAATGACGACTAGCATCACGATGCCCGCGCTGGGGACCGCCGCCGTGCCAATGGACGCCAGCAGCGCGATAAAGATGATGTTGAGCTGCGCCGCCAACGACAAATCAATGCCCAGCACCTGTGCAATAAACACCGCCGCCACCGCCTGATAGAGCGCCGTGCCGTCCATGTTCACCGTAGCGCCCAGGGGCAAGACGAACGAGGAAATCTTCTCCGAGACCCCCAAGTTTTTCTCCGCACACTCCATGGTTACCGGCAGCGTAGCCCCGCTCGACGAACTCGAAAACGCCACCAGCTGCGCCGGAAACATCCCGCGAAAGAAGGTACCGATGGGCGTGCTGGTAAAGAGCTTCAGGAAAATGGGATACACGATAAACACCATGGTGGCCAGCCCCAGCACCACCGTGAGGCAGTACCAGCCCAGTGCATAAAGTAATTCGACCACCTCGCCCGGGTTGTTGCCGGCAATGGACGTGATGGCGTCGGCCAACAGGCCGAAAACGCCAATGGGCGCCGTGTACATGATCACCTCCACCAACCGAATGACCAGGTCGTTCAGGCTGTCGAACACGTCAAGCAGGGGCTGCGCCTTCTCCTTCGGAATGAGAATCAGCCCAATGCCCACAAAGATCGCCACGAACACGACCTGCAGCATGTTGCCGTTGTCCGACGCGGCATTGAAGAAGTTGGCCGGCACCATATCCACGATGGGCTGCAGCGGCCCGCGGTCTTTCGCGCCCTGCGCAAACTCTTGCCGCGCCTGCACATCGCTCTCATAAGTTTGGACCAGCCGCTCCTGCATCGCATCGGGCACAGCCGCTCCCGGCTGCAACACATTCACGAACGTCAGGCCGATCGTGAGGGCAATGACCGTGGTAAGCATGTACAGCCCCAACGTCTTGCCGCCAATGCGCGAGAGGTCGCTCAGATCAGACAGCGACGCCACGCCCATCACCAGCGACGCCAGCACCAGCGGTACGGCAATCAGCTTGAGCAAATTCAGGAAGATTGTGCCGAAGGGCGCAATCCAGTCGCTCGTAAACCCCGTCCAGCCCTGCGCGGCGGCCAGCAGGCCATACAGCAGACCGAGGACGAGACCGATGAGAATTTGCCAGTGCAGCTCTTTATACCAGGGCATAGGACGTCAGTTGGACCGGGTTTTCCATGATGGATATGTTAAGAAAGGGGTTCCATGGATAGGACACAAGCGGTTTGAACGAAATTCAGGAAGTTGGCGCGCCGCAAGAGGCTGCAGCATGACTCCATCTGCCTAGTTGGACGTGCGCCAAAGGTGATACCTCGTCAGCCGCGCACGTTGTACCCTTGGGGTGCGGACATTCGTTTTCGGACTTTTTTCGGCCTGCTATGAGCTTAACATCCCCAAAGCCCCACGTCGCGCGCTCGCTGCACGAAGTGCTATTTTATCTCCGGCAGGCGGTGCGCAGCATCTACCGGGCCGAGCAGCGGCCGCCGCAGCACGAACCGATGGTTGTGCACTGGATTGAGGCATACGTATGGCATGCCCCCGACCGCCCGCTTGGCGAACGCACCACCGCAGATGTGAGCCGCTTCCTCTCGCACCTTGCCGAGCGCCCGGGCATCAGCGCGAGCGATCAGGAGCAGGCCCGCGAGGCGCTCCTCTTTCTGTACGACCGCGTGTTGGAGCAGCCGCTGGACGAGCCGCTGCCCACGTACCGAAGCGTATCGGACGCGCCGCCGTCGCTCTGGGACATAACGGGCAACGCACCGGCTTAACGGGGCACATGGGTTTAACGGGGCAAGGACCTCTGCACCATCGCGTACGAGCGCTCACGAGGTGCGATTGATGCGCTGCCGCTCGAACACGCGCAGGTCCTGCACGCGCCGTATCATCGCGATGATGAAGCCTATCGTCAGCACAATGATGCCAACCCACACCAGGCTGATGGCCGGTTTGGTGTAGGCCTGCACCACCACCCAATCTTCGGGCATCACATCGACGCCCTTGATGGCAAACTGCGCCTTGCCGTCATTCACGTTCATCTGCGTGAACGCAATCCGGAAGTTCCAGTCCGCCACGCGGTTCTCGATGTAGCGCTGCGAGCGGTCTTGCATGATCACGTAGATGGGCATGAGCGTCCGGCGCACGCCCGTCTTCAGGTTGGTAACGTGCACCCGAGCCCCCACCGCCATCTGCGCGTTCGCGGGCACCTTCTCCTTGAGCGCTGCCGGTGCATTGCCTTCCTGCATGGGCAGGCCGCGCGGGGCCTTCAGGATTTCGAACCGTTCGAAGGCCAGCGCAAACTGCCGATCGCCAATGATGGTTGAGTCGCCCTGTGCCAGCTGCAACTCGCCGCCCGGTCCTTTTTTCTCCTTATCGACGCCCGTGGCCGCTCGGGGCGTTACGGCGGCAAACAAATCTTTTTCGACGAACGACTTCACGTCGGGGTGCAAGAACCACTGTCCATCGTCGCTTTCATACGCCACCGGCTTCATGGTGTAGGTGCGGCCCATCGGATCGCGCACGTCGAGGATGTAGCGGGTGCGGCCCCGCGGTGCAGGCTCGGTGCCTTGGTAGGTGACCTGATAGCCCCCCACCGTGCGGGTGTCGCCCTTGGCCAGCACAAAGTTCTCGCGGGGCTGATCGCCGCCCGGGCGCACCGTGTCGCCCACGCGCGGCAAGGCCTCGCTAAAGCCGCTGGACGCCACCACGCCCAAGATGAGCACAGCAAAGCCGACATGCGCCAGCGCGCCCCCCGCCATGCGCGGATTACCCTTGCCCACGCGCCACAGCACCATGCCATTGCCAAAGAGCGCAAAGAAGCCCGCAAAGATGAGCAGCAGCAGCTGTACCGCTTGTCCATAGCTGGCCCAGAACTGCTCTAATGCAGCCCCAAGCCCGGCTTGCGTCGGGCCCGCAGGCGCCGCGGCGGGCGGCGCGGCCACGTGCTGCGCAAACGGCGTCAGGATGAGCACGGCGATAGTGCACACCACCGCAAACGCGATGGGCTTTAGCAGGATGCGATTGAGCGCGTCAACGCGCATCTTATTCCACCAAAACAACTGCCCGAGGCCCGCCAGAAAAACGAAGCCAATCGCCAGCGGAAGCGTCCACTTGTTGTAGAACTCGATGGGTACCGTAGAGGCATTGTCGCGAAAGATTTGGCCCAGAATGGGTGCGCTGGTGCCCAGGATGATAACCAGTGCCGTAACGGCCAGGAGCGCGGCCCCCGAGAAGATCATAAACTCACGCGAGAGCATCGTCGGCTCGCGGTCGGGGCGGGGCAGCTGGCGCCACCGGTACGCCAGCAGTCCAAACCCGAGGCCCCCCAGGGCCGCAATCCAAAGCAGCAGCTGGTTGTACAGGCCCAGGCTCACAAACGAATGCACCGACACATCGCCCAAGATGCCGCTGCGCGTCAGGAACGTGGAGTAGATGACGAGCAGGTACGCCAGGATGCAAAAGAAGAGTGACGACTTTTGGCTGACGCTGCTCTTTTTTTGAACCAGCATGGTATGAAAGGCCGATACGCCCACAAGCCACGGCACAAGCGACGAGTTTTCCACCGGATCCCACGCCCAGTAGCCGCCAAAGGAGAGGGTCACGTAGGCCCAGTAGCCGCCCATGGCAATGCCCACGCCCAGCACCGTCACGCCAAAGAGCGTCCAGGGCAGCGCCGGGCGGACCCATTCGGTGTAGGTACGGCGCCACAGGGCGGCAATCGCAAACGCGAACGGCACCACCATCGACGAGAACCCCGCAAACAGCATGGGCGGGTGGATCGTCATCCACGGGTTTTGCAGCAGCTCGTTGAGGCCCTTCCCGTCGGCCGGCACAAAGCCGGGGTTTTGCTGGAAGATGGGCGCATCCTTGAATTTCTCTGCCAGCGTTAGAAAGGGCGAGGCGCCAATCTCGATCGGCCCAATTTGCAACCCGACCACCATCGACAGCAAAAAGGCCTGACAAAGCGCGACCACCGCGAGGACGTGCGATGCGTACTCCCGCTGCACATACGCAATAAGAAGGCCGCCAACGCCACACATCATCAGAATCCAGAGCAGGAACGAGCCCTCCTGTCCGGCCCAAAACGTTGAAAAGAGGTAGTGAAGCGGGAGGTCGTTCGACGAGTGCTGGTAGACGTACGCGTACTGGTAGGCGTGGCTAAAGAAGAAGTACCACAGCAAGCCCGAGGCAGCAACTACGGCCGCCGACATGCCGGCCCAGCTCCAGCGCCCCAGGCGCGTCCAGCGGGGATCGTTGTATTGCGCGCCCCAGAAGAAGAGAAGGGCAGATGCGCCACAGGCCACGAATGCAACAAGGATCAGAACTTCGCCAAGGGTCCCCAGCATAGCAACAACGGGGTGGTGGGCAGGATGGATCGGTGATGTGTTGGAAATCCCGCAATGCAAGGTTCAGTTCCGCTGCGGGCAGCTCCCGTGCAGCGCCGCTCACCGGATTCATGTGGAATTGGGACAGCACGCGCCCGCTGACTCTCCCCCGGTAAGTCCTTCGCATTCAACCGTCTGCCGAATGCACAAACCGAAGGGGCCACGCGTTAGGCGCAGCCCCCTCGTTGCACACAAAGCAGTACGCGAGCGGTTACCCGCCGATGCTGTAAAACTTCTCGTTGACGATTTTGCCATCATCGTTCCACGTGCGCACCGCCACCTGCCGCTGCCGCACGCGGCCCGCGCCTTCCAGGGTGAACTCCATGTCCCACTCCGAGAAGGTCACATTCTTCTCTTCGTCGATGGCTGCAGCCGTTACTTCGCCCTTGTGAAACTCTTGGAGGGCGCCAACGAATTGCTCTTCGTACTCGCGGTTGTCATCTTTGCCAACCCGCTTGTCTTCGCCTTCTTCCATTACGACGTCTTCGGCGTAAAAGTCTTCAAACGCGCCGAGGATGTCGCCTTGCAAGATGCGGTCGTTGAGTTCGCTTTCTAGTTGCTGGAGGGATGCACTCATGGTTCGGTAGGGATGTTGATGGATGAATAGTGGAGGCTGTAGGCAGCACGTGCGCCTCGGCCGTGCAATGCACAAATGCCGTTGCAACACGCGGTTTGCGGCTACAGGTCTTCGGTGTAATCGGTGTAGATGCCTTCGCAAATGCGCGAAAGATGCCGCAAGTCGCGCGGAGAAACGCGGGCCGCGAACCATTCCTGCACCGCCTGAATGTCGGGGTGCATCTCGTCGAGGAGCGCCAGCCCCTCATCGGTGATGGTGTGGATGGTCATGCGGCGATCGGCTTCGCTTTGAGACCGGCGCACGAGCCCACGGTCCACCAGTTTATCAATCAGCCGCGTCACATCGGGCGATGGGTCTACCATTCGTTCGCTAATGTCGCAGCGCGCGTGTCCCTGCGGATGCACGCCGCGCAGAATGCGAAGAATGTTGTAGTGACTAAACTGCAAGTCGTAAGACCGGCAGACGCGCTCTATCCGCCGACGCGACACGCCAGCGGCCACAAACAGGTTGAGCAGCGCCTCGTGCGCGTCGCTCTCGAACGGTGCCTCCTGCTGAATGTGGTCTTTTAGGGTCGTGCCCATGCTGCCCGGTGCCAGATCCATGAACGTATGTACGCGAGGGCCGCGCTTTTTCGGTGCTTGTGCAAATCTATCCGCACGCGCTATAGAGCACATCCACCGATGGAATCCGTTCCATGTTGTCACACCTATTACGAGTTTATCACAGCCTCCCACAGTCCACATACGTGGCTTCCATCACACACGCTGACGGGCCCGGAGTCGCTGAAATCGCAGGCCCGAGGCCAATAGATACAGCGCGTAGAGGCCCAGGGCAAACCACGCGTAGCGGGCCAGCCACATGCTATCAAGCGTCGGGTGCACCCAGGCGGCGTACTGCTGCGCCGGACCGTACCATGCCTGGCACAGCCGCAACCCATCCTCCCCCACAACGCATTGCCACAGCGGAAGCATGTACACAAGCCCCATGAGGTTGTACACGATGGCGACGTATTGCCATGCCTTAAAAGAACGCACCCGCGCTGTGTCGCCCGTGAGCGGGCCGTGCATGCGTATCGCGAAAAAGACGTCGCCTCGCCAAAGGGCTAATGGAATGAGCAACCGGGCCAAGTAGCCCGTTGCAAACCCAATCGGCTCGGCATCGGCCCAGAAGTAAACCGTAATGCCTAGCAGGGCAGATGCCCGCCAGTACACCAGCATGCGGCCTCGAAGGCCCCGCTGGCGGAGCGACAGGCCCAACAGTATGAGCGGCGCGATGACCAAAAGCCCAACGGCAAGCACGAAATCGACACGGATGAGCAGTTCGTAAAGCGTCATGAGGGGGCATACCAACGGAGGAAACGGGGGGCATACACAGTCGCGCAAAAGATGCGCCGCATTTTCTTTGTTTTTGGCGCAGTGCGTTTTTATCTATAGCATGATTGCTCACGTAACCTATAGCAACTGCGTGAGGTATTCTTCTGGATCGTCTGCTTCGTTTCAGGCTCACGGGGAGGAGTCTACGCAGCTATCCCGCGACAGGGTGCGTCTCACGACCCTATGCACCCAACACTCTAGCATCCACCAGACGCAATAAACCCAATTGAAGATTATGAAATACGTGCTTTCATTACTGCGCCCACACCGCACGCTGGCTGTCCTTATATGCGCCGCAGCCCTACTTGGCGGCTGCAACCTGTTTGGATCAGGCTCGCTCGACAGCGCCGATACCGTCGATGAGCTCGTTGCCGATGCAAATGTTGCCATTAGCCAGGGCAACTACGACAAAGCCGTTGAGCTTCTTGAGACCGCCTACGAGCAGGCGCCCGAGAACCCCGAGGTTCGCATCAAGCTTTCAACAGCGCTCTACGGCCAGGCAGGCCTGAACGTGATCGACCTCAAGGAGCTTGTCGATTACATTTCGGGACTTGAAGACGACGCCGCCCGCTCGCTGTTTGCACCGAAAGCCGGTTTGCAATGCAGCCTCGAAGCCGCCGAGCCCGATCCGGCCGCTCAAGGATACGAACGCATCGCGCTGGAAGGCGTCCCTGCGCTCGCCCCTTTCATCGACAACGAGGGCGTAATTAACCGCGTCGCCGGAAACATCATCGAAATGGCGTTTGCACAAACGGAAGCCTTTAACGAGCTACCGGCCGATTTGAAAGCAAGCTGGTACACCATCGCCGCGTTCAGCAACATCGGCGAAGCGGTCTTGCTTGTGTACAATGAGGCGGTGGCCCGCGGCGGCAAGCTCTTCCGCGATGCAAACGACAGCATTGTCTTCTGCGCGCCCGAGCAAACCGACCTGGACGCGCTGGAATGCGAAGCGTACCGCATTGCCGAGCAGGAAAACCTCATCGGCTCGGAGAGTGAACTCGCGCTGGCCCTTCGCTTCATCGAGGACAAGAATACGCTCTATGGCTCGAATGATGACACCGGCATCATTCCTGAATCGCTGCAACGCATGATCACGGCGATCATCGAGAACATCGACGCGGAAGATCGTCAGGAATGCACCGGCAACACGTCGGCCTTCCGCGTGCGCTGACCCGGCGCCCGCAAGCGCAGGACCGGCGGCGGCCCCACGCGCGCACTGCCGGTCGTGCGGCCCCCTCACCTTGTATCCCTTGCAGCCCCGATCTCATGCGTTTTCTTACGACCACGGTCCTTGCGACCTGCCTTTTCCTCCTGAGCGTTGCTCCAGCCCACAGCCAGAATCCGCGCCGCACCGAACGAGCCTTCGTTTCGTCGATCGCGGCCCTCGGCATGGGCGACGTGGGCGTGGCCTTGCCCCACCCCATGTCCGGATTTTTCTACAACCCGGCCCACCTTCCCCACACCCCGTCGGCCACGCGCGTTCTGGGCCTGCAAGGCACGCTCAGCGATCAGGTGCGGGAACAGTCCTCGTTTTTTGACGACCGCCTGGAGCCCGCGATAGAACAGGGCCTGGACAACATTCCCGACGAGCAGCTCGAAACGCTCTACAACGATGCGCTCGCAATCACCGGGACGCCCTCCCAGGGCAGCGTCGGGCTCTTGCTCCCGGCTTTTACGCGCAATCTGGGCGGCGTGGTGGGCATTGGCGGCGGCCTGTACGCCCAAACGGATGCGAGCTTTCGCCTCTACAATGCCGGATTGGGCGTTCCACAGGTGAGCCTCATCAACCGCAACGACTTTATCGCTGTCGCTTCGGCCGGTGTTCAACTCCCTGCAGGAATCTCGGGCGGCGCCACCGTCAAATACACCAAGCGATACCTCTCGTTCAAAGACAAACCGCTTGACACCTTTACGTCCGATGAACAGGTCGTGCTCTTAGAGGGCACCAACCTGGGCATTGATGTAGGCGGGCTGTACGAGGTCAACTTCCTCCCGCTGCCGGGCCGCCTCACCGTTGGCATGACCGTGTACGACCTCCTGCACACCGGCTACAACTACGACGTCTATGGTACGCCGGCCGACATTCCCATCGTGGGAAGCTTCATCGACGCCTCCGGCAGCATCAGCGCGGAACGCGTTGCGGCCGAGGTAGCGCTCGCACAGGCGCGCTTCAACCTGGAACAGTCATACCGCATCGGGGCGGGCTATCAGCTGGATCGGCTGGGGCCCTTTTCCGACATTGCCTTTGGCGCCGACTACATCGGGTACGGAAGCCCGCAGGTCGATCAAACCTTCCTGGCGCACCTCCACCTCGGCGCCCGCGCCCATCTGACCCGCTTCTTGGCCCTGCGCACGGGTATCAGCCAGGGCTACCCCTCCGTGGGCGCCGGGCTGCACCTCGGCGTCTTTCACGTCAACTATGCGTTGCACGCCGTGGAGCAAGGCCGCACCCCCGGGCAGGTGAGCAGCTACATTCACGCGCTGCGGTTTGCCTTCGAGTTGTAGCTTGTGGGGAAAGGCCCCACACCATGATGCGCATTTTCCGCGAGGGGCCGGCCTGTGCTTGATGGCACACGCCGGCCCCTTTCGTCATTAAACTGGTGGTGTTCGCAGCCTACGTTCCTCAACCCGTCATGCGTTATGCCGTCCATCCATCGCGTTCTCTTTGCCACCGACTTCTCCACTACGGCCAATCGTGCATTGCCGTATGCGCTGGATATTGCCCAGCGCTTCGAGGCCACCCTGCACGTGTTGTATGCCGAGGTGCTCTACGAGGACCCATTCTCCAGCCAAAACCAGCCGCATCCGGCGGCAACAGTCGAACAAGTACGCACGGAGTTGCAGAAGCGCACCGATGGCACCTCCCTTGGCGAGCGGCTGGCCGCGCTAGAGGTTGTGGAAGCCGTGGAACGTGACGTGGCCGCCGGGCCCGCCATCCTTCGGTATGCGGATGCCCAGAACATGGATCTGATTGTGATGGGTACCCACGGGCGCCGGGGCCTCCGCCACGTTCTGCTGGGGAGCGTTGCGGAAGAAGTGGTGCGGCGCGCACCGTGCGAGACGTTAACCGTACGGGCCACCGATACCGATGAGCCGCCGCACGCACTGCCGTCCGTTCAGCGGCTGCTCGTTCCGGTCGACTTCTCCGAGCACGCGCGCGCAGCCCTCACCGCGGCCCGCCACTGGGCCGACACCTACGGCGCCACGCTCGATGTGCTTTTTGTGATGGAGGAACCGTTGCACCCCGCCTTTTATGTGGGCGGCGTGAGCTCGGTGTACGACATCGATCCGCATCTGGACGACAAGGCCGATGCACAACTTGAGACGTTTATCACGGAGACGAAGGGGCCGCGCGTTCCCGTAAAGGCCCACGTGCGCACCGGACGCGCCGCGAAGGGCATCGCCGAGGCCGCCAACGAATTTGGCAGCGACCTCGTGGTGATGTCAACCCACGGCCTAACCGGACTGGAGCACCTGCTGCTTGGCAGCGTGACCGAACAGGTGGTGCGCACCGTAGAAGCGCCCGTCCTCACGGTGCCCGCGTTCCCCGAACGCTACCTGCCCGATGCAGCGCCCGCGGAAGATGAGGACGCACAGCAAGCACCCGAAGCTTGAGAAACATGCGTCTGCGTGTGGCGGTTGGCAACCTCTGAGCTTCACTCCACCAGAGACGCCACCGCCATGCGCGTCCGCTTGCCCGACACGCTCGCTTTCCTACCGGCCGTCCTGCTCCTCCTGTGGAGTTTTTGGGATACGGCCCCCGCGGCGGCCCAGGAGCTGAACTGCTCGGTGAGCATTAACTACTCGCAGCTCGACGGCTCGCAGTACACGTACCTCGACAACCTGGAGCGCCGGGTGCAGCGCTTTCTTAACGAACGCAGCTGGACGGAGGATACTTTTCAGCCCTTTGAGCGCATCGACTGCAGCTTCCAGATTCTGATGCAGGAGGCCGTGAGCTTGACCGAGTTTCGGGCGCGGCTCACCGTCGCTTCTACCCGGCCCATCTACAACACCGCCCAGCGGACGCCGGTGTTGCGCGTGAGCGATACGCAGTGGACCTTCGAGTACACGCGCGGCACGCCGCTCATTGACACGCCCGGGCAGTACGACCCCATCACGTCCATCTTGAGCTTCTACGCGTACATCGTGCTGGGCTACGACTACGACACGTTCAGCGCCCTCGGCGGCACGCGATTTTTCGAGAAGGCCCGCGATATTGGCGAGGAGGCACGGTCGGCCGGGGCGTCGGGCTGGTCGTCTCTTGCAGGCGCCCAGAGCCGCATGGAGCTCATCGACGAGCTGCTGAGTGCGCGCTTCGAGCCGCTGCGCCAGGCGCTGTTCCGCTACCACCTGCAGGGCCTCGACCGCTTTGTGACCGATACGCAGCAGGCCCGCACCGACATCCTGAACGCGCTGCGCGCCATCGAGCAGGTCAGCCAGCAAACCTCCAGGGCGTATGCACTCGATCTCTTTTTTGCCGCCAAGTACGACGAGCTAACCGCCGTCTTTCGAGACTCGGGGCTCGCGCAATCGGCGTACGGCATCCTCACACAGATCGACCCGGCCCATACCTCCACCTACAGCGCACTGGTTGGTGGCTAACCGCGGCCCGATGGTGCCGACGGCCCATCAGGTGCGCTGCGCCATTGCAATGGCGCGGGCTTCGTCTCGCAGGTCGCTTAGTGCCTCGCCCGGATGCGCCGCCCGCATGAAGTGCTCGCCGATGAGCACCGCGTTGATGCCCGCCTGGCGCAAGCGCACCAGCGTCTCGGGGTCGCTCAGCCCGCTCTCTGACACGCGGCCCACGTGGCGCGGCACCTCTGCAAACATGCGCAGCGAGTGGTCGATGTCGACGTCAAAAGTCTTCAGGTCGCGGTTATTAATCCCAAGCAGCTGTATCTGATCAAAGTCGATGCGCGCGAGATCATCGAACGTATACGCCTCCACGAGGCATTGCAGGCCCAGCTCGGTAGCCTCTGCATGCAGGTCGTAGAGCTGCCCGGCGCTGAGAGCCGTAGCGATGAGGAGCACCGCATCGGCCCCAACGGCGCGGGCCTCGTGAAGCTGGTACCGGTCGACGATAAAGTCCTTGCGCAGAAGCGGTACATCGGTGACGTGCGCACGAATCCAGGCCATGTTTTGCAGCGAGCCCTGAAAGTGCGTCGGCTCGGTGAGCACGCTGATGGCATGCGCGTCGTGCGCGGCGTACTGCTGCGCGATCTGGGCCGGACGGAAATCGGACCGGATGACGCCCTTCGAGGGCGATGCTTTTTTCACCTCGGCAATGAACGACATGCCCGACTGCTGCAGGGCCTCCACAAGCGAGAGCGGCTCCCGGTCGGCATACAGCGGGCGCTGCTTTAGCGCCTCGATGGGCGTGTCTTTCTTGCGCTGCGCGATGAGCGTGCGCGTGTCGTCAAGGATTTGGTCGAGGATGCTCATAGGGAGCGGTCACAAAAGAAAACAGATGGATGCGCTTGGCGCGCCGGCTACGCGGAGGGCGCCGCCTGTGAGGCGTCGATGAGCGTGTGCAGGGTTTGGAGGGCCGCTCCGCTGTCGATGCTTTCGCGGGCGGCGGCGAGGGCCTCGTCAAGCGTATCAAACCGGTCGCTTACGTGCAGCGCATAGCCGGCGTTGAGCACGGCGATGTCGCGGCGCGCGCTCTGGTCCTCACCCGCTAGGATGGCCCGCAGGATTTTTGCATTTGTCTGGGCATCGCCGCCCTTCAGCTCCTGCAGCGGCGCCCGCTTCAGGTCGTGCGTTTCGGGGGTTACCTGGCGGCTGCGGGCCACCGGGGCCTCCTCGGCCGCATCGTACTCGTAGAGCGTCGTGGCATCGGCAATGGACAGCTCGTCGAGGCCGTCGCGGCTGTGCAGCGTCACCACGTGCTCGGCATCAAGCTGCCCCAAAATCCGCACCATGCGCTGGGCGGTCTCGTCGTTAAACGCCCCCACCAACTGACGCGTCACGCCGGCCGGGTTGCACAGCGGCCCCAAAATGTTGAAGAACGTCCGCAGGCCCAGCGCCTTTCGCACCGGCATCACGTGCTTCATGGCCGGGTGGAAGTAGGGGGCAAACAGAAAGGCAATGCCCGCTTCGCGCAAGCAGTGCTCGACGCCCGCTTTCCCCAGGGCAATGTTAACCCCCAGGACTTCGAGCACGTCGGCCGAGCCCGATTTTGAGGAGACGGAGCGGTTGCCGTGCTTCGCCACGGTCACCCCAGCGCCTGCAGCAATGAGCGAGGCGGTGGTGGAGATGTTGAAGGTGCTCGGCCCGTCGCCGCCCGTGCCGCAGAGGTCCACCGCGTGCGGGTCGTCGCAGTCAACCGACACGGCAAACGCGCGCATCACCGACGTGAAGCCAACCAGCTCGTCCAGCGTCTCGCCGCGCGTGCGCAGCCCCATGAGGAGCGCCGCGCTGTGCTCGGGCAACGCCTCGCCCGTCATCATCTGCCGCATCACATCCTCGGCTTCGGCGCGGGTGAGCGCTTGGCCGCTGGCAATCGTTTCGAGGTACTCAGTCACAACGGAAGGGAAAAATCGGTAGAACTACGAAGGGGAGCCGGGCTCAAAGATGAGCGTCGCGGGCCCCGAGTCTTTGGTATCGGACGCGGCGGCGGGCGTTGTATCAGACGCGGGCGACGGCTCGGGCAGTGCAATGTCGTCGAGCGCATGATCGCCCAGGGGCTTGAGCTGTTCCAGCCAGTTGCCAATCATCTGGCGGCCCACCTTGGTCATCACGCTTTCGGGATGAAACTGCACCCCTTCCACCAAAAACGCGCGGTGGCGAATGCCCATGATGGTGCCTTCATCACTGCGCGCGGTGACCTCCAGGTGGGCCTGCGGGATGGTGTCCGGGTCGAGCGCCAACGAGTGGTAGCGGGTGGCCTCAAACGGTTGCGGCAGGCCCGCAAACACGCTTTGGTTGTCGTGATGTACCATGCAGGTTTTGCCGTGCATCAGCTCGGGCGCCTGCGTGACGGTGGCGCCGTACACCTCGCCAATGGCCTGGTGGCCCAGGCACACGCCCAAAATGGGAATGGCCGCGCCAAACGTTTCGATGACCGGCTCCGAGAGCCCCGCATCGGCCGGGCGGCCGGGCCCTGGCGAAATCAGGATGCCGCGGGGCGCCAGGTCGCGGACGTCGGCCAGCGTAAAGGCGTCGTTGCGCACCACCGTTACCTCGTCGGTGTGCTCACCCACCAGGTGCACCAGATTGTACGTAAACGAGTCGTAATTGTCGATGACCAGAATCATAGCACATGCGCGGCTTAGGGGAAGACGTCCGTGGGAAGGGGTTTTGTCTGTTAGGACCCATCGTACGCAATGCCGGTGAGGGCACGGGCGCGGGCCATGATGGGCGCGATTTGCGCGCGGGCCTTGCGGGCGCCGTCGCGCAGCACATCCATCACGTAATCGGGACGCTGCGCCAGTTCCTTCCGGCGGGCGCGCGCCTCCGCGAAGTAGTCGTCAATGAGCGTCAGCAATTCGCCCTTGGCGTGGCCATAGCCGTAGCCGCCGGCCCGGTACTTCTGGGCAATGCTCGCCGCCGTTTCCGGATCGGCCACATGCTTGATGAGGGCAAAGACGTTACACGTGGTCGGATCTTTCGGTTCGTCGAGCGGCGTCGAGTCGGTTACGATGCTGTACACCTTGTCCTTTAGCGTTGCGCCCTCGTCAAAAATGCCGATGGTGTTGCCGTAGCTCTTCGACATCTTTTGGCCATCGGTGCCGGGAATGACCGCCACGTCGTCCAAAATGTGGGCCTCGGGCTCCGGAAAGAGCGGATCGTCGGCCGGGGCGTAGGTGGTGTTAAACCAGCGCGCAATGTCGCGGGTCACTTCAATGTGCTGCTTCTGATCGGCCCCCACCGGCACGAGCGTACCGCCGTAGATGAGGATATCGGCCGCCTGCAGCACCGGATAGTTGAACAAGCCCGCATTAGGCGTTAGGCCCTGCGCCACTTTGTCTTTGTACGCCACGCCCTTCTCCAGCCGGCTGGTGGGGATCAGGTTGAAGAACATCCACATCAGCTCGGTCACCTCCGGCACGTCGCTCTGCACAAAAAGGGCCGCCTCCTCCGGATCGAAGCCGAGGGCCAGGTAATCGAGCGCCACATCGAACGTGTTGTGGCGCAGCGCCTCGGCATCCTGCACCGAGGTCATGGCGTGGTAGTTCACGATGAAGTAGAACGCATCGTGCCGCGTGTGCAGATCGATGTGTTGGCGGATGGCGCCGAAGTAGTTGCCCAGGTGGAGCTTGCCCGAGGGCTGAATGCCCGAGACGACCACGGGCGGAAATGCCGGGGCGTCGTCAGCAGCGGCAGCGGAAGCAGCGGGGGAGGCGTCAGACATACAAACAGGGGAATGCAACGAATGAATGGAAAACGAGGCGGTTAGCGGCTCGTCATTTTACGCAGCACCTGCAGGCGTTCGGCGCTGTTGCGCTTTACGACCTCCAGGATGGCGCGGGTGCGAATTTGATGGTTGATGTCGTCGAGCTCGTCGCGCAGCCGCTCCTGAAACGCCTGCTCTTGGTCTTTGAGCTGCAAGAGCATGTCGGCCGGATCGTCGCCCAGCGAGATGCTGCCCCGCGGAATGTCGGTGCCGTTGTACGCCACGCCGCCGCAGCTTAGCACCGTCTCCGAGAGCTTGCCCACATCGGCGCGCGCGGTCTTTTGCAGCGCCCCGAGGCCGTCGGTCACGTGCTCGTTGGGGTGCTCCGCCACCACGTAGCCGTAGGCCCGGTTGAGGCGGATGTGGGCCTCGATGATCGGATTCAGCCGCTCCACCGTCTCCTCGCGGGTGATGGTTTTGCCAGCCCATCCGCGGTTTAGCAGAACACTCTTGATAGGATTCGCCATAACAGAAGCAGGTTGAAAAGGGTGCATGCACGAAGGTGTGACGAGCAGGGGGCGCGATTGTGCCTCACGCCGGGGCGGGGCGGCAGCGGCCTACAGGAGTCCTTCGGCCGCCACGTGCAGCGCCTTACGCAGCGCCGCGGCCTTGTTGCGGGTTTCTTCGTACTCGGCCGTGGGCTCGCTATCGGCCACGATGCCCGCGCCGGCCTGAATGTACGCCGTCTGGTTGTGGGTGAGCATCGTGCGGATGGCAATGCACGTGTCGAGCGATCCATCGAAGTTGATATAGCCCACCGCACCGGCGTAGATGCCCCGCTTGGTCGGCTCCATCGCGTCAATGATTTCCATGGCGCGCACCTTGGGCGCACCGCTTACGGTACCGGCCGGAAAGCATGCCGCCAGCACATCCAGCGCGCCGTGCGCCGCGTCAACCTGCCCCACCACCGACGACACAATGTGCATGACGTGCGAGTACTGCTCGATGTAGGCGTAGCGGTCCACCTCCACCGACCCAAACCGGCTCACGCGCCCCAGGTCGTTGCGGCCCAGGTCCACAAGCATCAGGTGCTCGGCCCGCTCTTTGGGATCGTTCAGGAGCTCCTCTGCCAGGGCAACGTCTTCTTCCGACGTCTCGCCGCGCGGGCGCGTCCCCGCAATGGGCAGCACCTCGGCCTGCCCGTCCTCGACGCGCACAAGCACTTCGGGCGACGAGCCGACCAGCGCGAACGGCCCAAATTCCATGTAGAACAGGTACGGCGACGGGTTGACCTGCCGCAGCGCGCGGTACAGGTTGATGCGGTCGCCCGAGAACGACGTTTTAAACCGCTGCGAAAGAACCACCTGAAAGATGTCGCCATCGGTGATGTGCTGCTTGGCCGCGCGCACCGCCGACTCAAAATCGTCTTGCGCAAAGGTCGACGAGAGATCTTCGGCGGGCAGATCGACCGGTGCCGGGGGCGGCGGGGTGCGCTTGAGGTCGGCTTCCAGTTGCTCGAGGCGCGCGTGGGCATCGTCGTAAGCCGCGCGCAGGTCGCTCTCGGGCGTGAGGAACGTCTGCGCCACAAGCATCAACTGGTTGCGCACATGATCGAACGCAGCCACGGTGTCGTAGAACGCCCAGGTGGCATCCGGAAGCTTCAGGTCGTCGGTGGGCACGTCGGGCAGGTGCTCAATGCAGCGCACCGTGTCGTAGCCCATGTAGCCCACGGCGCCGCCCGTAAGGCGCGGCAGCTCGGCAACCGCCACTTCGTGGTACCGGTCGATAAGGCGCTGCATGACGGCAAAGATGGTACCGTCGGTCGCGTCCTCGGGCAGGGGCGCGTCGGGCGTGCGGTATTCCTTAACGTGCACGTCGTGGCCGTTGTCGGTGGCCCACACGAGGCGGTACGGGTTGCGCCCCAAGAAGGAGTAGCGCGCCAGCTTTTTGCCGCCCTCCACGCTTTCCAGTAGAAAGGTGTGCGAGGCGTCCTCACGAAGCGCCAGCACGGCGGTTACAGGCGTAAGCAAGTCGGCGCTGCGGCGTACGTGCACCGGCACGATGCACCGCTCATGGCCCTGTTCGAAGGCGCGCGTCGCGTGGTCTCGGAAGTCGTCAAACGTCATAGGCGTGGAGGAAAAATAAAAACCCACTGCGTCGGCGGGAGGCAGCGGGCAGGCGGTAGACGATATGCGCGAAATTGCTCAACGAAACGTCGCAAATGCGCAGCAGCGGCTGCCCCTCAGGGATGAGGGCCGCCAACGCCACCATGTCGCAAATTGAGGACGCATAACAGGTGTATGCTACGCACCACAGCGAAAAGGCGCAAGACGCTCGCCCTTGAAAAGCCTGTAGAGACTGCATGCGCTACGGCACGATGCAACCCATTGGCAACGCAGAATCACCATGACAGCCCAGAGGTTGGGTAGGCTGTGTTTGAAAAATCAACGTGAGCCCGAGCCCGTGGGGGAAGCCGTAGCTGCACGGCGTTCGAAGCAGGGGTAGCGGGCCTACAACGATGCAGCACCACGCAGCGGCAGCGGCTACCCAACCGGGCGCAGTCCGCGAGGGGTTTTCAAATACAGCCTAAACAGCGGTTTATTCTTTTCGACACGATGTGAGCATGAGACCTTTCGTTTTTGCGCTTTGCTTCTTGGGCCTTTGCGCTGCCAATGCCTCCGCACAGCAGGGTACCGCCCCGGCGCCCGTCGACACACAGACGGTGCGGCTCCGTCCGGTGATTGTACGCAGCACGCCGTTTGCCCTTACGACGCGGGCCGCGCCGTTTGCGGTGAGCGTGGTGGAGCGCTCGGCGGCCGACCTCAACACGCGGGCCGCGCTGGCATTGGAGGATTTTGCATATGGCGTACCGGGCGTGTGGATCAGCAGCCGCGAGCACTATGCCCTTGGCTATCGCATCACCATGCGGGGCATGGGCTGGCGCTCGCAGTTTGGTGTGCGTGGGGTGCAAATCGTCATGGACGGCATCCCCCTCACCACGGCCGATGGCCAGTCGGTGCTCAACATCGTCGATCCGTCGTTCATCCGGCGCATGGAGGTGATCCGCGGACCGGCCTCTACCTTTTGGGGAAATAGCAGCGGCGGGGTCGTCTATCTCTCCACCCAGCCGCCGGCCGATGCGGCGCCCCTTCGCTTCCGGCAGGTCGTAGGATCGTACGGCCTGTCCAAGACCGACGTGCAGCTCACGCCCGATGTGGGGCCGCACACGCTCTCGGCGTACGGCTCCTATCTGACGCAAGACGGCTACCGTTCCCACAGCTCGGCCCGTTTGGCCCGCGCGGGCGCTACCGGGCGCTTCGTGTTGGGTCCGCAGCAGTCGCTTCGCGTGATGGGCGCTTTTTCAAGCATGCCGGAGGCCGAGTC
Source organism: Salisaeta longa DSM 21114 (assembly GCF_000419585.1). NCBI lineage: Bacteria > Pseudomonadati > Rhodothermota > Rhodothermia > Rhodothermales > Salisaetaceae > Salisaeta > Salisaeta longa. Next base: position 1,194,541 of record NZ_ATTH01000001.1, read on the forward strand.
GCCCGGATCGATTGGCCAACAAGCCGTGCGCGCAAATCCGCAGCAAGCGCGTGACGCGTTTACGGCGGTGGACGCCGGCAAGACGTCGATGCAAGGCCAGGTGGGCGCCACGTACACGCATCATGCGGCCCTAGGCACGGTGCGCGCTACCGGCTACGGCCTCTTTCGGGACCTCGAAAACCCGCTGCCGTTTGCTTACATTACGGTCGACCGCCGCGGCGGCGGAGGCCGCCTCACCTGGGAGCGCGACCTGGGCGCGGTGGGCTGGGGACTGGGCGCGGCGGTTAAGCTCCAGCGCGACGACCGCGTGGAGTACGGCATTGGTGATGATGGACAGCGGCTGCGGGATGTGCGCTTGGTGGACCAGCTGGAGACGGTGCGCACCCTTGCGGCCTTTGGGCGGGGCACCTACGCCATGGGGCGCTTGCAATGGAGCGCGGGCGTGCGCTACGATCGCCTCCGCTTTGCTGCCACCGACCGCACCGCGGGCCGCGCAGATACCGGCGCGCGCACTTTTCAGGCGCTTAGCCCTTCGGTAGGCGTGCAGCTGATGCTGCCTCAAACGCGGCTGTATGCGAGCGTGAGCACGGCGCTTGAGACGCCCACCACCACCGAGCTGGGCAACCGGCCCGATGGCGGCGGCGGATTTAACCCGACGCTTCAGCCGGCCCGCACGGTTGGACTGGAAGTGGGCGCCCAGGGGCGGGCCGCCCCCCAACGCCTGCGCTACGATCTTACCCTGTTTGGCATGCAGGTGCGCAACCTCTTGCTGCCGTTTCAAAACGCAAACGATGAGACGTTTTTCCGCAACGCGGGCCGCGCGCGGCACCTGGGCGTGGAAGCAGCCGTGCGGTGGCGCCTGCCGCACAACGTCCGCTGGCGCACCAGCTACACGTACGTGCGGGCGCGCCTCACATCGGGCACGCTAGCCGACGGAACGTCGATCACCGGAAACGAGGTGCCCGGCGTACCGCCGCATCGCTGGAGCGGCGCCCTGGCGTGGACGCCCCCTCGCCCGCTGCATCTCAGCATCAACTACCGGCTGGTACACCGCTATGCCGTAAACAGCGCCAACACCGCAGCTAACGACGGATACACCGTCTTCGACGTGCGCGCCAGTCATCCCGGCCTGCCGCTCACCGATGCCCTGCTGCTCCAGCCCTTTGTGGAAGTCAACAACGTGCTCGGCGCCACCTACACCGACGCCGTGGTCGTGAACGCCTTTGGCGGACGGTACTACGAACCGGCGGCCGGACGACACTGGCGCGCAGGCCTCAGCCTGCAGCTTCAATGACCCCCAAACGGCACGCGGCCGACGCCCGGAGAGGCATCGGCCGCTGCATGGCACCGACAGACCGAGAACGTCAGACGTTACGCGGACACCGTCTGCTCTTTCGTCTCGGGGACCGGCGCAATCTCAAAGCGCACGCCCTGGTCGCCCGGGTACGGCTCATGGTGGTCGTGATGGTTCTTCCAGATGTCCTCCGGAATGCCTTCGGGAAACGCCTCGCACGACGGCTCGTCCACGTTCCGGTTCAGGTGCTTGCACGCCGTGCACATCGATTGAATCGCGTGGGCCATAACAATTCTTTGGGTTGCTAAGGATCTATGAATGCTGTGGGTACACAACCTGCCGACTACCCATCAGATCCACTTGCGTGCAAGTTTATAGGCGGTCTAAATCACGCGGAATGCCCGTAAACGGCACCATACCACGATTTTGCACGTGGACAACTCGCATGCACGCATCAGCGCCTGAGTGATTACAGCGCCGTCGCATTTCATCAATCGTTCGTGGACCAAAACCTACGCCCCCCTTAGTTTAGATCCTGTCTACTTAAGGAACCAACATCACATCATGTGTACCCTCGAAACGTTTCGCAAGGAAGCACCGGCCGGCTTCACGTTCAACAAGCGCCCGGGCCAGCACGCATACAAGTACGTGCTGCACGGCAAAAATTGTCAGCTCGGTGTGCTGTTTGAAACCTCCACCGACGTGTACTTCGAGTGGTTGTCGGAGGATGATGCATCGGTTGTGTACCCGCCGCGGCTGCGGTACCGTGCCTGGCCCAAGCACGAAGTTGCACGTCTGCTCAATGCGGGCGTTTGGGAGCCGCTGCAGCGACCGAAGACCTTCGCTTAGGAGCCGCCTCAACAGCCCTGTGGGCTCACGATCGCGGCAGCGCGATGGTAACCGTTGTGCCCACCCCAGGCGTGCTCTCGATGTCCACCGTGCCGCCGGCCCGCTCGGCCAGCAGGTGGCAGAGCGCCAGCCCTAGCCCTGTGCCGTGCTCGCCAGACGTGCCCCGGGCCGAGGCGTACGCAGGCGCACGTTCGGTGGCTGTTGTCAGCGCTTCGAGCCGTTTCGGTGCAATGCCCACGCCGGTATCTTCTACGCATATCCGAACACACGCTTCGGTCGATTCCGCCGTGAGCAAGATGTCGCCCCCCGGCGGCGTGTACTTCACCGCATTCGACAGGATGTTGCGCAGTATGGTGCTTACCACGAACTGATCGCCACGCACGCGCACGTCGGCTGCAATGCGGTTGGTGAGGGTCAGTTGCTTCGTCGACGCCTGGCTCTCTAGCAACCCAATTGTACGTGTCGCCACGCTACGCATGTTGAGCACCTCGGGGGTAAGCTGTAGGGGCCCCGTTTGCAGGCGGGCCCACGCCAATAAATTGTCGATGAGCGCGAGGGCTTGCTGCGACGACTGGTGCATCAGCGATAGCGTTCGCAGCTCGTCATCCCGCGGCATGTCGTCATCGATCAGCACCTCCGTAAGCCCACTAATGCCGATGAGAGGGTTTTTGAGGTCGTGTGACAGCACCGAGAGGAGCCGGTCTTTTTCGACGTTGGCCTCTTGCAGTGCCTGCCCCGCCTCCATCACCTGTTCATTGAGCGCCACGAGCCGCTCGGCCTCCCGGATGACCGTGCTCTTGTGGCGCTCAACATCTGGCGCAAACGATGGGCTGACCCGCTGGCGCAGCGCGTCTACCGCCCGGCGTAGCGCACGGGATGCACGCGTGCGCTCAGAAATGACGGCGCCGAGGATGAGCATCGTCCCCGAGACGGCCACCATAAACAGTTGCACCGACATCATCTGATCGATGGCCTGCTGGTAATGCAGCACAAGCGCCGCGCTCGTATTCAACACACACAGGGCCGCGATGGTATGCATTAAGCCGTGCCGTACGGCGATCCAAAGCATCGGGAGCACGCACCAAAAGAGCACAAACCGCCCTGTAGCGACCGAAAAGAACGCAAGGTAGATACCCACGCCCAGAGCTGCAGCCTCGGCTATGCCAAATACGGTGGCTCGAAGGGATGGCACCCGCAGGCGGACACGGCGTGTGGGCCGCCAAAGGGTAGCCGCGGCTCCTAGCACGGCAAGCGGCATAAACGTGAGGATGGCGGCGGCGTCCCCCAGCCACCAGTGCACAAACGTTTCGTTGAGCGTGGCCGCCGTGTAGCCCGGCACGCCGGCCGCAAAATATCCAGCAATGGCGCCCCCACCGGCCAGCACCGGAAGGACAACCGCCACCAGACACAACCACTGAACGCCGCGCACCGACAACAGATCAGCGCCCGGCGCCGTGCGCTGCAGCCATGCGCCGGCCGCCCCGTAGCACAGCGCAATCCACGCGTCGGGCGCCAGCAGCACCGGTAGCGGCAACCCCGGCTCCATGATAAAGAGCCCACTGCCAAGCAGAGCCAAAAAGAGAACAGGCACGGCCGTCCACCCCAGCAAGAAAGCCAGCGCCAAGTTCCACCCGGCCGAAGGGTACCATGTACCAACACCAGGAGCCACTTCAAACAAAAACGCCAGCGTATCTGATGCTGCAAACAGCACCAGATAAAGTCCTATAATGGCAGCCTGCCGACTGCGCGAATGGCCGGTCGCATCTCTCAAGGCAGTATCTAACGAGTTATGAAACGCGGCGGGTGTCTTTTACAGCGCAATAACGCCTTCAATTGCTCCTGCTTCTTGATACACAGTAACGACCTCATCGCTGGATGTCACGCGCAAATGCGCGGTTACGCTCAAATAATTTCCCTTGCTCGACGCCCGCACTTTCAACGAGTGGTCGCCAAAGACCGACTTCAGCTCGTCGACGTGGGCCGCCGGCGCAATAAACTTAAACGTGTACCGCGTGGGCCATTCATTCTCCTCATCCAAAAGTTCACGAAAGCGGTCCCACCACTCGTCGGGATTGTCCGCATTTTCTCGTTCGATAATTTGCATAACAGTGGAGAATCCTTCATTATTAGGGGAAAACGTAACACTTTGGCGGCCAGCACCGTCTCGTATGCGTGATAGCACACACGGCAACCGGTGTACCAGTGTCCGTGTGTTACGTGCGGCATGCTGCATAGGTACCGCGAACCGCTTGGTTTCTTTCTCGTCAACCGCCCTCTACACATATGCTCTCTCGTTTTTCAAAGATGGCTCGCTGTTGCGGGCTGCTCCTGCTGATCCTTTGCCTCGCGCCCGCGGCCCACGCGCAGTCGATGATGGATCAGTTCGCAGACGATGTCACCACCTTCACCTTAGACAACGGCCTCACGTTTGTCGTCATCGAGCGGCACGACGCGCCGGTGGTCTCCTTCCATACCTACGCCGACGTGGGCTCGGTCAATGAGCCGCAGGGGCAAACCGGCATTGCGCACATGTTTGAGCACATGGCGTTTAAGGGGACAACGTCGATTGGGTCGAAGAATATCCAGAAGGAGATGGCCGCCCTGCAGCGCCAGGCCGACATCTACCAGGAGCTGATGGCTGAGCGCGCGAAGGGCCGCCTGGCCGACTCGACGCGTTTGCGCAACCTGGAGGAGAAATTCAAAGCGGCCCGCGAGGAGGCGCAGAGCTACGTGGCAGGCGGCGCGTACGAGAACCTCCTGGAGCGCAATGGCGTGGCGGGCCTCAACGCGTACACCAGCGCCGACGCCACCGGCTACATCTACAGCCTGCCCGCCAACAAGCTCGAACTCTTTTTTGCCCTGGAGGCCGATCGGTTTCGGAATCCGGTGCTGCGTGAGTTTTACACCGAGCGCAATGTCGTTATGGAGGAGCGCCGCCAGCGCACCGAATCGAATCCTATCGGGCGGCTCCTCGAAGAAACGCTCGCAGCGGCCTTCAAGGCGCATCCGTATGGCGCGCCCACCATTGGACACATGTCGGACCTGCAAACGATTTCCCGGACGCAGGCGAAGCAGTTTTACGAGACGTACTACGTGGCCAGCAACCTCACCATTGGCATTGCCGGCGACGTGAATCCGGAGCAGGTGAAAGCGCTGGCGCAGGAATACTTTGGCCCCATGGCCGACAAAAAGCCGCCCCTGCCGGTAACCACCGAAGAGCCAAAGCAACTTGGCGAACGCCGCGTTATCATCCGCGAGTCGACGCAGCCGTTCATCATCATGGGCTATCATCGCGGCAGCATGTTTAGCCCCGACGACCCGGTGTACGACATCCTCGCCTCGGTGCTTTCCAACGGACGCACAAGCCGCTTGTACAAGCAACTCGTAGAAACCGGGAAAGCCCTGAACGCTCAGGCTATCTCCAGCTTCCCCGGCGATAAGTATCCGTCGCTGTTTGCGCTCTTTGCAGTGCCCAACCGCGGCGTATCACCCGATAGCGTAGAGCAGATGGTGTACGACGTGCTGGAGCGCATCAAGACGGAAGGCATTACGCAGGAAGAGCTTGAACGCGCCAAGACAAAGGCGCGCGCCAACCTGATCCAGGGCCTCGACTCCAACAGCGGCCTCGCCCGTGCCTTCTCGCGCATGGAAGCCCTCACCGGCGACTGGCGCAACGTCTTCCGCCGGCTCGACGCCCTGCAAGCCGTTACCGCAGCGGATGTACAGCGCGTCGCGCAGGATACCTTTGTGCGCAGCAACCGCACGGTGGGCATGATTAAATCGGCCGATGACGCCGCGCCCACGGCGAGCGCCCAGTAAGCCGCCGCGCCATGCACCCCGCGCAACTCTTTCCATCTGACTTTTTGGATCCTATGAAACGCTTCGTTCTTGTTTGTCTTGCGCTGTTGCTGCCTGCCGTGGCAACGGCCCAAGATCAACCCATTGAAACGGTTGACTACGATGTTCGCGACCTTGAATTTCCAGCGCTCCGCGACTTTCAAGCGCCCGAGCCTACCCGTGTAACGCTCGATAACGGCCTCACGGTGCTGCTGCTCGAAGATCACGAGTTGCCCACGATTAGTGCCGCCGCGCGCATTGCCACCGGGAGCGTGTACGCGCCGGCCGACCATGCCGGGCTCGCCTCCATCACGGGCACCGTGCTGCGTACCGGCGGCACGCAAACGATCTCGCCCGATTCCCTGAACCTGTTGCTTGAAAATGTGGGCGCCGCGGTAGAGACGGGCATCGGTCAAACCTCCGGATCTGCATTCATGTCGACCCTCAGCGAGCATATAGACACTGTGCTGCCGCTGTTTGCCAGCGTGCTCATCGATCCGGCCTTTGCGGAGGAGAAGGTATCACTGGCCAAGAGACAGCAAAAGTCGGCGATCTCGCGCCGCAACGACAACGCGCAGCAGCTGGCTTTCCGCGTGTTCGATAAGATTGTGTACGGCGAAGACAGTCCGTACGCCCGCACGCCGGAGTACTACACCATCGACCGCATCAGCCGCGCGGATGTCATCGATTTCTACAACACGTACTTCCACCCCAATAACGTCATTTTGAGCGTGTGGGGCGACTTTGAAACCGAAGCGATGGTGGCCAAGCTACGTGAGCACTTTGGCGATTGGCCCACAAAGGCAGGCTTCGAGCAGCCCACCCCACCGACGCCCACGGCCAACCGCAAGGCCTCGGTGAGTGTCGTGCCGCGATCTGATGTCAACCAAAGCACGGTGCTCATTGGGCACGTAGGGGAACTGCAGCGCGACGACGCCGACTACCCCGCCACCATCATCATGAATGAGGTGCTGAGCGGCGGCTTCTCGGGACGGCTGTTCCAGAATGTGCGGAAGGACAAAGGACTGGCCTATTCCGTCTTTGGCGCCTACACTGCCGGGTACAACCGGCCCGGGCGCTTTTACGCGGGCGTGTTTACCAAAAGCGGAACGACCGTGCAGGCCGCCAATGCCGTCTTGGAGGAGGTGAAGGGCATGCGCACAGACAAGCCCACGCCCGAGGAGATTAGCTTGGCGAAAGACAGCTACCTCAACTCGTTCGTGTTCAACTTCGACACCGAGCGCGAGGTGCTGTCCCGTCTCATGACGTATGCATACTATGACTACCCGGCCGACTTCCTCCAGCAGACCAAGAACAAGCTGGATGCGGTAACGGCCGACGACGTGCAACGCGTGGCGCAGAAGTACCTGTACCCGGGGCAGAGCCACATCCTTGTGGTGGGCAATACGGCCGACTTCTCGCAAGACCTGTCGACGCTCGCTCCCGATGGAGCGGTGGACACCGTAGACGTGTCGATCCCCACCGAGCCGCCTACTGCGAAGGCCGACGCCCCCGCCTCAGCGGCCGCGATGAAAGCGGGCATGACGCAGCTCCAGGCGGCCCAGAAGGCCCTGGGCGGCACCGCCTATGCTAACCTGCAGGCGATGCGCATCAAGCAGACGCAGGCCGTGCAGAGCCCTGCAGGCGAGCAGAAAATTGAGGTGTCGCTGCTGCTGAACATGGCCGATGGCACCCTGCGCGCCGAGCGTGTCTTGCCCAACGGCATGACCGTAGTGGCCGTCGACAACGGACAAACCATGAAGGCCAAGGCACCCGGCCGCGGCGTGATCGAGATGCCCGCGTCGATGCGCGAACAAAGGCGCAAGCAGGTATGGTACAGCATTCCGTACCTCATGGCCAACCTCGACGCGCAAGGCCTGAAGGCTGAGGCGCTCGGGGAGCAAACCGTTGAGGGCACCACGTACCGCGCTGTGAAGGTCACGCCCCCCAAGGCCGACCCCATGACGCTGTACCTCGACCCGGACACCAACCGGCCCATGCGTATCACCTACACGGGCATGACCCGACAAGGCCCCATGGAGACGACCACAGTCATTGACAGCTACAAGCAGTTCGGGGATGTGATGGTCCCCGCCAAGCTGGTCACTTTCCGCGACGGCTCGAAGGCCGCCACGACCGAAACCACCGCGTTTGTGGTGAACCCCGACATTGCGGAGGGCACCTTCACGCTAGAGTGACGCTGCTCGCTCTCCTTCTGCGACCATGAAAGCAACCGCCTGGCAGCCACCCGCTGCCGGGCGGTTTGTGTTTGTATTGCCCGTGCCCCCCACTCGCGCCCTGCGCGGGGAACGTCCGCCCCGTGCCTGCCGTCCGCTCTATCCACCAAAAAGCGCTTTCATCGACTTGGCGTCTTATGCTCCCCGACCACGTAACCCTGTGTGACGTTGGCCCGCGCGACGGCTTTCAGTTTGAGGACCGGTTTATTCCCACCGACCGCAAACTCGCCATCATCAACGCCCTTGCCGACGCCGGCCTGCCGCGCATTCAGGCGGCCTCGTTTGTTCATCCGAAGTGGGTGCCGCAGATGCGTGATGCCGAAGCGGTATGCGCCGGGCTGCCGGACCGCGACGACGTCATCTTTAGCGGGCTGGCCCTGAACCAGCGCGGGCTGGAGCGTGCCCATGCGGCCGGACTCTCGCACGTCGACCTGTCGATTGCCACCCACGACGCCCACAGCCAGGACAATGCCAACATGAGCGTTGACGAAGCGGTGGCCCAGGCCGATGCCATGCTCGATTATGCCGCGGCCCACGGCCTATCGGCCCAGATGGGCTTTCAGACCGTGTTTGGCTATCAGGAGCCGGGCGATACGCCGCTGGAGCAGATCACCGAGCTGGCCGCTCATTTCGCGCAACGTCCCCTCGACTCCCTCTCGCTCGCCGATTCGACCGGCATGGCCAATCCCCGGATGATTCAGCAACGGGTGGAGGCGGTGCAGCAGGTTATCGGCGACGTGCCGCTGGTGCTGCATCTTCACGACACGCGCGGGCTGGGGCTGGCCAACGTGTATGCTGCCCTGGAGGTGGGCGTCTCCTGGTTCGATACGTCGCTGGCCGGTATGGGCGGCTGCCCCTTCATTGAGGGCGCGACCGGCAATATCGCAACCGAAGACACGGCCTATCTGCTGGAACAACTGGACATCACCACGGGCGTCGACTACCGTGCGGTGGCCCGCGCCTCAACCCAGATCGAGGCGTTTTTGGACAAGACGTTTCCCGGCACCATGCACCACCTCTTGCAACGCAGCGCGGCTACGCCTGCGTAACCGGCACCGGCTGCATACCCTACGCCACCTGTCCCAAAATGGCCATCAGGACAAAAAACCCGACCAGGATGCCTACAGCGATCATAATTTGACGCTTTACTCGACGATTCATGACGCCTCTTGGGTTTTATCAGGGAGGATGGCCCGGAAGGGCTTTTGTGTGTTTCTATACGTTACGTTAACAAGCGGGTGCCGGTTCGTCAACCAGTTGCTTGCATCTGCAGGGCAATCGCATCAAGTGGGAGTCCGTCCTGGTGCCGTTCAGGAGTAATTTGTACAATGACAATGATATGCCCCGGAAGCGGGGGCTGAACTTTGAAACGTACAGGGCGGATTCACGATTGCTCATGCGATTGTATTGCTTACATCTGTACCTTCAATGCTACGATTGATTTTGGTTTTTGATCAGGCGCTCCATTAGCTTACGCCAGTCCATTCACCTGCGGCCTGGAAATGGTCGCCGGACGGTTGCTTGCTGCCTGGTATTTGCTGTTGGTCTCTTCATGTGTCGCCTACGCTTCGTTGCTTTTCTCCTTTGTGCATGTATCGCTTCCTGCCCACCAGTAGCAGCCGCCCAGCAGCGCCTCACCACCGGCCTTCCATGGATTGAACCGTACGACGCCGACACCTACGCGAGCTGGCGCGGCGACGTTAAGGTCGGCCACCGCCAAAACTGGTCCATAACGCAGGGCCCCAACGGCATCCTCTATGTCGGCAACCAAGAAGGACTACTGAGCTTTGATGGGGCGCGCTGGGGTGCGATTCCTGTAGGCGCCTCAGAAGCTACCGGGCACCGGGGACGACGCGTCGCATCTGTGACGACGACGCCCCCCGAGCATCCCACGCCGGGCCGGGTGCTTGTGGGCAGCGAGGGTACGTTCGGCTGGCTGCGCCCGGATTCGCTTGGGCGCATGACGTACGAAGCGCTGTCTGATTCGCAGGCCGTGGCCGATCCGTTTGGGACGGTGTGGAAGACCAGTGCCACGTCGCGGGCAGCCTATTTCCTTACCACCCAACGCCTCTTTCAGTGGAAAAACGACACGCTGCACGTCTGGCACACCACCGATATCCAGTTTCCGGCGTCTGCCGATACCTCGCAGCTGGCGCCTCCCGCGGCGCGCGAATTTTTCTTTTCGTTTGTGGTGCGTGACACCCTCTACGTGCAAATGCGCGGCGTGGGCTTACTGTATGCCGACGGCCATACCCTGCGCCCGCTGCCGGGAGGGCTCTCGCTCGGCGGCCGCGATGGCATCTACGCGTTGCTGCCGTACCGGAATCATCAGCTGCTTATCGGCACGCGCACCCAGGGGCTGTTCATCTACACGGGCCGCACAATTCGGCCGGTGGACTGGCCCGTGGAGCCGTGGCTGCTGCGCAACCAGTTGTACCATGGCGTGCGCCTGCCCGACGGTACCTATGCCCTGGGCACGCGGCGCGGCGGCATCCTCCGCATGACGGCACGCGGGGAGCGCCTGTACGTCTTAGATGAGTCAAACGGGCTGCCGGATCAAAAAGTACACTTCCTGCGGACAGACCGCGAGGGCAACCTGTGGGCCGCTCTCAACCAGGGCATCGCGCGCATCGACGTGGCCTCGCCCTACACCTATGTAACCAACCATTTGGGCTTCGACACGTCCGTCAATGCCGTTGCGTGGTTCCAGGAGAAACTCATGTTAGGAACCAATGCAGGCGTATACCGCATGCGCCCCCGGGCGGGCGCCTTCCCGACGTTTGAGCTGCTTCCGTTGCCCACTGTCACGTGTAGTGATATACAACCTACGCCGCAAGGGCTGCTCGTCGCGCTGCAAACCGGCCTTTACGTGTATACCCCTGAGGAATCGTATCGCGTGCTGTCTACAGCCGATAAAGCAGAACAGGTGGTGCGTACGCTTACGCTCCCGGCCCCCTCCGCACGGTACGCCTACGTCGGCTTTCGGAATGGCGGTGTGGGGCGGTTGGTCGTGCGCGACGGACGCTGGACGCTCGACCGCATGCTGCCCGGAACCCACGATGCGTCTGTCACGCACGTGGTCGAAACAGCCGGCGGCACCTTGTGGGCGTCCACCTTTGCCAACGGCGCCCTCCGCATCGAGCACCCCGAACGCGAAAATCCGCGCGTGACGCGCTGGGGGCTCGATGACGGCTTGCCGGTGCTTATCGATCTGACGCTGCACAGCATCCGCGACACCGTCTATTTCGCCACGCGCCAGGGCCTCTATCGCTTTGACGCCGCCACGCAACGCTTCCGCCCCGATTCTACGCTGCTTCCGCGCTGGGCCCGTTCGGATCAGTTTGTCACGTCGCTGCAGCGGGGTCCGACGGACTGGTTGTGGGGACGCGCGGCCGACATGAACGCGCGCCGTGATGCATCCATCTTGCGCCCCCTCCGCCGTACGGCGACCGGCTGGCAGCCCGGGCGTCCGGTGGCTGCTACGCGTCCGTCGGTGGTTTACGATCTGGCCATCGGGGCGCGCGGGCTGTGGGTGGCCGTGAACGAACCGGGCGCGCTTATTCACGTCAACCGCCGCCGCTTTCGCGCCTTCCCGTGGCCCACCTCCGCACCAGACGCGCTGCCGCCTCCCATCGTGCGCAGCATCACTGTAGCGCCCGACGACTCGCTGGTTTATGGCGGCCCGGCGGGACCGGTGCCGCAACTCGCACCCGCCACGCAAAACGTGCGTGTATCGTTCGCGCTGCCGCTCTTTTCGCACACGGCCCGCGTGGAATACCGCACGCGGCCTGGCCCCACCGCCCGGTGGTCGGAGTGGTCGGCTCGGCCGTCGGTCACCTATGCGCGGCTGCGTCCGGGCCGCCACGCGATAGCCATTCAGGCACGCACCGCCGCGGGCCGCCGCTCGGCCATTGCCACCCTGCCCATCGTCGTGGAGACGCCCTGGTACCGCACGCCGCTTGCGTGGGCCGCCTGGCTTCTGGGGGCTGTGGGCGCCGCGGTTGGCCTGGGCTACGGCGCCGTCCGCTGGCGCACCCGCCGGTTGCAGCAGCGGCAGGCCGCGCTGGAACGCACCGTGGACGCCCAAACCGAAGCGCTACGCGCCGAGAAGCAACGCACCGCCGATGCCCTTGCCGCCGTGGCCGAGCAGAAAGACGCCATCGCATCGCTCAACACGACCCAATCGCGCTTCTTCACCAACATCAGCCACGAGTTTCGCACGCCCCTCACCGTAACGCTGGGGCTGCTCGACACGTGGCGCGCGGCCGACGACCTGCCGGATCAACTCCAGAGCGACCTGCAGCAAATTCTCCACCACAACCGCCGCCTCCTCACGCTCGTCAATCAGCTGCTCGATATTGCCCGGCTGGAAGCCAACACGCTCGATCTGCGCATGCAGCGCATCGGCCTGCACCCCTTTTTGTCTACGCTGGCGCAGTCGTTTGTGGGATTGGCCGAGCGGCGCAGCCTCACCTTCCGCCGCACCCTCGTCGATGCCCCGGTGCTGGCGGACCCCGAGCAGTTGGAAACCATCGTGACGAACCTGCTCAGCAATGCGTTTAAGCACACCCCGGCCGGTGGCACCGTTACGCTCTCAACCGCTGTGCACGACGGCGCCGTTTGCATAGCCGTAGCCGACACCGGGCCCGGGATTCCGGCTGCAGCGCAGGAACACATCTTTGAGCGCTTCCACCAGGTTGAGGGGCGCTCGGCCGGTGCAAGCAGCGGCCTGGGCCTCTCGTTGGCCCGCGCCCTGGCCGAGCGCCACGGGGGTACCCTCACCGTGGAGAGCACACCCGGCGACGGCGCTACGTTTACCCTGGCGCTCCCGGCCGATGCCACCGCACTGGTTGGCCGCCCCGATGTGACCTGGCGCCCCGAGGCCGCCGCGCGCACGTCTGCCCCGCTGCGCACCACGCCCCAATCCCTTCCGGCCGCATCACACGACGCCACGGCTGCGTCGGCCCCTGATGACGCGGCCGCTGCCGCAGACGACGCGCGCCCGCTCGTTCTGGTCGTCGACGACAACGCCGACATCCGTACCTATGTGCGCCGCGTGCTGACGCCGGCCTACCGCGTGATGACCGCACCGGATGGCGCGCGGGCCCTGGCGCATGCCCGTGCCCAGCCGCCCGACTGCATCGTGGCCGATGTGATGATGCCCACCATGGACGGTACCGAACTGCTCGCCACGCTCCGCGACGACCCGGCCCTCGACTTCATCCCGGTCATTCTCCTCACGGCCCGCGCTACGCTACCCGACAAGCTAGACGGACTGGCCACCGGCGCCGACGCGTACCTCACCAAGCCTTTTGAACCCAAGGAGCTCCGCGCCCGCATTCAGAACCTCATCGACCAGCGCATGCGCCTGCGCAACCGCTTTCAACAAGAGCAACCGGCGCATCTCTTTTCATCCGACGGGCACCCGGGCCCGCCTCCGCAAGCCCCCAACTTTTTGGATACGGTGCGCGCGGCCATCCGCGACCACATCAGCGACGAATCGTTCGGCGTGCGCGCCCTAGCCGAGGCGGTGGGCGTGAGCCGCTCGAAGCTGTACCGCGAGCTCAAGGATTACACCGAGCAGTCGCCCAGCGCACTCATCTGGGAGATGCGCCTCGACGCGGCGCGCGCCTTGTTACGCAACGACGAGGGCACCATCAGCGAGGTGGCGTACGGCGTGGGCTTTAAGAGCGTCGCCCACTTCACCAACCGATTCCGCGAACGCTTCGGCTATCCGCCGTCGGAGCTGCAGGCGGCCGCTACAGATGCCGCGTCGTAGCGGCCCCGCTGCACTGTCGATTCCGTGAGGTTGAGTAGCCGTCGGCGCGGGGTACTCGGCGTTACGCGTCCGCTTTAATCGCGGCCTGCGCGGCGGCCAATCGGGCAATGGGCACGCGGAAGGGCGAACAGGAGACGTAGTCGAGGCCTGCCTCGTAGCAGAAGGCAATCGAGGAGGGCTCGCCCCCGTGCTCGCCGCAGATGCCGACCGGAAGCTCGGGATTGGCCGTGCGGCCACGCTCTGTCCCCAGCCGCACGAGTTCGCCCACGCCCTCCTGGTCGAGCGCCTGAAACGGATCCTCCGGCAGCAGCCCTTCATCCACGTAAGAAGGCAGAAAGGACCCGGCGTCATCGCGGCTGTAGCCGAATGTCATCTGCGTCAGGTCGTTCGTGCCGAACGAGAAGAAGTCAGCGGCCGCGCCAATCGATTCGGCCTGAAGGGCGGCGCGCGGCACCTCGATCATCGTGCCGATGTGCACGTCGACAGACGCCTCGCGCTCGTCGAAGACGGTCTGGATGGTGCGCTCGATGACGCGGCGCTGGTCGTCAAACTCGGCCCGCGTGCTGACGAGCGGTACCATAATTTCGGGATGTACCGAGATGCCGTCGGCCTGCACGTCGAGCGCGGCCTCGATGATGGCGCGCGTCTGCATCTCCGTGAGCGCCGGCACGGTGATGCCGAGGCGGCAGCCGCGGTGGCCCAGCATCGGGTTGAACTCTTCGAGCGCCTCGACCTTTTCGCGCACGGCATCGACCGAGACGCCGGCGCGCTCGGCCAGCTTCTTCTGGCCCGCGGCGTCGTTCGGTAGGAATTCGTGCAGCGGCGGATCGAGCAGGCGGATGGTGACGGGGTGGCCGTCCATCACGCGGAAGATATCTGCGAAGTCGCTGCGCTGGTGGGGACGCAGGGCGTCGAGGGCGTCGCGCCGGGCGTCCTCCGTGTCGGCCAGGATCATCTCGCGCATGGCGAGGATGCGTTCATCGCCGAAGAACATGTGCTCGGTGCGGCAGAGCCCGATGCCCGCCGCGCCAAAGTCGAGGGCCTGCTGGGCGTCGTCCGCCGTGTCGGCATTGGCGCGCACGCCCAGCGTGCGGAATTCATCGACCCAGGCCATGAAGGTGGAGAAGGCGCCCGTCATCTCGGGCTCCACGAGCGGCACCTTGCCGCGGATGACCGCGCCCGTCGCGCCATCCATCGAGATCCAGTCGCCCGCGTGGATGGTGACCGAACCGTTCGTGAACCGCTTCTCGTCTTCGTAGACGGTGAGGGCGTCGCAGCCGGCTACGCAGGGCTTGCCCCAGCCGCGGGCCACGACGGCCGCGTGGGAGGTCATGCCGCCGCGCGACGTGATGATGCCCTGCGCCGCATCCATCCCGCCCACGTCCTCGGGGCTCGTCTCGGTGCGGACGAGGATCACGTCTTCTCCATTCTTGGCTGCTGCTTCGGCATCGTCAGCCGAGAAGACGGCCCTGCCGACGGCCGCGCCGGGGGACGCGGGCAGCCCGGTGCCCAGGACGTCGTCCTCGTAGTCGGCGTCCTCGTCGAAGTGCGGATGCAATAGCTGGTCGAGATGGCGGGGCTCAACGAGGTGCGCCACGGCGCGCCGGCGGTCGATGAGTTCTTCATCCACCATATCCACGGCAATTTTGATGGCGGCGGGTCCGGTGCGTTTGCCGTCGCGCGTCTGGAGGATGTAGAGCGTGCCGTCCTGAATGGTGAACTCCAGGTCCTGCATATCGCCGTAGTGCGCTTCGAGCGTGCGGCGGACCTCCTGCAGCTCGTCATATATCGCCGGCATGAGGTCTTGCAGCTCCTGGATGTCGCGCGGGGTGCGAATGCCAGCCACGACGTCTTCGCCCTGTGCGTTCGGCAGGAACTCACCGAAGAGCTTATTCTCGCCGGTGGCAGGGTTGCGGGTGAAGCAGACGCCCGTGCCGCTCTGCTCGCCCATGTTGCCGTACACCATCGCCTGCACGTTGACGGCCGTGCCGCGCAGCCCTGTGATGTTGTTGATCTTGCGGTACTTGACGGCGCGCTCGTTGCGCCACGAGTCGAACACCGCGTCGATGGCGCGGCGCAGCTGTTCGCGCGGGTCGCTGGGAAATGGTTCGCCCGTCTCGTCTTCGAAGAGGGCGCGGTAGCGATCGACGAGTGTGCGGAGGTCATCGGCCGTGAGGTCGAGGTCGTTCGCGGCGCCGCGCTCGTCTTTCAGCTCGGTCATCACGTCTTCGAACCGGCGGTGCGGCACGCCGGCCACCACGTCGCCAAACATGTCGATGAGGCGACGATAGGCGTCGTAGGCGAAGCGCGCATTGCCGGTGGCGCGGGCGAGGCCCGCTACGGTGTCATCGTTCAGGCCCAGGTTGAGCACCGAATCCATCATGCCAGGCATCGAAACGGCTGCGCCGCTCCGCACGGAGACGAGCAGCGGCGCCTCGGCGTCGCCCAGCGTGCGGTCCATGAGCGTTTCGAGGTGCGCGATGCCGCCTTCCACTTCGTCCTGCATGCCACGCGGCCAGTCGCCGTCGTGGTCGTTGTAGTAGTGGCACGCCTCGGTGGTGATGGTGAAGCCCGGCGGGACGGGCAGGCCGAGGGCGCTCATCTCGTTGAGGTTGGCGCCTTTTCCGCCCAGCAGCGCTTTCATCTCTTTGCTGCCTTCAGCGGAGCCATCGCCAAAGCGGTAAACGAACGTCGTATCTGAGTCGTGGGGCATACCATGGAGCGCTTGGTTCGGAAGGACCGGCCATGCAAAACACGTCGTTTGGCCGCGCAACGGAGGCAACGTCTCATCCACACAGCCTTGAGAATTGCAGCACAAACGCCGTGGGACTAATAACGCCTTACACGAACGTACGTTTGGTCCTGTAGTCCGGACATCTCGGGTGGGGGCTGCCCTGACAACCGCGTGGGGATCGAAGCGAACGGCGGTTTCTTGATAAACAACACCCCGACGGCCACTCATCACCGGCCCCTCGTCCGCCACGCAGGCAACATCTGCGTGACGGCAGCCCGCGATGATGGCCATGCTCCCTGACAGACCAGGCCTTAGCGCACGAGCACAAGCTTACGTGTGTACGCGGCGCCGTTGGTTTGCAACCGCACGAAATAGACCCCACTAGGCAACGCCTGAGCGTCTGCTTCCGGCGCCCACTGCACCTCATGTCGTCCCGCCGCCTGACGCGCGTCGACGAGCGTGGCCACGCGGCGGCCCAGCACATCGTACACCTGCAGTTGCACGCGCTGGGCCGTGGGGAGGGCATACGCGAGGGTCGTGTGCTCGCGCACCGGGTTGGGATACGGCGGACGGAGCGTTGCCGTAGCGGGCGGTGCGGCTGTCGATGTCTGTTTTGCCGCAGGCCCCAAGAGCAACGCGAGCGCGGTGCGCGGCTTTGTCACCGAAATCGCCTGTGGCTTGCTGCCCAGCGCGTAGCGCGCGCCGGTGGCCGGATGGTGCAGCACGGCGGGCGTTGTCGCTTGACGCAACGGACCGCTGAGGGTGAGCTGCACGCGCGTACCGGGGGCCGCGTGCAACGTGAGCGGAATGCGCCCTCCCTCGTCGGGCGTCGGCTGCACCGTTGTGGCCAGGGCCGTAGCCTCCGGATGCGGCGCCTCGGGCATCGGCACGCGCAAGCTGACGGCCTCGAAGCGCGTTGTCGGCGCAAACTGATCGAAGCGGTCGGTGCCTGCGCGGGCGTCGGGGCGGAAGCGTACGCGCACCGTTGAGGCGTGCCCGTCGCCGTCGCGCACGGTCAGCGCCAGCGTAGGAGCTTCGGCATTCGCGATGGGCGGAGTCGGCGCGCCGGGGTAGGGAATGCGCAGCGAATCGCGGCCGGTGGTATTCAAGAAGTAGTAGCCTTCCCCGCCCCGCGCCGACTGAAACAACGATGCTTGCTGAAAGCCCGCGTCGAAGCGCCACAGCGGCTGCAGGGCGCCGCCATTGGCCCGCGCCACATCGGCCCACAGCACATCTTTCTCCAACGGATTTGAAATGATGTTCCACCCGGCGTGCACCGGAATGACGGCCGCCGAATCGCCCCGCAGCGGCACCGTGGGCACCTGCGCCTCCACGCGCCACGGCACGGTTCCAATCAGCCAGAAGCCGCGGCCCGGCGCAAACACAAACCGGTCGGCCGCGCCCTCATCAAACGCAACTAGCGAGTCGCGCTGCGCCCCCGGCTCCCAGTACGCCTGCCAGTCGACGGTGGGCGTGCCCGGCACGGTGGTGCGCAACGGAACGTCGGTGCGGCCCGGCAGCGCCACGAGATGGTAGTCGGTCACTGCGCGCGCCTCGCCAAAGGTGCGCACGGCGTTGATGCTGACGCGCGCCGGGTAGTAGAACGCACGCACAGTGTTTGACAACGGACCTTGCAGTCCGGCGGTGTCGACGGCGGCCGCGCGGTAGTAGAGCGTTCCGCCGGTTTCCAACGACGCATCGGCAAACTGACGCTGCGCAACCGGTGCCTCGGTCACACGAAGCGCCGCAGATGCCGTCTCAAACGGCTGACGGGCGCGGTACACGTGATAGCCCACCACGTCGGGCGCGGTGCTCGCACGCCACCGCGCGGTGGCCGTGGCGTCTGCCACGCGGACGGATGTGAGGGTGGGCGCGCGCGGCGCCACCGGCCGGGGACGGGCCTGGGCGGTGTCGGAGGGCGGCCCGAGGCGTCCCTCGCGATCGATGGCGGCGACGCGGTAGTGATACGTCGTGGAGGCGCTCAGGCCTGTGTCGGTGTACGACGTAGCCGCTGCCGGTGCCGTGCCCACCGGCTCATTGGCTACAGCATCCCCAAAAGGCGTAGCGGAGCGGTAGATCGCATACGCCTGCACGTCAGGCGCGGGCGACGGGGCCCACGCGACCTCCACGGATTGTTCGCGTATCGGCGCCGCCGTAACGTCCCGCGGCGGCCGCGGCACGCCCAACCCCTGGCTGTAATCCACGCGCACGGTACGCGCCCACCACGCCGCCGACACCACGTCGGGGGCCGCATCGGCATTCACCCGTGCGGTTGTTACCGCCACGGCGCCATCGGCAGGGCCTCCCACCGCATCGGGCGCCGCAAAGGTGCCATCCTGGCGCAACCGATTCTCGACCCACCAGATGACATCGCCGGTATTTGCAGCCGCCAGCACCTCCGCATCGCCGTCCGCATCCAAATCCGAAGCCGCCACGGCATATCCGCCCTGAATAGGCATGATGGCCTGCGGAGCCTCAAAGCCCTGGACGGTGTTCCGTAGCCACACGATGGCCGTGTCGTGCGCGACCAGCAGGTCGGTCGTGCCGTCGCCGTCGATATCTGCGGCGTGCACATCGCGCGGCCGCTCGGGGAAGGTCGTCACACGCACCGGCTGAACGCCGCCCGCAGCAGTCGGCTGCAGTGCCACGAGCGTTTGGGCACGCTGCGCCAACACAAAAATCGTCGGACGCGCTGCTTCCGAGTTGTGCAGCGCAAGCACGCGGCGCGCGCCGTCAAGGTCGGTGGCGAGGGTGTCCGGCGCCCCAAACGACCCGTCGGCCTGCTGCGGGTACCACACCACCTGATCGCTCAAAAAGCCTGCGGCCACCATGTCCCGATCGCCGTCGCCGTCCACATCCGCCGCGCGGGCATCGATCGCGCCAAGCAGCCCCGTCCCTACCGGTTGTGCGCCCGTGAAGCGCGGCGTCGCCCCCGCGCCTCGATTCTCAAACCAATAAACCGTTCCGGTATCGTACGCTGTAGCCAGCACGTCGCGGTCGCCGTCGGCGTCAAGGTCGGGCGTCGTCACCGAGGCCGCCCCTTGCATTGCATCGGATAAAACGTGCCGCGTGAAGGTGCTATCGGCCGTGGCTTCGTACCAGGCAACCGTATCGGTGCCTTGCGCCGCGGTGAGGATCTCTGCGCGGCCGTCGCCCGTGAGGTCGGCCGCGGCAAGGGCCCGCGGTTCCTCAATGGAGGACGTGACGGTGCGCGACGCCACCTGCGCACGGCTCGGTAGGCACGCGAGCAACCCGGCGATGGTGAAAAGCAAGATGCGAAGACGCATGAGACGAGGACGTATCGGGACAGAGGACAACGTGGGGGCGCAGCGGCACTACGGACGCACCGGCGCTGGAAAGACGGTGGCGCGCACCTGCGACGACGGGGGACTCTCCTCCCCCGAGGCCCGCACCGCCGTCACGCGGTAATGGTACACCGTACCGGGCGTCGGGCTGCGATCCACAAACGCGAGGGTGTCCGGCGCCAACGAATCGGCGCGAATCCCATCCAGCCGCTGCGCAACCGCCGGTGGCGCGACGATGGCCACGGTATCGCGGTACACGATGTAGCCGTACCGATCGGGGGCCGGGCCGCCGGCGGTCCACCGAAGCACGATGGTGCCGTCGGTGGGCGTGGCCGTAAGTTGTTGGGGGGCGGGCAGCGGCGCGCGCGGCGTCTGGTTATCGCATCCGGCAAGACTACCAACGAGCACGATGCTCAGGATCAGCGATACCTGGCGAGATAGTCGGTACATACGAGGCGTAGGCGGTTGGTTGGAAAGCAGCGGAGCGGCCCGGTTTAGCGCACGATGACCATCTTGTGCGTGCGCACCTCGCCGCCCACGCGCAGGCGGCCAAAGTAGACGCCACTCGCGAGGCGCTGGCGCCCGGCGGTCGCGTTCCAGCGCACGCGGTGCCAGCCCGCCTTCTGCGTGGCATTGACGAGCGTCGCCACGCGCCGTCCAAGCAGATCGTACACATCCAGCCGCACGGGGCCCGCTTTGGGCACGGCGTACTCGATGGTCGTCTGCGTCCGAAACGGATTCGGGTAGTTGGCGCGCAGGCGCACCGTAGGCGGCACAATGGACGACCAGGCCTCTTCCACAAATGCCGTCGTGCCCATCAGCAGCACAAGCGGCGTTTGGGCGTGCTCCACCTGCAGCGTAAAGCTTTGGCGCTGCGTCAGGTCGATCATGCGTCCGGTGGCGCGCTCCACGAGGCGCACGGCGGGTACGTCGAGGGCATTCACCGTGCGGGCGTCGATGCGCACGTGCGATCCGGCCGGGGCGTGAAGCGTGAGGTTTACGCGTTGCCCGTCGGTACCCGCGGGGCGCGCCTCATGAGCCAACCAGCGCTGCCGCGGCGACGGCGGATCGGCCACCGGCAGGCGCAGGCGCGGCCCCTCAAACCGGGCGGGCGGCGCCACCTGATCGAGCGCGTCGCGGCCCACGCGGGCGTCGGGGGCCAGCTGAATGGTGGCCTGCCCCGTGTGCGTGCCGTCGTAAAAGGTGGCCAGGGTCAACGTGCGGGCGGCGCTGGCTTTGGACGTCGATTTTTCGCTGGACGTCTGCTGCACAAAGGGCGCGCCGGGATACGGCACCACCAGCGAATCCAGTCCCCGGTCATTCAGGAAGTAGAACGCCTCGCCGGTGGTTGCCGAGGCAAAGGTTTGCGCTCGTGTGTAGCGCCCCGCGAAGCGCCAGAGCGCCTGCAGGTTGGCAGCGTTGGCCTGTTCCACCGCCGCCCACGCCACGTCTTTGTCCAGCGGGTTGGCGATGATATTCCATCCGTCGTGCACATCAATGACCGCGACGGTATCGCCCCGGAGGTCAACGGTCTGCACCGTTTTGTCGACGGTCCAGGCCTCGCGCTGGCGCAGCCAGTAGCCGCGGCCGGGCGTAAACGCCCGATCGGAGGCAGCGTCAATTTCGACGAACGGATCCTCGGACGTGCCACGGTCGGCGTAGGCCGTCCAGTCGTCGCCGGGCGTTCCGTTAAGGGCTTCGGTGAGGCGCTGTTGTACGGCGCCCGGCAGCGCGACGAGGCGGAAGTCCTGCGGATCGTCGCCGCCCGCAAACGACCGCTGCGTGTGGGCCGCCACGGTGCGCGGGTAGAGGAAGATGGAGGCCGCCTCGGAGGGCGCGCTCATCTCGCCGGTGGCCGCGCGGGCCACGAGGCGGTAGTAATGCGTCGCGCCCACCTGTGCGGTGCTGTCGACGTACTGCGACCGCTGCCCCCGCACCGTCGCCACGCGGGCGCCGGTGGTGTCAAAGCGAGCATTCGAGCCGCGGTACACCTGATACCGCGCCGCGCCTTTGTCCCCTGGCGTCCAGCGCAGATCCACGTGCTGCTGAGGCGTCGATTGCGCCCATACCTGCTGCGGCGTGCGCACGGCGGGCTCGGGCCGTTCAATGATTGTCGTGAGGCGATACAAGGCGGCGCGGGCTCCTACGCCGGTTACGCGCACCGTATCGATGTACGTGCCGGGTCGGCGGTCGGCCGCTACGTTGATGGTAACGGTCCGGGACGCGCCAGGCGCCAGCGGATCGGGGGCTGCGGTCGGCCCTTCGATTGTCAGAGCGTCCCCCGAGGCAGTCAGTCCGTAATCAACCAGCTGGGTGCGGAAGTTGGTGAGGCGCGTGCTTACTTGTCCCGTCGTCCCGCGCACAAGGCGCAGCGTATCGGCCGCGGGCGTCCACGTAAGGCCGCGCTGCTGAACGGTAAACCGCCAATCCACCGACGCCGGCAGGGGGTTGCCCGCCCGATCGGTCAGGCTCAGCGGACCCGCGGAATCGCGCTGCACGCCGCCGTCCTCTGTCAACGCAGCCGTCACCGTCGCAACGAGGCGCTGGTCTTCGGCCTGGGCGAGGGCTTCCGGATCGCGGGGTTGCAGGTAGAGCACGCGGCCGTCGCAGGTGGGCGTGATGGGAATGCGCCCGCCCACCGTCGAATCGGCGTAGGCCAGGGTCACGTTCTCGTTGGCGCGCACCGTAGCGCAGGCCACGGTTTCGTCGAACGTGACGGCTATATCGTCGCCGGCTGTCAGCAGACCATCGGCCGGCTCGGGCGTGCCATGCACCCGCGGGCGCTTCGTGTCCACAATAATCCGTCGCGGCTCGGCCACGTACGCACCGGTCACGGTGCCTTCCGCGTTGGTCGTTTTGGTGTAGGCCGCAATCTCGTACACCCCATCCGGACCGCGGTATTGCGTGCGCTCAAAGTAGGTCGTAATGTCGCTCAGGTCGCACGCTTCGTTGGCGCAGTCGTTGAGCTGCAGAATGTTTTGCCGCGTCGCCACAAGCAGCGTCTGCGACCAATCTTCCAGCGCTTCAACGCCTTGTGTGGCCTTTGCGGCGGCTCCATTCTCGATGCGGCGGAAGAGCGCGCGAGCAGCTTCTCCTTTCAAATAGCGCGGCCCGCGTAGGCTGTCGGCGGCCGAGCTGTCGCCGTTGGCTGTTGTTTGCAGGGGCGGAAACCCGCCGTTCAGGTCGATGGCCGGACGAATGAAGACGCCAACCTCGGAGAGGCGATGGCCGGTGTCGGTGGTGTCAACGGAGAAGCCGGAGAAGCTCACGTCGAAGGGCGCGTCTTTTGTGGCCCGGTTGATGGCAAAGCCCGGCGCGGGGCTCTCCAGCGCAATGGGCGAACTGGGCGGCTGAAAGGTGACGCTGACATAGACGGTGTCGGTGCTGGGCACCTCGCCGCCGGCCGCCAGATCGCACGGCGGATACGCCATTACGGCCAGCGAATCGTAGCGGAAGCCGCGCGCGCCGCGCTCTACGGTCAAGGTGAGGTTGCGCGCCTTCCCGGGGCCCACCTCAAAGGGCAACCCGCTGCCGCCGCTGATGGCCGCGCCGTTGGCCTTCACGATGGCCCCCTTCGGATTCGATTCGTTCAGGAGGCGCACCGCGTAGGAGCGCGTTTCATCGGACGGGCTGTCGTTGACGAGCGTCAGCCCAAACGTGGCCGCCTCGTCTGGCGCCACGCTCACTTGCCGGCTGATGCCGTTGCTTACGTTCAGCTCCACCTTGTCGCGGCGGGTGGTCAGCACGTCGCCCTCAAACGCCGACCATGCGGCCCGATCGGCTGCGAAGGACGAGAACGTATCGAACGGCTCGCGGGCCGGCTCAAACGGACACGAGCTGGTGCCCGAGCGCGTCTGAAAGACGGGCGTTCCGTAGCGCGGGTCTTTCTTGATGTCCACGGTGTACGAATCCCCCGCGTCGTCGTCGCTCAGCACGTAGCCCCACGTGCGCTGTTGCTGGTTGCTCTGCTCGCTGCCGGACGCATCCGACGGCGTAATCACCGTCTCGGTGGCCAAAGTCGCTACAGCTGGTTTCAGCACCCCCACTTCGGCAAAGATGCGCGTAGCCACCGAGGTGAACACCGACGAGTAGGTGGCGCTGCGCTGCGTGCGCGTTTCTTCGTACTGAAAGCTGTTGCCGCTGCTAAAGCTTCTGTTTTCGATAAGCTCGGCCTCGCTGGCCAGCCGATCGCTCTCGTACAGGATATTTTCCCACAGCGCAATCACATCGTCGTAATCGAGGCGACCCTCACGATCGTCGGTCTTCAGGTCTTGCAGCTCGGGGATGAGCGTCTCCTCAATGTGTTGGCGGGTGTAGGCATAGGTCGTTGAAATAGAGTCGGGCTGGAAGGAGACAGTCTGCGACTTTCTGATTTCGCATGCGGCCTTGTCTTCGCCCAGCACCTTGAGCACATCGGAGGTGGCAAATACGAAGTTGATGCCCGCCCCCATGAACACATCGGCCGACCGGCCCGTGGCGCCCGGCGCGGCAGACGTTTGCAGGCGCTCGGTGGTCGTCTGACACACTGAGAAGCGTTCGCCGTTGGTGCTGCTCTGCGACACCGTCACGCCTACACCGCCCACGGCAAGGACCTCGACGTCGGCATAAAAGCCCCACCAGCCCACCTGCACCTCGGTGTTTACGCCCGCCGTTACAGCAGTAGCGTTTGAAAGTGCTAGGCCCGACTCCGTCCAGGTGCTGCTGCATACCTCGGTGCCTTCCGAGAGGTAGCTGTACGACCCATCGCCCGGCGGGTCGCGCAGCACAGCCACCGGCAGCTCTACAGCCCGCGTGATGAACTGCGTGCCTTCGCGCGCCCGCAGGCCCTCCACAATGGCCCACCGGGTGGTGGCATCGCGGCGGGTGGACACTTCAGCGGTTACCGACAGCGACTTCTGGTACGAGCGGTCGATCCCGTTCACCACGCGCCCGGCAATCAGGTTGGGCGAGCGTCCGAAGGTGTGGTACGAAATGGCACCGGTGGAATCGGTGGTGGCCGTGACGGGGTCGTCGCCGCGGTCGGCCAGCTCGTCGTAAACCGTCACCGATGCGTCTTCTACGGGGCACAAGTTGCCGTTGCCGTAGTCTTCGGCCACCTGGATGCGCAGGTTCAGCTCCTGATTGCGCTTCACCACCGGCACGCTCACGTTGCTGCAACTAGCCGCCTCGGGCCACTCCTTAACGGCCACCTGAATGGGCGCCCGGTAGATGAGCTCCACCGTGGTGTCGGCCGGCGCAAGGTCGACGTTGATGGCGCCACGCTGGGCAAAGAACTTCTCGATGGCCACCTTCTGGCTGGGGTCGGGCACGTCGCGCACGCCCGTCACCTGCACCGTGTACTCCTGCGGCGGCAGCTCGGCCGTGAACACGCCTTGCGCATTGGTCTCTACGGTGCGCGTGTAACAGCCGTTGGTGGAGCGAATCTTGAGCTCCGCGATGCCTACCGAAAAACCGCAGCCGCCGTGCACGTCCACCGTCAAGCGGCGGGTGGTGGTGTCTTCAAAGTTGACGTCGGTGCGGGCGCCCGTCACGTCGAGCGTTTGCTGCTCGGGCGTGAAGGTGTGCGTTCCGCTGGCGTTATCATCCAGCACGGGCCGCAGCGTGTGCGTGCCCGGAATGACGCCCACAGTAAATGCGCCCTGCGTGTCGGTGGATGCTTCCTGCTCGCCGTCCACAAGCATGTTCACGCCCGTCGCCGGACACTGCGTACCGGCGTACTGGATGGTGCCTGATACCGGCAGGCTGGTTTGGTCAGTGAAGCGGACCTGGTTTTGGACCGGCGTCTGCGGGCTGAGGGTGACGCTGGTGCGCGTGGGCTGAAAGACGTGCGGGGGTTTCTGCGGAATGACGGCGAACGTGATGCCGTCGCCATACCGCAAGTCGCTGATGCTGTAGGTGCCGTCGGCCCCGGTGCGGACGCACGCGTTGAGCGGCGCGCCCTGCTCGGCTGGTCCGGCGCCGTTTTGGTACACGGCATAGAACGCGCCGTCGTCGCTGGCCACATTGGCCCCGGCCGTACCGCCGCGCTCGTCGAGCGGCCAATACGCCATTAGATCGTCCTCGGTGCCGTCTAGCGGCTCAAACCGGTGGGCCTCTACCTGCGCCGCCGTACGATTTGTATGCCACAGCCGCACGTCGTCAATCTGCCCGGCAAAAAAGTCGCTTGCCTGACGCTCTCCGCCGGCTTCATCGTACTCTTGGCCCAGCGAGAATAGGTCGTTGGCGTCCGGCCGCACTGATGACGAAATCATAAACGATGCCTGCAGGGTGCCATTGACGATCAGCTGTCCGGTGCCGTCGGCCGCAACGGAAAGCGCTACGTGGTGCCAGGCGTTCGGCGCAAACGTGTCAGCGCTGGCCTGCGTTTGATTGTCGGTGTCGTAATGCTCAAAGCGTTGCGTGTCGTGGTTGTACCGGAGGGTGAACTTGTTTCCGCCCTCGTTTGTGTTCAGGCCCCACACCGCATCTTTGGCGGATCCACCCAAAGCAGGCTTCACCCAGGCAGACAGCGTAAAGGCCGGAGGCAGGTTGCCGGCAAGATCCTGGATGGCCACATACCCGCCGGCCCCGTCCAGCACGAGCGCCCCGTTAGGACTGGGCGAGAGGCATATGTTAACGCCGGCAAAGGCGCTGCCGTCTTGTAGTTGGGTACGCCCCGAAATGGCCCCGTCGGGGGCGCGCCAGCCGCGGTTGCAAATGCGATCCGTCTCGAAGCCCACTTCCGTCTCGTAGGCCGTTACGCAGTACGCGTAGGTATTGCCCGGGGCGGCATCGGTATCGCGGTAACTCGTTTCGTTCGGCCCGGTGGTCGCGATGAGCGTGCCGTCGCGGTAGATGCGGTAGCCGTCTTCATCGGCCGAGGCGTCGCTCCACGACAGGCTCACGCGGTTGCGGTAGGCCCCGTCGGAGGCCACCACGCCCTCGGGCGGGGCGGCGAGGCTCGACACGTACACGGCCCCCGTCTCGGAATTGGCATCGGGCGCGCCGATGATCACATCGCCCGCCCCAAAGGTTACCGTCCGCCCAAAGCCGTCGCCTGCGGGGTCGCCCTCGGCCTGAAAGATGATGGACCGCCCGTAGATGCCGCGGGCGTCGAGTTGAAAGAGATGGGCCCGGCCGCCCGCGGCCTGCCCCGGGGCGCCCACAAGCAACAACCCGCTAGGCTCGGCGTGGAGATCCGTGCCAAATTGTGCGTTGTTAGTGCCGTCCCCTGCCGGCTGTAGCGTCTGCACGAGTTCACTTTGGCGGTTAAAGATGTACACCCGCCCGTCGCCGCCGCTCGCGTTGGGCGCACCGACAATGACGTGACGTTCCGTGAGGGCTACGCTGCCCCCAAACGATTCATCGAAGCCCTGTGCATTACCAGAGACCGAAAACTGTTGAGGCCACGTTCCATCCGGCGCGCGCTCGTGATAATATACAAAATTGCGGTCGGTGTCGCCAATCAGCACGCGGGTCCCCAGAATGGCAACGGCCGTTTCCTCCCATGGGGTACCGGTGTCTTCGGTCTGAAAAAGCGTCCCATTAAATAGGTCTACAGTGTCTCCACTTTTCAAATTACGAATCACAATCGTTCCGTTGAAGCCGCCATACGCCAGAATGGCCAAGCTATCGTCAACGGCTATATCCATCTCGTCTCCAACGCCGTTGTCGTAATCGTCGTCTACGATGAGGTCGGGGTTGCCCCACCCATCGTCGGTCGGCGTGAACTGCACGATCTCGTTCACTTTTGATTCGCCCACGACGATCGCACCATTACCAATGCCAAGATCCAGGCCAAAGCGTCCGTACGAATTGGGACTCACGGCGCCTAGCTCGCCCATCTCTTCCCAGGTGCCGCCCGTACGTTTGTAGATGTGCGCGGTGCCGGTCAAGTCTTCACGCTGCCCCCGATGGCCAATGCCCAGATACTCATCGGTGGCATCCAAGTCGTTGCCAAAATACTCGTTGAAGTCGGTGTCGCCGCCTTGAATTTGATTGGCGAGCGCAACGGTTTGGGCTTGCGTAATGCCGCTGCCACTTCCTAGGCGTTCCCCTTCATCACACATGCGCTCGGAGGCCTCGCCGCTGGCGCTCAGCGTCTCAACACAATAGGATGCTACGGCGCCCGCTGCAAGACTGGCATCGGTGTACGTGGTTTGGTTGGCGGCCAGGGTGGTAAGCGCCTCGCCATCGCGCAGCACGCGGTATGCATCCTCCCGGGTGGATTGGTCGACCCAGGTGATGGTCACCCGATCGGTGTAGCTCGTGGAGGCCGTGACCGAGCCCGGCGGCAGAATCATGGTGGCGCCTTCGTCGCTATCCGCGGTGGAGGTGCCGTCGTCATCGAAGGCAACCACCTGATACGTGTACGTAACGCCCAGCAGGCCGGTGGTGTCGGAAAAGGCCGTGACGTTGTCGGGCACCTGGCCCGCGACGGCCTCCGTCCCGTCGGCCGCGATGCGCGTGATGCGATAGCCGTCCTCCGCCGCCGACTGATCTGTCCACGTAACCACCACCTCGGTCTCGGAGGTGCCGTCGCTGGCCTCGACGGCCGTGGGCGGCTGCAGCGTCCGCATCCCGGCATCGGCGCCCGCGCTGGTTGCGAGCGTGTCGCCGGCAAAGGCGATGGCCGTCACGACGCTGTAGCGGTACCGCTGGCCGGGCACGCCGGTGGTGTCGATGAGCACCTGCTCGTTGCGCAGCGTGGTATGCACGAGCGTCGAGTCGGGCGTTGTGGGCTGCCCCTCGGCCGTGATGGGCCGCCGGTAGATGCCGTAGCCCGCCTCCACGCGCGAGTTGTCGGCCCACTCCACCCGCACGCGGTCTTCGCGCTCGTTGTCGGTGGCCGTTACGCCGGTGGGCTTGTTCACCTCGCGGCTGCCAAACGTACACGTCCGCGCCGATTCGTTGCCCTGTTCGGTAAAGGCCGACACGCAATATTCGTGGCGCGCGTTGGGCGGAGCGTTCTCATCGACGTACGTGCGGGTTTGCTTCGAGGGCGTCGCAATGGCCTGAAGGGTCGACGCCCCGGCGTTGCGGCGATAAATGCGATAGAAGGAGGAGCGCGTGGCAGGATCGTTCCACGTGATGCGGACCCGGTCTTCGGCCACGGAGTCGGTGGCTGCCACGTTGGTGGGTGCCAGCACCACGCTCCGGCGGCCGGTGTCGCAGGCGTCTACGGTGCGGCCGACCGGATCGGTGCCCGTCAGCTGGGTGCGAGCATTGCCGTTGGTGGCCGCTACGGCACAGTACGTGTACACCTGTCCGGGTACGGCGGCGCGGTCGGTGTAGGCAGCGGCGTCGGAGGCAAGGGTAGCGACGCGCGTCATGGCGGCGGTGTCGGGCGTGGCGGTGGGGAGGCCCGGTTGCCGGTAGATCAGATAGCGGGCCTCGGCGGTGGCGGCGTCGGTCCACTGCAGGGCCACCCGGTCGTCGTAGGTCGCGTCGGTGGCCTGCACCGCGGTGGGCGCTGCCAGGGTGCCGGCGCTGCCCGAAGCACAGAGGGGCCGCGAGGTGATCGTCCCCTCCACGCGCTGCACGCAGTAGGTAGCCGTTGCGCCGGGCACGCTCGCTCGGTCTACAAATTGCTGCTGGGACGGATCGTTGAGCGTGGCTATGGACGTGTCGTTGCGCGTAATCACGTAGCCCGACGTGCCCGGCCCCGGATCCTGCCACGTCACCACGACGCGGTCGCTGTACGTGCCCGTAGTGGCTTCCACCGAAGCGACCGGCACCACCTCGGCCAGCCGACCGGCATCGCAGACGCGCTGTCCTTCGCCATCGTCATCGTACGGTGCCACGCAGTAGCGATGGTCGCGCAGGGGCGCCAACGCGCTGCTTGTATCGGCGTACTGCTGCACGTTGGCCTCGAGCACGGCCACCTGCTGCCCGTCGCGGTACACCCGGTAGCCCGCTTCCACTTGCGACGCATCGCGCCACGTCAGCGCAATCTGATCGGTGAACATCTCGTCGGAGGCGCGCACGTTTGCTGCCGGTCGAAACGAGCGTGTGCCGTCGTCGCAAGCGTAGGTATAGGTTTGGCCGTCAATGGTGACGTCCAGGCAATACGCGTAGGCTACGTCCGAGGCGCCCGTGTCGTCGACGTACGTGCTATCGCCGGTGGAGCGGTACGCCAATACGGTGCCGTTTCGGGTAACACGCAACAGCGCGGCTGCAGGGACAATCGTTGCCGGATCGGGCCACCGCAGCTCCACCCGGTCTTCGTACAGCGCGTCGCTGGCCACCACGGGCTGAAGGGCCTGCGGCGTTGGCGCGGGCTGCACGCGGGCGTCGCCCTGCACGGTGCCGTCCAGTCCGCTGGGGCCTCGGTCGGCCAGCACGGTCGCTCCACTGGCGGTGGGCAGCGTGTTGGCCGGATAGTAAGCAAGCAGGTTTGCTTCGTCACCCTCCAGCGGGTGCCACAGGCTGTGCCGGATGCGATCGCGCGAGCGGGCGGCCGACCAAAAGCGGATGTCGTCAAGCTGGGCGGCGAGCGTAGCGGTGGGCGGTGCTGCCGCGGCGCCAAGGCGCACCGGGGCCGTGTTTTGCGCCAGCGGCCCCATAGCTGTGGCCGTGCCATCACGCCTGCCATCCACATACAACGTCTTGTCGCCCGTCGCGGCGTTGTACACCACGGCGATGTGATGCCACTGCCCGTCGTCTACCGGCGTGCGGCCTTCTAAGCGCGACGTTGAGCCGCCGTGCGTGCTCACAAATACGAGCGTGCCTTCGGCTCCGGACTGCCGGATCGCCCAACTTCCACTTCCTTTGGCCACAATGGGCACGTTGGGCGTGGCAAAACCGTCGGCTTTCAGCCAAAACGCAACGGTAAAGCTACCCGTGAAGTCAAACGCAGCAGACTGAGACAGCACGACCTGATCGTCGGTGCCGTCCAGTACAAGCGCCTGCGCTCCCGACTGTGCGGCCGCCGAAAGCGCGGTACCGCCCCACACGGCAAGCGCCACCAAAAAACCTGCAACAAAACGACGAAATAGCATGCGACTCGTAGATGCAATCATGATTACGTCTTTTGTCTTCAAGATTGGCGGATCGGCCGATCCGCCAGCTCGTGTAGCATAACCACCACGAAGCGGTGGTACTTCAAGTGATGTGTCAACTTTTTTAAGCTACCAGCACCCGTTCGGAAGAGCACGCGGCGGCATGCTCGGTGGGCGCGCGGTCGTGGTAGTCGCGAAATTGCGTGCTGAAGCTTTGCACGCTGCTGTATCCGACGGCAAAGGCGATTTGCGTAACCGACTGCTCGGTGCGCAACAACGCCCGTGCGGCCTGCATGCGGCGGGCGCGGATGAGCGCACAGGGCGACACGTCGTAGTAGGCCTGCACGCGACGATACAGTGTGCTCCGACTCATGGCGAGATGATGCGCAAGCTCTTGCACGCCAAAGGTGGGCACATCGAGGTGATGCTGAATGGCGTGTTCAAGGCGCTGGCGAAAAAGGGAGGGATGCTGACGGGCGGGACGCGACGTCGTCATGACGAAGGGTGTGGGAAACGTGAGCAAGCAAACGATCCATGACGCCATTGGATGACGTCGCTGTAAGGATAGCGTGCGCTCGTTTGTCTTGCGTTGCGTGAGCGTCCCAATCTTTTGCGTGAGCGTGTCACGGCACGTTTCAACCGCCCGCAGGGCGCCTGTGGGCCGATTAGGTTTATGCGTCTACAGGCGAGGTGCGACGCGTGCAGGTCCGCAGCCGCTGCGCCCACGGATGCGCAGGCGGCTCGGCAGAAGGCGGCTGCAGCTCATCTACCCAGTGCGCCAGCTGCCGCGCGCAGCTCCACGATAGCGTGACGCCTGCCCCGCCGTGGCCGTAGTTGTGAAGCACGGGACGCCCATCGGTCCACGTGTCGCGCGCCAGGCGCAGCGGCGTCCGATGGAACCGATAGCCGACGGTTGTGCGGGCGTCGTGGAGCGCCACCCGGTGGCCGGTGAGCTGCTCCACCAGGGTTGCGTTGAGGTCGAGCACCGCCGCGGGCACCTCCAGGCCATCAACGATGCGCGTGGGTGGGGGCAACGACGGCCCGCTCCACCCCGAGGGCGTCCACGGAGCAGCGGTCTTGGTGCCGCCCAGCAGCCAGGCATCGCCGCGCGGGTAGAAGTACAGCCCGCCGGCGGCCCCATCGGCCCCGCGGTACTGCGCGGGCGACGGAGTGTAGTTGTACGAGCAGCGCCGCCCGGTGCCCGGAGGCACGCGTACCAGCACGCCCCGGATGAGCTGCAGCGGAGCGGGATCGTCAAAGAGTTGCGGCGCCCCGGCGCCCAGCGTGTTCACCATGATATCAGCCGGCAGGGCATCGAGGGAGGCGCGCGTCAGGTCTTGCGGGACGACGCGACCGCCGAGTGTTTGGTAGAGCCGTCCAAGACGTGCGACGTACACCGGTGCCTCCGCAAAGAACACCCGGAAGGCCCACCCAAAGATGTGCGCCGCTCCGGGACGGCGCGGCGCTTCCGGGAGGCCGCGGCCGTCGCGGGGAAACGCCCGGAGGTGCCGAAGCGCCTCAGCGTACGCGGGCAACGCCACCGGCGCCTCGTACACCTCGTAGTGATCCTGCACGCGCACGCCAAACGACGGATCGGTGCACAACGCTGCAAAAAACTTCTGTGCAACGCGTAGATGCGCCGCAACGTGGTCGATGGCAACGGTATGCGGAATCACGGAGGCCGCCGGGTACAGACTAGCCACCCGCGGCGGCCGCGCATCCCCCGGCCGGTCAGCGCGGGTACGGGCGTATATCGTGGTCGCGTAGCCCATTGCTTGCAGCAACACACCGGTCGTAAGGCCACTGACGCCTCCTCCTAAAATTGCAACAGATCTCATGCGCCGCGTGCTGTCCTGTTTATACGCCTGTTTACTTTCTAACGTGCGCCAACAATGCTACGATTTTATGGATGCAAAGATACAGTGCACCTGCACAGGCATTCCGAATTGACTCAATTCAATCTTCATTTTATCAGCATCCATGACGATGTTGGTGCAAAGAGCCGTGATGCTGCGTGCGCGCCTACACGAATTTTTAAGCGGATAGCTTCGATGTTGTATCGCGAAAGCGCTTCGACCAATCATGACAGCCTTTCTGTTGCAGATGTTATGCACGCGCTACACGGCTTCATGTAGTCACTCGTTCTTTGTCATACGCCGTTTATACTTTTACAGAAAGCGGAGGAACACCCATCCAGCCCAACAATTCCATGGGCTGTATATTTTCCCACTGATAAATAACTACTTGTAATGAAAGTTGTATCCAAAAGCGAGGCTTTGCGTACCATCAACCGACACAGCCGACGTAGAAGCAAGTATTCGCCCATCCTCGATTTAGCCGAGGAAAACATTGATGGCGACAGCGATGCCGTTCTTGTAGAGGAGATTGAAGGCGAGCCGCTCACCTCCACTGAGGTGCAAGGCATTCGCGCCTACATGAACCGCCACATGGAAGGACGTTACATCGTCCGGTCGCGGTCGTACGACACCAACGAGG
The DNA here is from genome assembly GCF_000419585.1 of Salisaeta longa DSM 21114. Taxonomy (NCBI): domain Bacteria; kingdom Pseudomonadati; phylum Rhodothermota; class Rhodothermia; order Rhodothermales; family Salisaetaceae; genus Salisaeta; species Salisaeta longa. The sequence goes on from NZ_ATTH01000001.1 coordinate 1,228,051, forward strand.
CCGGTGAGCGCCTGTACAAGGTGGCGATCTTCCTCGACCCGGAGCGCGACAGCTAAACGCGGCGCTGTCATTTAGACTCTGTCTACCGCGAAGCCGCTGGTGTTGCCAGGGGCTTCGTGTGTTCTACCTCCTTCCTCCTACCAAGCAACCTCGCACGTGCGTACTCCGCCGCCCCTTCGTCCGGGCGACCCGGTGGCTGTGGTGGCCCCGGCGAGCCCGCCCCGCAACGTCGACCGCTACCGCACCGGCCTGCGGGCCCTTCGCGCGCGCTACGACGTGCGCACCGCCTACGGGCCCAACGCTGCCCCGGCCCCGCTCGATTTTCTCGCGGCCGCCGATGTGGAACGCACGGAGGCCGTAAATGCGGCGCTGTGCGACCCGTCGATTCGCGCCATCTTTTGCGTCCGGGGCGGCTACGGTGCCATGCGCTTGCTTCCGCACCTGGCGTACGACGCGGCCACGCCCACGTGGGTGATTGGCTACAGCGACATCACGGCGCTGCACCTGGCGCTCTATCAGCGATTGGGGTGGGTGGGCCTCTCGGGCCCCGTGGTTACCGAGTGGCCGCTGGTGGATGCCCCCATGCAGGCCGCGCTCGACGCTACGCTGAATGATCCACATGACTGGACCGCCGCAACGAGCGACGATGGCCCGGTGCCCCTGCGCACCGGCGCGGCGACCGGTCCGCTACTGGGCGGCAACCTCTCGGTGCTCTCGCGCCTCATCGGCACGCCCTACTTGCCCTCGCTCGATGGTGCGATCCTCGTCCTTGAAGACGTGGCCGAGGCGCCCTATCGGGTCGATCGTATGCTTGCGCATTGTGCCCTGGCCGGGCTCCTCGATGGACTGGCGGGCGTCGTGCTGGGGCGCTTCCGGCTGCCGGAGCATGCAGACACGGAGGCCGCGCGGGCAACCCTCACCGCTATCTTTCGCGACTACTTCGCGGCCCGTCCGTACCCGGTGGCCACGCACCTTCGCTACGGCCACCTGATGCCCCGCACCGTCCTGCCCATCGGCCTGCCGGTGGCGCTTCGCGTGACCGACCGCGCGGTGACGCTCCGGGCGGCCTGAACCGAACGCCCAGCCGCTTCGTTGGCGCTTCTGTTCGCTTTCCCCATTCGTTGGTTTGGCTGCATGGCACGCTTTGAGCGATTTGTTGCGCTTCGGTACCTGTGGGGCGCGGAGGGCCGGTCGGAAGGACGCAGCTTCTTGCGCTTCATCACCTACGTGGCCGTTGGCGGCATCGCCGTCGGCGTCGCGGCGCTGCTACTGGCCCTCTCGGTGGTGCGCGGCTTCAGCCAGGAGATTCGATCCAAGATTATGGGCATCGGGGCCGACGTCGAGGTGGCGCACTACATCCAAAACGAACCCCTGACCCGTGCGCCCGAGCGCGAATCGCAGCTGAAGGCGCTCCCGGCTGTTGCGCGCGTGCGCCCCGTGGTAGAGACGTTCGTGCTGCTCCGCAAATCGTCAACCGCCGTTGACGGCGTGATTGTGCTGGGCGTGGAGGCACCGCCGCCGTATCTCACCCAACGCATCGTGCGAGGGCGCTTTGCTACCGATACCGCAACGGGCGCGCCGGGGCTTGTGGTGGGGGCTTCGCTCGCCGAGCGCCTGGGGCTTCGGGTGGGGAGGTCCGTGACGGCGTTTGCCCTGCCGCGCAACGTCGCGGCGGGCACCATGGGACGGCCCCGCGTGAAGCAATTTCAGGTAACTGGCATCTACGAGACGTCGCTCACTACCATCGACGACACGTACACCTTTACGTCGCTACCGGCCGCCCGCGACCTGGCGCGGCTGCCCGCCACGGCCGTCTCGCGGTTCGACCTGGAGCTGACCGATCCTATGCAGGCCGACTCGGTGGCCGCGCGCATCGAACGCGACCTCGGCTTTCCCATCGCGGCGCGCACCGTGTTCGAGCGCTTCTCTGGACTCTTCGCGTGGGTGAACCTCCAAGAGGGCATCATCCCGCTGGTGATTGGCGTCATCGTCATCGTGGCGGCGTTCAACATCGTGGGTACGCTCTTGATGATGATGCTGGAGAAAACCCGCGAGATTGGCGTCTTGCAAAGCCTGGGCGCCTCGGCGCGCATGGTGCGGCGGCTCTTTCTGTCGTTGGGCTTGCTGATGGGTGGCGTGGGCACCGCGCTGGGGGCGCTCATCGCGCTGGGGCTGGGCCTCGCGCAAAAGCACTTTCAGCTCATTCCCCTCCCGGCCGAGGCCTACTACATGACCACCGCGCCCATCGAACTCAACCCGTGGGACTTTGTTATCGTTGCGGTTGTGGCGTGCACGCTGTGTGCGCTCGCGGCCTACGTACCGGCGCGCGTGGCCTCACGCATCGAGCCGGTACGCGCCATCCGATTCCGTTAATGCCTCTTCATGCGTCCTTATGGCCCTTTCCACTGGCACCCCCGCCCCCACCTTCACCCTGTACTCCACCGAGATGGAGCCGGTGCAGCTCTCAGATTTTGAGGGACAGCCCGTCGTGCTCCTGTTCTTTCCCGGCGCGTTTACCAGCGTCTGCACCACGGAACTGAACACCGTGAACAACGACCTCGATGCCTTCGGTGACGCGCAGGTGCTGGGCATCTCGACCGACTCGCCGTTCGTTTTGGATGAGTTTCGGCGCGTCAACGACCTCTCGTATCCGCTGCTCAGCGACCATGACGGAAGCGTGAGCGCGTCGTACGATGCGAAGTACGACAACGACTTCACGCCCATGCAGCTCGACCGCATCAGCAAGCGGGCGGCGTACGTGATTGATGGCGATGGCGTCATTCGCTACGCCGAGGTGCTCGATAATGCCGGCAACCAGCCCGACTTCGATGCGATTAAAGACGCCCTGCGCGACCTGTAGCGCACGGTCCATCCCGTAAAACGGGCGCCTTCGCTCCGGTTATGCGGAGCGGAGGCGTTCGTACGTTTGCTCCAGGTCGACCATCGGGTTCGGGTAGTCGGTGCCGATGATGCACCCGGCGGCTTTTTGCTCGTCGGTGTTCATAGTTTGCGGCTCATGGATCTTCTCGTCGGGCACGTCGGCCAGCTCCGGTAGCCAGTGGCGCACGTACGCGCCGTCGCCGTCATAGCGATGCGCCTGCTTCACGATGTTGAAGTACCGGTCGCGCGGGTCGTGTCCCACCCCGGCGTTGTAGGCCCAGTTGCCCCAGTTGCTGGTCACGTCATAATCCACCAGCTTCGACTCGAAGTACGCTGCGCCCATCCGCCAATCCAGCCGCAGGCTTTTGGCAAGCATGCTGGCCACGTTTTGGCGCCCGCGGTTCGACATGAATCCCGTGGTGTTGAGCTCGCGCATGTTGGCATCGATGAACGGAATGCCCGTGGTGCCGGTGGCCCAGCGCTCAAACGACGGCTCGTGGGTCGTCCAGTCGATTGCACGATCCATGGGGCCGGAGCGGTAAAACAGCCGTTCGCCATATTTCCACCCCACAAACGTGAAGAAGTCGCGCCAGATGAGCTCGAAGATCATCCAGTAGGTCGACTTGTTGGATGTACGCTCGTCCTCGTACCGCTTGACTTCCTCGTAGATCGTGCGCGGCGAGAGGCAGCCGTGGGCCAGCCAGGCCGAAAACTTGGACGAGTAGTTGGCGCCCAGCAGACCGTTTCGCGTCTTTTTGTACGAGCGCAAGCAATCCTTGGCCCACAAGTACGTGCGCAGGCGCTCAAGTCCGGCCGTTTCGCCGCCTTTGAAGGGGAGCACGCCGCGCGGATCGGGCGTTGCCGCGTCGGGCGAGACGCCCAGGTCGGGCAGCGTGGGCAGTGGCCCGGCTTGTGCCGCATCGGGCAGGGGCGGAAGCGCATCGGGGGCCGCGAAGGTTGCCCGCACGCTGCTCTGCTTTTCGAGGCGCTTGCGGAAGGGCGTAAACACGTCGTCGACATCTGCCGGGCCGTCGATGGGCAGATCGTCGAGGTGGTAGAGCGTTTTGCCCCAGAAGAACGCGGGCGACGCGTCGGTATCCTTCAGGGCGTCTTCAACGGCCTGTTCGGCGGCGGACTCTTCGGTGCCCACTTCTTCAATGAAGCACACTTCGTCCACGGCGTGCGTCGTAACCAAGTCCTTGATGACGGTTGCCGGCGCGCCCTGACGCACGAGGAGGTCGCTACCGCGCCCGCGCAGCGAGGCGCGCAAGTCGGCGAGGCTTTCCAGCAAAAAGCGAAGGCGGAAGGCACCGGTTTTGGCAACGCCCCACCGCGTGGTTTCCAAGAGACGGGGGGCCAGGCAGTAGACGGGCAGCAGGCGGTCGTGGCGCCGGGCCGCATACGCAAGCGCCTCGTGGTCGCGAAGGCGAAGGTCGTTGCGAAACCAGACGAGGGCAGTGGTGGGCATGACGAGGCGAGCGCGTGGACAGGAGCAGTGTACAGTTCCGACGCGAGGCCCGTGCAGCCGTTCGCCCGCGGCCCGCTTCCTTACACCGGCGTTACAGCATCAGGAGCGGTCGAGCAGCGCCTCCGCGAGGGACATGAGCGAAGGCGCGGCCAGCGCGTGCGATGCATCGAGCGGGTTGGGCACCTTCCCCGCGCGCTGTACGAACACCGTTTGGTAGCCCGCGCGCCGCGCACCGGCCAGGTCCCACACGTGGGCCGCCACAAAGTACGCGGCCGCCGGGTCAATCGCGTAACGCTCCGTAACCAGCCGGTACGGCTTGGGCCCCGGCTTGAGCTGCCGCGCCTCATCCACCGACACGATGCCCGCGAAGAGCGGGGCGAGGCCGGCATGGCGCAGCTGTGCCTGCAGCGCCTCGGGCGTGCCGTTGCTCAGCGCAAGAAGCTGCCACCCGGCCGCATGGAGGCTCTGGAGCGCCGCCGGCACCTCGGCATGAGGCGGCAAGCGCCGTAAGCGCCCCAGCAGCCGATCCATCGCCGCCCGGTCGAGCGTCACCCGCTCACGATCGGCACACATACGCAGGGCCGCGCGGGCCAACGTGCCGAAGTCGGTGTAGGCATCGGTGGCTACGCAGGTGAACGCCAGCTCCAGCAGCTGCTGAAACCACTGCGCGCGGGCATCGGCGGCCCCCAGCGCGTCCTGAAAGGGAGCATCGAGCACGCGCAGGTCGAGCAGTGTTTCGTTGACATCAAAAACGGCGGTCGGCATTGGGCAGCGGGGCAAAGTAGCGATCATAGTGCGCCGCGCAGCCGGGGTTGAACGCCGCGTGGCAATGGGGACAGCGATGGTTGGTGTGCAGGTACGCTGCAATGGTGAGTACGGTGCCGCAGGCGCCGCACAGTACGGCGGGCGTGTCGCGCGCATCAGCCGGCCAGCGCTCAGCCGCATGATCGGCACAGGCCGCGTGGCAGGCAAGGCAGGGATAGAACCGGCCGCAGCACGGAAAGCGAATCGCAATCCGGTCGACGGCCGCGTGGTAGTGCGCGCATCGGGTCTCCGCATCGACGGCGACGCCGTGCACCGTGTGGCGGTGAATGGATCGGGTCATGGCATGCAGTAGCGAGCAGTGGAAACGCGGTTGGCAATACGCACGGTGGCCCCCGGATGAATGACAAACTCGCTCACGCCCACCTCGTCGGTGCCCGGATGCCAATCGTACGTGTAGCCGAGGCGCGTCCACGGATAGCCGTCCGAGTGGTATGACGCACGCGCGGTGGCATCCATCCATTGCGTGTGCGCAGACGACACCGTGAGCACAGACGACGGCCGCGGCGAATTGGGCAGGCACTCCCGATCGTTAATTTCAGGATCGGGGCACGGGCGCACCAGGTCGTGCGGGCGCACCCACAGGGTTACGAAGCGCGTGTAGGGCGCATGGGGCGGAAGGCCAAGCACCTGCCGCAGCCGATCGGCGAGCGCCGGGCCCGTTCGGTCAAACGCGCGGCACATCTGCTGAAGAACCGGCACCGGCGTCACCCACACCGTTTCCTGCAGGCGCAGGAGGCCGCGGCCGGCAAGCGTATCGGTCCACGTAACCACCTGCACATGCCGCGCGCCGTCGATGGTGCGCCACCGCAGCGGGGCATGCGCCGGGGTGATGGGCGTGAGCTGCGTCGTCACCTCCGCAAACGCGGCCGTTTTGGCATCCCGAATCGCAGCCGCGTAGGCGGCCTGTTGTTGCGCGGGCGTCAGGCGGGCCGTGCCGCACCCCACCAGCCATCCCGCAAGGCAAAGAAGTCCGAGACGTAGCAGCATACAAAACAAGAGGCGTGCACCGGAAGGTCTACCAGCGCACGCCTTAGGCCCGTCATCGTTCGGGGCATGGCCCTACTCGCGGCCCACCCAGTAGTACAGCAGGCAGCCCAACAGCGGCATGAACACGATGAGGAGCGTCCAAAGAATCTTGTCGCCCGTCTCGCGCTTCTTGTCGCCCAGCAAGTCAATTAAGGCGATGATGTCCAAGATGATGATGATCGTTCCGAAGAACCCCCAGCGCGGCGACGCCATTCGCCGAAAGAGATTCGGCCCACAGCCCGTAAGCAGCAGGAGCAAGGTGGTGCAGGCGGCGATGAGGGGGGCAGGTGCAACGCGATACAAGCGGTTCATAATATTCTGTAGCAAGTGATTGGACAACCGTTCACCCACCAATACGCACGCGCCCCCCAAATGGGTACAACCGGGGGCCGCGCAAAGACACGGGTTTGTTACGAAGGCGCCGCCCGTGCGCTGCACCAGAAGGCGCGCCGCGCGTATGGCAGATTGAACGCACCCGTACAATAAACCATGTACGCATGGCTGACCGCACCAGCACCGTCATCAACGATCAGGGCCAGTTCATTACCGTGGGCATGCCCGACCATCAACCGGCCGAGGACCGCCTGGAGCGCGCCCACCACGACTTCATCACGGGGCACTGGATGGACATTGCGGCGGCGTCCTTCTACGGATTCAAGAAGATTGGCATTGGCGCGGTGGTCGTGGCTGCCACCGATCCGGCCACCGCGGATGTGGAGCATACGATGGACACGCGCAAGCTGATGTATGCGCCCGATCATGGGGCGTGGCTCGACGACCGCGTGACGGGCCCTCTGGCCGCGTGGTTTACCACCAAGCTTCAAACGTACGACCCAAACACCGAGGCGCTGGCCCTCATGGCGGATGACGACGGCACCTTGCGCGGCTACACCGTCGAAGGGTCGCCCGATCCGGGCACGTGCTTCGAGCTGGTGCGCGCCCGCCAGAACTGAGTGTGGCGCTACACGCTGTCTCATCAGATAGCGCCTAAACGACAATGGTCTACAATAAAGCGGGCCGCCCTGATGGAGCGGCCCGCTTGCACACTGCAAAGCGTCTACACCGCAGGTCGTTACGCGCCTGCGGGCACCGCATCAGCCACATCGGCATCGGGCGTTTCCGCGCTATCGTCGAGCCCGTTGCCGTCCGGGCCCTCCATGTAGCTCTCGCGGATGTTGGGGTAGGCCGTCTGGAACATCGCATTTACTTCCTCCAGCTCGCCGGTGTTGTGCTCCTGGCGCGCCTTGTGGAGCCGGACGCACGCCTTCCACACGGCGCGGCGCAGGTTCCACTTGCGCACGGAGTAGGCCGCCGAACGGCGCGTGCCATCCTCTTCCAGCCAGCTCAGTTGCACGTAGGGCTTGGGTGTGCCGCTGCCGTCGTCTTTCCAGCAAAAGTTGAGTCCGATAACGCCTGTTTTGGAGCGGGCCTCGGCCGAGCGCTTCACCGGATCGAGCGGATCGGGCAGTTCATCCAGCAACTCATCGCGGTAGGCCACGGCCGCCTCCAGCGCCTCATCGGTCCCGCCAAAGCGCTTGTCCGAGAAGTACTTGGTGTGCTGTTTCTTCTGGCGCTTGATGCGCACTTGCCACCCGTGGGTGGGATGACGATCCGGGGCCTCCTCGGTGGGCTCAATGTCAATCCGGAAAACGTTCTTCGGTTTGTCAGGCATTGCGGTTGTATGTTGTAACAATCGATTCGATTTGGTGGGGAACGGCCATTTGCCGGGCGATTCTGCGCGTGCACCGCGTGGTGGTCCAAAAAGATAGGGCCATCATCTGCCGAAGATCTAGCGAAATGCTATGGCCTTCGTTCAGTCGCGTGTTGCAACGGTGCGTTGGACAAGCAGCAGAGACGTTTGTGCGCGGCGCGGGCCGTTAATGGTGTACGGTTGCGCGCTTAAACAAGGACGCGCAATGAACCACTCCTAATGTGCGGGAAACATTTCAGAAATGCAAGCGCGCACCCGCTCGTCCGCTTCAACAACAGACCAAATTGACTTCTCCCCGCCCTAAAGGGCGAGGATTCTTGCTCACGCAAAAGACGTACTGCTTCACCGGACCGTGCCCACTTCGCACAAAGGCTTTGTGGGGCTTACCGCGTCCTTCACAGTCCTCGCGCAGAAATTTCTGCGCTCCCGCCAGCCCGACGGTACAAATGTTTTTCGCAGCATTCACGTCCCGATCATGACATGCGCCGCACTCCTCACATTGCCAATGCCGAACCGACAGCGGCTTGGTCCCTCCGACGTGCCCGCAGGCGGAACACCGCTTCGTGGATGGAAACCAACGGTCAATCTTCACGACCGTACGGCCTGCCCATTCGGCTTTGTACTCAATGTATCGAACGAGCGTAGACCACCCGGTGTCGGCAATACTGCGGCTCAGGGATCGGTTCTGCACTGAAACAGCACTCGCTTCGCGTCGCTGCATTCCCTTCACGTTCAGGCTCTCCAGCGCGATGACTTGGTTTTCGTCAACGAGTTTGCGGGAGAGCTTGTGAAGGAAGTCGTTTCGTTTGTCCGCAATCTTCGCGTGCAGACGCGCGACTTTACGTTTCTGCTTCTTCCAGTTCTGGCTGCCTTTCTCTTTACGAGAGAGGCGGCGTTGTGCTTTGCGAAGGCGATACAGGTCGTCCTCCAGATACTTCGGATTGCCGCTCTTGAAGCCATCGGAGGTGACGACCACATCGGTGATGCCGAGGTCGATGCCGACGGTACGATCCGTCTCCGGCAGCGGCTTCTTTTCCTCGGTGCAGGTCAAACTCACGAAGTAGCGCCCCGCCGGGTCTTTGGTGAGCGTAACCGACGTGACGTTGCAACTGTCGGACAGATCCCGGCTCCACCGCACGTTCAGCGTGCCGGGCACCTTCGACACGCTCAAGCGCTTGCCGTCAAGCGTGAAGGCATTCGAGGCGAAGCGGGCCGTTTGCTTTCCGTGCTTTCGCTTGAAGTTGGGGTAGCCCGCTCTGCCGTCGAAGAAGTTCTGAAACGCTTGCTCCAGGTCGCGGAGCTTCTGTTGAAGGGCGACGCTCGACACATTGCGAAGCCACTCCTTTTCCTTCTTGTGCGCAGTCAGACGCTTCGAGGTCGCCGTGTAGGTGAGCGATTTCCCTTCGTCGTAGTAGCTCTGCGTGCGGAGGTCAAGCGCCCAGTTCCAGACGTAGCGGGTGTGGCCGAACACCTCGGCCAGCGCCGCCTTCTGCTCGGCGGTCGGATAGAATCGAAATTTGTAGGCGGTGTTGTATCGCATGGTATTTGCCTAAATGACGATACGCCTGTAAAGCTCCGTGCGCTCGCATGCGAACTCGCGTACTCACAGCGAGAGGGTCCGCGTATCACCCGCTTAAAAGCGGGCGTTTTGCAGCCCTCTCGCGCTCTCCCAGTACTATAAGGGAACGTAACAATGTGCATTTGCGGGTTTGCGGCCTGAACTGTGCGGAAGGCCGAGAGTTAGCAAGCCGTATCTTTGCAATTGATCACGATGTACGCATGATGACATCTTCGACGGGCAAGCAGATCGCCGGCTGGGTTGTGGCACTTGGCGTGATGGGGCTGCTGGCTTGGCCTAAAATCAGCGCGTCTGGTGACGCCGCATCGAGCAACCGCGGCGCAGCGCCCCCCCTCGGCGTCGACGTCACCGTTGTAACGCCGACGACGGTAACCGAGCGCATTGAAACGACCGGCACGCTGCGCGCGAATGAATCCGTGGCGCTAACGGCCGAGACAAGCGGGAAGATCACTTCACTCCGCTTTGCCGAGGGGGATCGCGTGGCGGCCGGGCAGCTGCTCTTCACCATCAACAGCGCCGAGCTGGAAGCACAGCGTGAGCGCCTGTCTCATGAGCTATCCCTGGCCCGCGAGCAAGCACAGCGGCAAGCGCAGTTGCTGCAGCAGGGCGGCGTGAGTCAGGAAACCTACGACGAGACGCTGACCCGCGTGCAGGTGCTGGAGGCAGAGCAAGCGCTCCTGGATGCCCAAATTGCTAAAACGAAGGTGCGCGCGCCGTTTGGCGGCACGGTGGGTCTGCGATACGTAAGTGAAGGCAGCTACCTCACCCCGCAAACGACGGTGGCCATGCTGCACGATCTCAACCCGCTAAAGCTGGACTTTTCGGTGCCCGAGCAGTACGCCGGGCGCGTGGCCCCGGGCCAGCCCATTCGGTTTCGCGTGCGGGGCGGCGACACGGTGCATACGGCCACTATTTACGCCCAGGCCTCCACCATCGACCCCGAAACGCGCACCCTGCCCTTGCGCGCCCGCCTCGCCAATCCGGCCCGCCGCCTCCGCCCCGGCGCGTTTGCCGACATCACCGTGCCCCTGCAAGCCACGCGCGACGCCCTCACCGTCCCCACGTTTGCCGTGCTACCGGAGCTGGGTACGCAGCAGGTGTTCGTGCTTGAACGGGGCGTGGCGCAGCCGCGCAACGTAACGCTGGGCGTGCGGGGCGACTCTGCCGTGCAAATTACGGAGGGCCTTGCCGCCGGCGACACCGTCATTACCTCGGGGCTGCAGCGCCTGCGCGGCGGCCTGCCCGTGCGCGTTGAGCGCGTCGAGTAACTGCGCAGCCGCCTCGCCCCTCACCTCCTGCCCCGAACCGTCATGACGCTTTACAAGCTCAGCATCGAGCGCCCGGTGCTTTCCACCGTATTCTCGCTGGTCATTCTCATCTTTGGCGCCGTCGGGTTTTACTTCCTCGGCGTCCGCGAGTACCCGGCCGTCGACCCGCCCATCATCAGCGTCGTTACCAACTACCGCGGGGCCAACGCCGAAGTCATCGACTCGCAGATTACCGAACCCCTCGAAGAGCAAATCAATGGCGTCGATGGCATCCGCACCATCACGTCGGTGAGCCGCGAGGGGCGCTCTACCATTACGGTGGAATTTGATCTGTCGGCCGACTTAGAGCGGGCGGCGAACGACGTACGCGACCGGGTGTCGCGCGCGCTTGGCCAGTTGCCGCAGGACGTGGAGCCGCCCACCGTCTCGAAGTCGGATGCCGACGCGCCGCCCATTGTGTTTCTGAACATCAAGAGCGGCGAGCGCAACCTCATGCAGCTCACCGAGATTGCCGACAACCGCTTCAAAGAGCGCTTGCAGACCATCGCGGGCGTGAGCCGTGTCGACATCTGGGGCGATAAAACCTACGCCATGCGCCTGTGGCTCGACCCGCAGCGCCTCGCGGGCTACGGACTGGTACCGGGCGACGTGCGCCGCGCGCTCCAAACCGCCAACGTTGAGCTGCCCTCGGGCCGCATCGAGGGCGAAACGATCGAGCTCACGGTGCGCACGCTCAGCCGCCTGCAAACGGTGGAGGACTTCAACAACCTCATCCTGAAGCAAAGCCCCAGCGGGCAGATTGTACGGCTGGAGGACGTGGGCCGCGCCGAGATTGGGCCGCAAAACATGCGTACGGTCCTCAAGCGCGACGGCGTGCCCATGGTGGGCGTGGTGCTGCGCCCGCTTCCTGGCTCCAACTACATCGACATCGTCGACGAGTTTTACCAGCGGGTCGAGGACATCAAGCAGGACCTGCCAGCCGACATCAGCCTGGGCATTGGCTTTGACGTCACCTCGCAGATCCGCAAAAGCATCAACGAGGTGCAGCAAACCATCCTGATCGCGTTCATCCTGGTGGTGCTCATCATCTTTGCGTTCCTGCGCGACGTGCGCTCCACCCTCATCCCGCTGGTCACGATTCCCGTGGCGCTGGTGGGCGCGTTCTTCGTGATGTACGCCTTCGACTTCTCCATCAACGTGCTCACGCTGTTGGCCATCGTGCTGGGCATTGGCCTTGTGGTGGATGACGCCATTGTGGTGCTGGAGAATATCTACGCCAAAATTGAGGATGGCCTCGACCCTATCGAAGCGGGCATTCAAGGCACACGCGAGATTTTCTTCGCGGTGCTGGCCACGTCCATTGCCCTGGTGTCGGTCTTTTTGCCGATCATCTTCTTGGGCGGCCTTACCGGGCAACTCTTTCAGGAGTTTGGGCTGGTGATTGCTGGTGCGGTGATCATCTCGACGTTTGTGGCGCTCACCCTAACGCCCATGCTCTGCTCGCGCTTCCTGAAGCCCCATGAGGAATCGTCGTCGTGGGTGTACCGCGTTACCGAGCCGTTCTTTCAGTGGCTCACGCAGGGCTACAAGCGATGGCTGCAGGCCTTTATGGAGCGGCGGTGGGTGGCGTTTGCCATCATGGCGGGCTCGGTGGCGCTGATTGGCGTGCTGTACGTGACGCTGCCGAAGCAGCTGGCCCCGCTGGAAGACCGCAGCAGCCTGCGGCTGTTTACCACGGCCCGCGAGGGGGCCACCTTTGCCTACATGGATCGGTTTATGGGCCGGCTGTATGGCACGCTGCAAGACGTCATTGGCCCGGAGAACCTCGACGCGGTTATCTCGGTCACCTCGCCGGGCTTCGGCGCCTCTAGCTCGGTCAACTCCGGATTCATGCGCGTGCAACTGGTGCCGCCGGCACAGCGCGACTCCACCCAGATGCAGTACGCCGATCGGCTCCAACAAGTGGTGAGCCGGCTGGAGGGCTCGCAAACCTTTATATCGCAGGAGCAAACCATCTCGGTGGGCTTCAGCGACGGCTTGCCGGTGCAATACGTGCTGCAAGCGCCCAACGTAGAAGCGCTGCGGCGGGTGCTGCCCACCTTTCTGCGCCGCGCACAAGAAGATCCAGCGTTTGCGTTCGTCCAAACCAACTTGAAGTTCAACAAGCCCGAACTGCAAGTGCGCATCGACCGCAACCGGGCCAACAACATCGGCGTCTCGCCGCTCGACGTAGCCGAAACCTTGCAACTGGCGCTCAGCGAGCAGCGCGTGGGCTACTTCATCCGCAATGGCGAGCAGCGCGAGGTCATCGCGCAGGTGCAAGACGAAAGCCGCAACGAGCCGCTCGACCTCAAGACGCTCTACGTGCGCTCGGCGAGCGGGGAACCCGTCTTGCTCGACAACCTCGTGACCGTCACGGAAGGCTCCACGCCCCCACAGCTCTACCGGTTCAACCGCTACATGTCGGCCACCATCTCGGCCCAACTGACGCCGAGGCGCACCATCGCCGACGGCATCAACGCGATGGACGCAATCGCACAGGATGTGCTCGACAACTCGTTCTCGACGGCGCTTGACGGCCCCTCACGCGACTTTCAGGAGACCTCAAACCGCCTTCTGTACGTGTTTGGCCTGGCCATCGTGCTCATCTACCTGGTGCTGGCCGGGCAGTTTGAGAGCTTCCGCGACCCGTTCACCATCTTGCTTACCGTGCCGCTTGCGCTCACCGGGGCGCTGCTGTTCCTCTGGTACTTCAACCAGTCCATCAACATCTTTAGCCAGATTGGCATCGTGATGCTGGTGGGCCTCGTGGCAAAAAATGGCATCCTGATCGTGGAGTTTGCCAACCAGCGGAAGGCCGCCGGCCGCTCCATCCGAGAGGCCATCGAAGAGGCCGCCGTGGCCCGCTTTCGTCCAATCCTGATGACGGTGCTATCGACCGTGTTGGGCGTGCTGCCGATTGCGCTGGCCCTGGGCGCGGGCGCCGAGAGCCGCGTGCCGATGGGGCTGGCCGTCATTGGCGGCTTGCTGATTGGCACCGGCCTTACGCTCTTTGTGATTCCCGCCCTGTACACGTACATTACCCACCCCGATGCGGGGCCCGTGCTCGCCACCACCGGCGATGGCGCCTCCAACGAGGCCGCATCGCTTCATCCGTCGACCGCCGCCGCGCAACAAGACTCCTGATGCCCATGCCTGCTTCCTGGCCGGTCCTTCCTTCGTACGATGACTGGGAACCGACCTGCACCACCGTACACCTGTGGTCGCAGGTGGTGGGCAAGGTGCGCCTCGCCTGCGCCCCCTGGATCAACCACTCATGGGGCGTGGCGCTGTACGTCACCCCGCGCGGGCTGACCACCTCGCCCATTCCCCACAACGGCGCGACGTTTGCGCTCGACTTCGATTTTGTCGACCATGCGCTGCGGCTGGAAACGAGCACCGGCACGCAACGCGCGTTTGCGCTGACGGCCCAGCCGGTGGCGGCGTTCTACGAACAAACCATGGCGCTGCTGCACGACGCCGGCATCGACGTGTCGATACATCCGCGGCCCGTCGAGATGGAGGACGTCATTCCATTTCCCGACGATACGACCCACGCCGCATACGACCCCGACGCCATCCATCGCTTTTGGCACGCCCTTGTGCACGCCCAGCGCGTGTTTACGGCCTTTCGGGCCCCCTTCATCGGAAAAGTGAGCCCCGTGCACTTCTTTTGGGGCGCATTTGACTTGGCCGTCACACGCTTCTCGGGCCGTACAGCGCCCACGCATCCCGGCGGCATCCCCAACTGCCCCGACTGGGTGATGGAAGAGGCCTACTCGCACGAGCTCTCCAGCGCGGGCTTCTGGCCCGGCAGCGGCCTGGGCGAAGCCGCGTTCTATTCGTACGCCTACCCCACGCCCGACGGCTTTGCCGACGCCCCGGTGACGCCCGACGCGGCGTTCTATCACGAAGACCTGGGCGAGTTCATCCTGCCGTATGAGGCCGTCCGCACCGCGCCCGATCCCGATTCTACGCTCATCGCATTTCTGCGCAGCACCTATGCCGCGGCCGCCGACACGGGCGACTGGAACCGCGCCGCGCTAGAGCGCACCGCACCGCCTCCGCCCCACGCCTCGTAGGCAGTACACGCCGCTCGCGGTGCACATTTGACGGAATGCTCGTTGACAAGGCGCCCACGTGTGCATATGTTGTGTGCGGTGAATTGTCGAGTTTAAGAGCCCCGCGTATGCCCGTAACCAAGAGCATCCCGCTGCACGAAACCGCCCGCAAGCGGTATCTTAACTACGCCCTGTCGGTCATTACAAGCCGTGCCCTGCCCGACATCCGCGACGGGCTGAAGCCCGTGCAGCGCCGCATTTTGTATGCCATGTACAACAACCTCCGGCTCTACCCGGAGAAGCGGCACCGCAAGAGCGCGACCATCGTGGGTGAAACTATGGGCAAATATCACCCGCACGGCGACAGCGCCATCTACGATGCGATGGTGCGCATGGCGCAGTCGTTTAGCCTGCGCGCGCCGCTGGTGGATGGGCACGGCAACTTTGGCTCGCTCGATGGCGACAACCCCGCGGCGATGCGCTACACCGAGGCCAAGCTGCGCCCGCTGGCGGTAGACCTCCTCGACGAAATCCGCAGCGATACGGTCGACTTCCGCCCCACGTTTGACGGGACGCTCTTTGAGCCCGTGGTGCTGCCGGCCAAGTTCCCCAACTTGCTGGTGAACGGCGCGAGCGGTATTGCGGTGGGCATGGCCACCAACATTCCGCCGCACAACCTGCGTGAGGTGATCAACGCGGCGCTTTACATGGTCGACTCGCCCAATGCGCGGGTCGACACGCTGGTGCGCAACCACATCCAGGGCCCCGATTTTCCAACCGGCGGGCGCATCCTGAACACCGAAGAGGAGCTGCTGGACATTTACACCACCGGGCGCGGCACCATCGAGATGCGCGGGGCCTACCACGCGAAGGGCAAGTCGCGCATTATCATCGACTCGGTGCCGTACGGGGTGGACAAGAGCAGCATCGTGGAGTCGATTGCGGAGCACATTGCGGCCGAGGACGTGCCCCAGCTTTCGAACGTCCGCGACGAGTCGACCGACGATGTGCGCATCGTGCTGGAGCTAAAGCGCGGCGCCGACGGCGAGGCGGCCATGGCGTACCTCTTTAAGCACACGAAGCTGCAGCACCGCTTCCACGTAAACCTGACGTGCTTGGTGCCTACCGAGGACAGCGATGCGCCGCAGCCCGAGCAGGTGGATCTGTACCAGATCCTGCGGCACTTTCTGGACTTCCGCCTGAAGGTCGTCACGCGCCGCCTGGCGTACGATCTGAACAAGCTGGAGACGCGCATTCACCTGCTGGAAGGGTTCGAGACCATTTTTGATGCGCTCGACGCCGCTGTTGAAATTGTGCGCTCCGCCCAAGACAAGCAAGACGCTGCCCGCGCCCTGTCCGACCGCTTTCCGCTGGATGACGAACAGGTGGAGGCGGTGCTGGAGACCAAGCTGTACCGGCTCTCGCAACTCGAAATTGCCTCCATCCGCGGCGAGCTCGACGAGAAGCGCACCGAGGCCGAGCGCATCCGCGGGCTCCTGGCCGACGAGGACGAACGGTGGCGCCTGGTGAAGGAGGAGCTGCGCGCCGTGCGCGACCAATACGCCGACGCGCGCCGCACCGAGATTGCCGGCCCCGACGCCCGCGTGGAATACACCGAAGAGGACTACATCATCGACGAGGACGTCTTCGTCATCGTCACGCGCGACGGCTGGGTGAAGCGCCAAGGCTCGTACACGAGCGTCGACTCGATCCGCGTGCGCGACGGCGACGCCGTGGGCTGGGTACAGCCCGGCTCCACCCGCGCCACCGTGGGCTTCTTTACCAACTTTGGCACGTGCTACACCACCCGCATCGCCGATATTCCGAGCACGACCGGCTACGGCGATCCGGTGCAAAAGCTGTTTTCGTTCGACGACGGCGAGCGCGTGGTGGGCGTGATGAGCTTCGACGACCGCCTGCTGCCCAACCCCGTGCCGCCCGCGCCCACCGAGCAGGGCGTGCTGTTTGACGCGGCCGCCGAGGAGCACGACGACGCCCCCGACGAGCCGTACGTGGTGGCCTTCACCAAGCAGGGACAGGCGACGCGCTTTACGCTGGACGGCTTCAAGGAGCCGTCGACGCGGGCGGGCCGCATGTACATGCGCCTCGAAGAGGGCGACGACGTGCTACGTGCCTGCATGGCCCGCGGCCACGAACACGTGTGCATGGCCTCGCACAACGGCCGTGCCCTCATCTTTCCGGTGCACCAGGTGAGCGTGTACAAGGGCCCCGCCAAGGGCGTCATGGCAATTCGCCTGGAGGCGGGCGACCGGGTGCTGGGCGTTACGCTCTCCGACGCCGCCCGCGACGGACTGACCGTAGAGACCAACAACGGGCGCGAAGAGATTGTGCGCACCACGAAGTTCGACGTCACCAACCGCGGCACGAAAGGCACCCTCGTCATCAAGCGGGGCTACTTTGCTACCGTTCATCAACCGCCCGTGGTGGATGCCTTCCCCGATGCCTAACACGGCCACCGAGCCCCCCGAGACGCTGGTGCAGTACGCACAGGCCGCCCGCTGGGTGGACGCCTGGCGGCTGCTGCACGCGCGTGATGACGCGCCCGATGCCCGCTGGGCGTGGGCCGTAGAAACCGCCACCGATGCCTTCTTTACGGCGCTCGGCAACGGGGCATCCGTCTCGGCCGAAGCCCTTGAGCTGCTCGTGCTCCTGCACAGCAGCCACCGCATCGCCCTTTCCGACGCCCGCTTTACCACGGCGGTGGCGGCGCTGGTGGAGCGTCACCGCGCCCAAGGCCGCCCCGAGGCGGCCCGGCACTACGCCCGCTTTGCCCCCACAGCCGACGTGTGCGCGGCGGTTTTGAATGACCCTGTCGCGCACGACGCACACGCGGAGGCCCCGCCGGCCCAACCGCCGCCTACCGAAACGTTTCAGCATCCATGGAGCGACCGGATGGCGGTGACGGTTGTTGCGCCGCACTCCGGACGCGACGCCTCCCTCAGCCTGTTTCGCTCGCGGCAGGAGCGCGCGTTCTTCCAAGCCCTGCGCCGCGTCTTTCCGACATTTGCGCCGTATCCCAACGTTGCGCTGCACAGCGTGCTCGACCTCGACCGCATCGGTCCGCAACTAACGAACGACGAGCGTGCGTTCTTCTTTAAGGGACTGGTCGACTGCGTGCTGTGCGACCCGGCCGACGATTACCGCCCCGTGGCGTTCTTTGAGCTCGACAGCCCGCGCCACAATGCCCCCGCTCGCCGGCAGAACGACCGCGTCAAGGATCGGATTGTGGCGTGTGCGGGTCACGCACTCTATCGGCTGCGCCCGCATACCGCGCGGGCGACGGTGCATGACTTTGCGCGCGTGCTTCGTTACCTTGCGCACAGCGACGGCGCCCCCATCGCCTTTGCACCCGCGCGCCCCGATCCGTAGCGCGCCCCCGTACCCCCCAATGTCTGTTGCACCAACGCTGCACCCAATTTCCCTTTATGCCCGATCCAAGCACGTATACCGGCGAAAGCATTCAGGTCCTTGAGGGCCTCGAACCCGTTCGCAAACGCCCCGGCATGTACATCGGCGGCACCGGCCGCCCCGGCCTGCACCACATGCTGTGGGAAATCGTGGACAACGCCGTCGACGAAGCCACCAACGGCTACGCCTCGCAGATTGACGTCACGCTCCATGCCGATGGCCAAAGCATTAGCGTAACAGATAACGGCCGCGGCATTCCGGTAGACAACCATCCGGAGAAAGACATCCCCGCCCTTCAGGTCATTCTGACGACGCTGCATGCCGGCGGTAAGTTTGACGGCAGCAACTACATCACCTCCGGCGGCCTACACGGTGTGGGCGCCTCGGTGGTCAATGCGCTTTCGTCCGAGATGATTGCGACCGTGAAGCGCAACGGCGCCACCTACCAGCAGACGTACCAGCGCGGGCTGCCGATTACCGACCTGGAGGTCATCAAAGAAAGCACCCGCGGTACGGGCACCACGATTTTCTTCCGCCCCGATCCCGACATCTTTGAGACGGTTACGTTCGACCCGGCGCGCATTCAGGAGACGCTGGAGGTAAAGACCTACCTGAACCGCGACCTCAAGATCGTCTTCACCGATGAGACGAACGATGCCCGGCACGTCTTTCACCACGAAGGCGGCATCGCGGAGTACCTGGAGACGATGGTGGAGAGCCTCAACGTATCGGCCATCCACGACGACCTGTTCGTGATGCGCACCGACGACCTGGACGGCGCGGGGCGCCTGGAGGTCGCATTGCAGTGGACCGACGCGCCCAAGGAGCAGATCCACACGTTTGTGAACGGTATTCCGACACAAGACGGTGGCACGCACGAGCAGGGGCTGCGCGGCGCCATCCGTACCGTTGTGCGAAGCTACATGGATACGCACGACCTGGTGCCGCACCGCCTCGACATTACGGCCGACGATACGCGCGAGGGCCTTGTGGCCATCGTGAACCTGTTTCTGGTCGACCCGCAGTTTCAGGGGCAAACGAAGGACAAGCTGAACAACCCGGAGGCGCGCGGGCTGGTGTCGGGCGCACTCCGCACCGAGCTGGAGCAGCACCTCAACACCCACACGTCGACGGGCGAGGCCATCGCGGCCCGCGTGATTCAGGCCGCCAAGGCCCGCCGCGCCAGCCGCTCGGCCGCCAGCCGGGCCCGCAGCAGCAGCCGCGCCTCGCGCCGCCTCAACCTGCCCGGCAAGCTTGCGGACTGCTCCAGCAGCACGCCCAGCGAGTGCGAGCTGTTCATCGTGGAGGGCGACTCGGCCGGTGGCTCGGCCAAACAGGGCCGCGACCGCGCCACGCAGGCGGTGTTGCCCCTGCGCGGCAAGGTGCTCAACGCCGAGCAGGCCACCCTCAAGCGCGTCCAAAACAACAAGGAACTGTCCAACATCGTGCAGGCCCTGGGCTGCGGCCTGGGCGATGCGCTCGACCTCTCGCACCTGCGCTATCACAAGGTCATCCTGCTCATGGATGCCGACAGCGACGGGCACCACATCGCCACGCTGCTGCTTACCTTCTTTTACCGCTACATGCGCCCGCTCATTGACGGCGGCTTTGTGTACATCGCGCAGCCGCCGCTCTACCGCATCGACGCGGCCAAAGAGACGTACTGGGCCCTCGACGATGCCGACAAGCTGCGCATCGTTGAGGAGCTGGAAGCCGACGGCCGCAACCTCAAGATCGACATCCAGCGGTTCAAGGGCCTGGGCGAGATGATGCCCAAAACCTTGAACGAGACGACCCTGGCCCCCGACACGCGCCGCCTGCTGGAAGTCTCCATTCCCGACACTGAGCGCCTCGTCACCGAACAAACCATCAGCGAGCTGATGGGCCGCGACACCTCGGCGCGCTACAACTTCATCATGCAGCACGCCACCGAGGCCGACGACCTCGACGTATAGCGGCGCGCTGCGAGCCCTCACGCCTACATATGCACCGCGCCGTCCCCTGAAGCGGCGGACGGCGCGGCGCGGATGTCGGTATGTAGCATGCAGCTGGGCTTACGCGTGGGCCGCGCGCATATCGTGCGCTTCAGCTGCCGCGTCGAGGCCTTCCTTGATGCACGCCACGCCCTCGTCAATTTCCTCGGGGGTGATGGTGAGCGGCGAGCGGAACCGAATGGAGCGCTCCCCGCAACCCAGCACGATGGCCCCGGCCTTGAAGGTGTGCTGCTTCACGGCATCGCGATGCTCCGTCGAGGGCAGGTCGAACGCGCACATCAGCCCACGGCCGCGCACGTTTGTTACGGCCGGATACTGCGCCGCTAGCTCGTGCAACGCCTCGTGCAGATGATCGCCGGCCGCCCCCGCGTGGGCAACGAGATCGTCTTCTTCTATGATCTCCAGGATGCGATCGAAGCGCACCATATCCACGAGATTGCCGCCCCAGGTAGAATTGATGCGGCTGGGCACCTGAAACACGTGGTCGTCGACCTCATCGAGCTTGCGCCCGGCCAGGATGCCGCACACCTGCGTCTTTTTCCCAAAAGCCAGGATGTCGGGCTTTACGCCCAGCGCCTGGTGGGCCCAAAACTGTCCGGTGATGCCCACGCCGCTTTGCACCTCATCAAAGACGAGCAGCGCATCGTTCTCGTGGGCCAGGGCCTTCAGGCGATGCAAGAACGATGGACGGAAGTGGTTGTCGCCCCCTTCCCCCTGAATGGGCTCCAGGATGACCGCCGCAATGCGGTCTTTCCGTTCGTGGAAGAAGCGCTTGGCCTGCTGCAGCGCGCGCTCCTCGTGGGCGCCCACGCGCTCCACCTCGTCTTCGTCGAGCGGAAACCGCACCTTGGGGTTGGTGATGCGCGGCCAGTCGAAGGTGGGAAAGTGCATCGTCTTGCGCGGATCGGCGGTGTTGGTCAGCGACAGCGTGTAGCCGCTGCGTCCATGAAACGCCTGGTCGAGGTGCAGCACCTCGTGGCCCACTTCGCGCCGGTAGCCCTTTGCAAAATTCTTGCGCACCTTCCAATCGAACGCCGCCTTCAGGGCGTTCTCGATTGCCAGCGCGCCCCCCGAGATGAAGAACGTGTACGGCAGATACTCCGGAATCCCCACGCGGTCGAACGTCTCCACAAAGCGTCCCATGTGCTGCGTCATCACATCGGAGTTCGTCACCTTGTTGAGGGCCGCATCCATCAGGCGCGCCTTAAAGCCGTCGTCCTGCGTGAGCTTCGGGTGGTTCATGCCCAGCGGATTCGACGCGTAAAAGCCAAACAGATCCACGTACGAGCGGCCCGAGTCGGCATCGCGCAGGCGCACGCCCTGGCTTTCATCCATGTCAAGCACCATCGGCATCATGCCTTTGGTAAGCAGGTGCTTCGACAGCACGTCGCGCACGCGGTTGGGGGTGACGGTATCGGCAATGGAGGCAGAAGATGGAGACGGCATGTAAGGGCTTCCAAACCATTGAATGAGCAGAATTTCGCGTGGGCGGTGCCTCGCGCAGGAGGAACGCCCGTCCGGTCGTATCGTACGCTAGGAGCGCAGAAAATGTCCGACGGAATGTCGGTCACGTCCTGATGTACACACACCTTGCTGGCGTATGCCTACTACCCCTTCCGTACAAGACCAGAAACCAAAAACGCCCGACGATCTTCAGCTTAAGCGTGTCGAGCAAGAGGCGCTGGGCTCAACGGGCGATGGAGACCCCGGTTTCTTTGAACTGCCCGTCGTGGAGAACACGAACCAGAACCAGCGCGGCAACCGCCCCGACTGGCTGCGCGTGAAGCTCCCGCACGGCAAAAAGTACAAACGCATCCGCGAGCTGGTCGAGGAATACGACCTGCACACGGTGTGCGAGAGTGCCAACTGCCCCAACATGGGCGAGTGCTGGACCGCCGGCACGGCCACCTTCATGATTCTAGGAAACGTCTGCACCCGCTCCTGCGGCTTCTGCGCCGTAAAGACCGGACGCCCGCAGGATGGGTTGGACTGGGACGAGCCGCGGCGCGTGGCGGAAGCGGTGGAGCTGATGGGCATCGACCATGCCGTCATCACCAGCGTAAACCGCGACGAGCGGGCCGATGGCGGCGCGCCCATCTTTGCTGACGTCATCGAGCGGCTGCACGCGCTTGGGTGCACGGTAGAAGTGCTCACGCCCGACTTCCGCGGAAGCCGCGAGGCGTGCCAGACCGTGTTTGACGCCCGCCCCGACGTATTCAATCACAACATGGAAACGGTGCCCAGCTTGTACCGCCGCGTGCGCCCGCAGGCCGACTACCAGCGCTCGCTCGACGTGCTGGAATGGGCCAAGGACGAGGGCCTACGCACCAAAAGCGGCATCATGGTGGGCCTGGGCGAAACCGAAGAAGAAGTCTTTGCCCTCATGGACGACTTTGTGGACATCGGCCTTGACGTGATGACCATCGGGCAGTACATGCAGCCCACCAACATGCACCTGCCCGTGGAGAAGTGGGTGACACCCGATACCTTTGCGCACTACAAAGAAGTGGGCGAAGCCAAAGGGATTGATCACGTAGAGAGCAGCCCGCTCACGCGCTCCAGCTACCACGCCGAGCGCCACGTGTAAGCCGAATCGAACAAGACGCCTACCCCTCGGCCATGAACAGCAGACGCCAAGAGGCCCCGCCGCGTCCGCGCCGCTTTACGGTGGCAGAGTACCATGCGATGGCGCGCGCCGGGCTGTTTGGTGAGGACGACCCCATTGAGCTGCTCAATGGCCAGATTTACGTTATGTCGCCCATTGGAAGCCAGCATGCTGCGTGCGTCGATCGGCTCACCCGTCTGCTCCTGGATGCCGTGGGCGACCGGGCCATCGTGCGCGTGCGAAGCCCGATTCAGCTCGATGAGACCTCCGAGCCCGAACCCGACCTCGCCCTCCTCCGTCCGCGCGCCGATGGATACGCCACGCAGCACCCCCAGCCGGGCGACGTCCCGCTCGTTGTTGAGGTGGCCGACACGACGCTCGCGTTTGATCGCGACGTAAAAGGCTCCCTGTACGCGGCCGCGGGCCTTCCAACGTATTGGCTCGTCGATCTCACAGCATCGGTCGTCCACGTCTATCAGCAGCCCGCCGACGACGGCACCTACCGCGTCCATACGACACACGACGACCAAGCGGTGCTGTCGTGCAGGCCATGGGTCGAGGCCCTTCCTACGGCTGACATCTTGGGCGCGGCGACGAGTCGTTGAGGCGGCCTTGGACACGCGATGCGCCCATCAGGCGTCGTGTGACGTTGTGCAGGGCCCGGCTCAGAGGCTGCGCAGCGTCTTGAGGTAGCGTTCGGCGACGGCCGCCCACCCGAAGTGCTCGCGGGTATAGCGCACCGCACGCTCCGATGCGGCGCGCAGGCGCTCCGGCTGGCGATGGTACCGCAGGATGGCAGCCTCAAACGCTTCGGCATCCTTCGGCGCCACCAGATGGCCGTTCACGTCTTCCGCGATAACGTCTTGGATGCCCTCCAGCCGCGCCGCCACCACCGGACATCCGTTTTGGCCGGCCTCCAGCATCACAATGCCAAAACCTTCCATGTCGCCGGGCACCGGCACGTTGGGCATCACAAACAGATCGGCGCCGCGGTAGAGCCGGGTCAGATTTTCGTTGGAAATGCGCCCCAGACGACGAACCTGCGGATGCAAGTCGTGGGCTTGAATAGCCGCGTCGATGGCGTCATCTTGCGGCCCGTCGCCCGCGATCCAGTAGTGTACGTTATTGGGCAAACGCGGCATTACGTGGCGCACAAACCACGCCGTCCCTTTGCGCTTGACCTGCCGCCCTACGCTGCAAAGCAAGAGCGCATCGTCGGGCAGCGGATGGGCTGCATGCCCCATGGCCTGCGTAAGATGCGCACGCATCTCGGCGGGCGGGGCCGGTGGCGGGAAGCGGTTCAGGTCGATGCCGTTGGGCACCACGTGCAGCTTCTCCTCGGACAGTCCGCGCTCTAGGCACGCCGCCCCGGTGGCTCGGCTCACCGGCAAGACCGCATCCAGCGCGTTGAACACCTTGGGCACAAACCACTGGTACGGCGGAAAAGGCGTGGTGACATCCAGCCCATGCACGATGGCCGCGCTTTGCACGCCGTGGCGACGCAGCACCCCTTGCAGGAGCACCGCTAAGCTGGCGGTTACCATCGACGAAAACAGCACCACATCGACCTGCCCCGCGCGGGCCTTGCGAACGATGCGCCACGCCGTGCGCAGCAAAAAGAAGGGCACCTTGCGATGGATCACATCCCAGGAGCAGCGCAGCAGGCAGTGGTCGTACGAAAACGCTGCGGAAGCGGGACGAGCGTCGAGGGCTTCGTGCAGCTTGAGCGCCACACGCTGCATCCCGCCCAGGTTCGCCAAGGGGCGATCGGCGGGCGGCAGCGAGTGCGAGACAAAGAGGAGACGCACAGGCAAACGACTTGCGTTGAAGGAGGTGAGAAGCGCCGTGCCGCTATGCAGCCAGCGGCGACGCAGCGTACTCCGCGGGCTCGGGCGAGGCATCCGGCGTACGGCCCAGCACCTCGTCGTAGTACGCATCCATAAGTCCTAAGATGGCATCCCAGCGAAACTCCTGCGCCCGCTCATGGGCAGCAGCGCCGTAACGCATCCGCAGGTCGTCATCCACAGCGAGGCGGGCCACCGCTTCGGTGAATGCGTCCACATCGCCGGGCGTGCACAGGCGCCCAGTCGTGCCGTCCTTTACCAAGTCGCGGCTTCCCACCGCATTGGCGCACACCGTGGGCACACCAGAAGCCATCGCCTCCAGGGTGACGTTCCCAAACGTTTCCGTATCGCTTGGAAACAGGAAGACATCGGAAGACGCGTAAGCCGTTGCCAGCGCGTCGCCCTCCAGATACCCCGTAAAGACGGTGTTGTCGAGGCGTTCTTCGAGCGCCTCGCGGGCCGGCCCGTCGCCCACAATAAGACTGCGGTGCGAGATGCCGCGCTGCTCCAGGCGCTCAATGACATCGGCGTACACGTCGAGGCCCTTCTCTAGCACCAAACGGCTCACAAACGTAACCACCACCTCGTCATCGCCAAAGCCGTGCGAGCGGCGCCACTCCATCGAGCGCTTCTGCGGCGTAAAGCGATCGGTATCCACGCCGCGCTGCCACAGCTTCAGGTTGTTGGTGATGCCGTGCGAGCGCAAGATGTTCATCATGGCGGTCGACGGGACGTAGACGGCTTCGCACCGCTCGTAAAAACGCCGCAAGTAGCCCCACAGGGCGTCCTCCAGCAGGTTCAGATGATAGTACTTGAGGTACGAGCTAAAGTGCGTGTGGTACGAGCCCACCACCGGCACATTCCACGCATCGGCCAGGTGAAGCGCGTGGCGGCCCAGCAGGTCGGGCGTGGCCACATGAAACAGCGTCGGCGCAAAGTCCTGCAGGGCATCGCGTACCGACGGGGTAATGCCGAGGGACAAGCGATAGTCCGAGCGCCCCGGCAGGCGCACCGAGCGTACCGGCACGAGCGTACCGGCGTGATCCGTAATCTGAGGATTCGACGAGGTGGGCGCAAAAACCCGCACCTCCGTTCCGTGGCGCTCTAGGTAATCCACCAGCCGGTTGAGCGTGAGCGAGACGCCATCGGCAATGTGGTTGTAGGCGCCAGCAAACAAAGCCACGCGCTTGGGCGGCTGATAAGTTGCCGTGGAGGAAGATGTAAGCGGGTGGACACGGGCCATGGGCATCTTATTTTACAGCAAGTAGCAAAACCTAGCACTCACGCGATGAAGCATTGGACGGAATCATAGATCCGAAGCCCACACAATCTTATGAGAAGGTTACGGGGCTTTTCCAATGTGGTGCGGTAAGTAAACAAAAGCGTGTTTGTGCTTGCTGTGTAAGTCGCATCCGACCGTTCGAACGTAACACAGTTAGCGTGCATTTCGCATGAAGGACGGGGGAGGGCGTACGGGCCCCGTACTGCTGTTACGCGACATAACCGAACCGCATGCGGGTCGTACGGAGCGAAGTGTCCACTGCTGTTGCCTTGCTGCGCGCCTCTTAGCTCCTAACGCCCCTTTTCATTTCTACAAGGTCTTTCTACATTGGTGACGCGCTTGCAGGCGCTGGGCCTTTCGGGCATGCGTGAGAACAGGACTTGAGTAGCCCCCAGGGATGAGTTGTAAAGCGACATGCTGGACGCACCAAGCGGCAGCATTTTGCTGCGTACTGGGGGCCGTTTTGCTTTCGGGGGCGGGGTTGGCAGCCGCGGCCCAACCGGCCCCCGCCCGCGGCCCGCTCCAGCCCATCGTGCGCACGATTGCCCCGGCGGCGTATGGCGGCAACGGCGCGGTATGGGACATGGCGCAGGACCGCCGCGGTCTGCTGTATGCGGCGACAAGCTATGGGGTGCGCCAGTACGACGGCGCGCGCTGGCGCGACCTACCGACCGGCAATCAGACCACGCCCTGGGATCTGGCCCTTGGCCCGGATGGCGCGCTGTACGCTGGCGCCCGCAACACGCTTGGGGCCTACCGCCTCAATGCAAAAGGCAAGCGCACCTACCAACCCCTCATCGCGCACGTCCCCGATGCGCAGCGGCCGGTGGGCAACGTGCGCGACGTGGTTGCTACATCCCGCGGCGCGTGGTTCCGCACGGCCCGTGGGGTGCTGCACTGGGATGGCCAGCAGATGAAGGTGGTGGGCGACTCAACGACGCAGCGCCTCTTTCGCTGCCGCGATACGGCCTATCTGCAAACCGCGGCGGGACGGCTCCGCCCCGCCGCACGCGCCCCCTCTGCCGCCTCGGTGGCCACGGCCCAGTTGCCAAGCCCGGTGGCTGCCGCAGGTCCTGCCGGTGCTGATGGCTGCTGGATCGTAACCGAAGCGGGTACGTGGCACACCCTCACGCGCAGCGCCCTCGCGCACCGCACACCGCCCCACGCGGCCGGCGCATCGTCCATTCAGGATGTGGTGCAGGCGCCCGGCGGCGTTTGGGCCGTTGCGACGGACGAGGTTCTGTACCTGCACGGGCCCGGCGGCCGGCAGCACCGCCTTCGTGCCTTCGGTCCAAAGGGCCGCGCACGCATCGAAGCGCTGCACATGAGCGCGCGCGGCGCGCTGTGGGTGGCCACCACCAACGGACTCGCACGCGTGGCATGGCCCAGCCCGCTCACCAAAGCCGCCGGCCTGCCGCATCCCGAGGCGCAACCCCGCGACGTGGTGCAGACGGCGACGGGCCTCCGGGTGGGCACAACCGAAGGCGTATGGAACGGATGGTCGGCGCAGGCGAAGCGGTTGACGCCTGCCGGTGTCACGTATCACCTGCTGCCTACCGCCCACGGTGTACTTGCGGCACAGTCCAACGGCCTCTTTGTCATTGAAGGCTCCGCAACGCGGCGCGTGATGGGTGCAAGCGTGTATTCGCTCGCGGCCGCCCCCCATCGCTCCACCGTTGCCTATGCCGGCGCCCGCGACGGGACGGTGCTGCGCCTGCGCCACCGCCAAGGACGCTGGCAGCTCGCCGACACCCTCGGCACGGTACCGGCGGTTCCGTTTACGCTTTCCCCCGATGCCCGCGGCCACGTGTGGGTGGGCACCGGACATCGCGGCGTTCACCGCTTCCGTATGCGCCCGAGCGGCGCCACCTACCACGCAGCCTTCGACACGACCAACGGCCTCCCCGCCACCACGTTCAACTACACGACCACCATCGGCGACTCGGTGCGATTCATCACGCGCGACGGGCTGTACCGCTACACCGGTACCCGCTTCGTACCCGACCGGCGCTTCGCGGCCGTGTACCGCGACAGCGTACGCCAGGGCTGGCCCGTCGCCGCCGGTCCGCAGCAGCAGGTGTGGATGGACTTTGGCGGGCACAAGCTGGGCGTCGCCCGCGGATGGCCCAATGCCGTAACGTGGCATGCGCGCGCCTTCCGGCGGATGGCAGACCTCGGCGATGTGCACCGCATCAGCCCCACCTCGGCACATACCGTGTGGTTTGCCACGGCCAACACCCTCATGCACTACGACCGCCGCCTTCGCGCTTATGGCGATCACGCCGCCCCCTTTCGCACGCTGTTGCGCGGCGTCGTGCTGCCTGGCGACTCGTTGGTGTGGGCGGGCGACGCGCCAGCCCCCGCTCGCCGCTTGGTACTGCCGTTTAACCAGCGGCTACGCTTCCTCTTTGGCGCCACGAGCTACGAGCAAATCACCGGCGTCCTCTTCAACCGATCGGCCGCCCGCCAGTACCGGTGGAAGCTCTCCGGCATAAACGACACGTGGACGCCCTGGACCGCCGAGCCCCGGGCCGACTTCACCAGCCTCCCGCCCGGCACGTTCACCCTGCAGGTGCAAGCCCGCAACCTGTACAACGTAATTGGGCACACGGCACGCCTCACGTTCACCATTTCGCCGCCCTGGTACCGCACGTGGAGCGCCTACGCCGGCTACGCCCTGCTGGCGATGCTGCTGATGAGCGGACTCGTCATGTGGCGCACCCGGCACCTGGAGCAGCGCCAGCGCGTGTTGGAGGCTACCATCCGCGAGCGCACGGCAGAAGTGCGCGCGCAGCGCGATGCCCTGTCCACCCAAAAGGCACAACTGGAACGGCAAACCAGCCAACTGGCCGAGCAGGCCGACGCGCTACGTGCCCTCGATGAGGCAAAGTCGCGCTTCTTTGCAAACCTCAGCCACGAGTTCCGCACGCCACTCACCCTCATCTTGGGGCCGGTGGAACGGGTGCGTGCGCACCTGCTGGAGCAGGCGCCCGCGCTATCACCGGCCGATGCCGCCGAGCAGCTCGCCATGGCCGAACGCAACGCCCACCGGCTGCTCCACATGGTGCAGCAGCTTCTGGATCTTGCCCGTCACGACGCTGGCACGCTGCAGCTGCGTGCCCAGCCTACCGACGTAAATGCCACCGTAGCGGACATCACGCAGGCGTTTGCGCCGCTCGCCGAACGCCAACAGCTAACGCTCACGGTTGATGCCACACAGCCCCCAACGGATGCGCCCCCTGTGTACCTCGATCCGGCTTTGTTCGACCAGCTCTTGGGCAATCTGCTGTCGAACGCCATCAAGTTTACCCCACCCGGCGGCCGCATTGTCGTGCACGTCGGCCACACCACCGAGGCGGTAACGCTTCGCGTGCAAGACACCGGCATCGGCATTCCAGCAGACAAGCAAGCCCACATCTTCGACCGTTTTACGCAGGCCGACGATGCAGCTACCCGCCCCCAGGAAGGCGCGGGCATCGGGCTGGCCCTCACCCAAACATTGGTGCAGCTGCACGGCGGCACCATTGCTGTAGACAGCACACCCCACGTGGGCAGCACCTTCACCGTCGTTCTGCCACGGGGCGATGCCCACCTTTCCGAAGAACAAGTTGCTGCACCTGCAGAGGCGTCGCCCGACGCGCCCACGCTGTCGGCTCCCGGCCCCAAGGCCACTGCAGAGGACAAAGCACCCGCGGAGAGCCCCGCGCCCACGTCTTCTTCTACCGCATCCACGACGCAGCATCCGGCAGACACGCCCCTCGTGCTGGTCGTCGACGATAACGCCGATCTGCGGGCCTACGTTCGCTCTGTCTTGCAACCATCCTTTCGCATCGAAGAAGCCACCTCGGGCACCGAAGGGCTCGCTGCCGCTCGCGAGCACCTTCCCGACGTCATTCTGGCCGATGTGATGATGCCCGCGATGGATGGGTTGGCCATGACCAAACGCTTGCGCGACGCCCCCGCCACGGCCGCCCTCCCCATCATCATGCTCACCGCACGGGCCGAAGTGGCCGACGAGGTAGAGGGCCTTGCCGCCGGTGCCACCGACTATATCGTAAAGCCATTCGACCCGAAGGTACTGGAGATGCGCGTACGCGGCGCACTCGCCTACCAGGAGCGGCTGCGCCGTCAATTGCTACAGGACCTTCAAGACTCGCCGCACAACCGCACAAGCGCACCTGCGCCCCCCGCAACGGATGATGCAAGCACGACGTCAAACGGCCCCCGCCCTGCACAAGACAACGAACCGGCATCGTTTGAGGCCCAGATGCGTGCCATAATCGCCCAGCGCCTGCCCGATCCCGCCTTCGGTACGAACGCGCTGGCCGATGCACTGGGCGTTAGTCGCTCTACGCTCTACCGCCGTGCCCGTAACGCCGAGGCTCCCTCCCCTGCTGAGCTCATCCGTACGATGCGCCTGGAACGCGGGGCTGCACTTCTGCAAGACGGCGCTGGAAGCGTCTCGGAAGTAGCCTACGCCGTGGGCTTCAGTAGCCTCTCGCATTTCTCCCGGCAGTTTACCGATCACTTCAACCAGGCCCCCACCGACTACGCCGCCCCTTCAGTGGAAGAGGGATGAGAAAACCGGCTCAGATTCGCTCGGAACGGCCACCTCAGTCCCAGCTCCGAGCGTTGGGGATTGCTGCATTTCACCGAACGGACAGCCGAACGGCCCGAAACAGCACCACAGCAATGTAACAAAAACGTGAATACAAAGCAAACACCCCTCCGTATCGGCGCTAAACGCTGCCTGGCACGCCGTGACACAAATATGCAAACATCTGACACAAATATGCAAACAGCTCACGCAGCGCTCTTATAGGTTGTGCGCCGTATACGAGCATTGCGAACCGGGACTGCCACGCGTGCCTAGATGTACCCATATCGCAGGCCGTACAATCCGGCAACATAACCGGGTACCCTTCGCTCTGCTCGCTTGCACCCAACGGCACATTTCTCATCAGTACTTTTGGATGATGCGCATCCCTTCTTTAAACGATATGCTGAAACGGATTTTCGCTGCGCTGTTCGCGCTGCTCGTTGTGGGCCTCAGTGCCCCCGCCCACGCCCAGCAGGTCATCTACGTGGACGGCAGCGCAAGCGGCGCAGGCGACGGCTCGTCCTGGGCCGATGCCTACACCAACCTGCAGACGGCCATCGACAACGCCGCGGCGGGCGACCAGATCTGGATCGCCGAAGGCATCTACAAACCCACCGGCGACCCGCTCAACCGCGACGCCTCCTTCACCATCCCCGCCTCCAAAGACGGCCTCAAGCTCTACGGCGGCTTTGAGGGCGAGGCCACCGAAACCCGCCTGGCCGACCGCGACCCCGACGCCCACGAGGTCGTCCTCTCCGGCGACATTGACGGCAGAGGCGACCGGGCCTTTGCCCCCACCGAAGACTCGGATGGCATCCCGGAAACGGCCACCGCCACCGATCACATCAATTTTAGAGACATCGTTAACACGTCCACGACCCCAAACACGTTCATTGATGGAGCGAACAGCAAGAATGTGGTGCGGCTGGGCAGCGGCATTACGGCGGCCACGGTCATCGACGGGGTGACCATTACCGGCGGCTTTGCCACGGTACCGGACTATCGGGCAACCGATGCTGCCGCTCGGAATAGCAGGGGCGGAGGGCTGTTCTGCGACGGCTGCAGTGCCACGTTTCGCGGGGTTACCATTAAGGGCAATCATGCTCTTGCCGAGGGTGGTGGGGTTTCTGTAGATGGTGGGGGTAGCCCCACGTTCATCAACGCCGTGTTTTGGGGCAATAGCGCGGGCGGCTCTGCTCCCAGTGCCGACCCAAGTGATGGCGATTCTCCCACTTCGGGTTTACATCGAGATGACATCGTTGGCGACGGTAACAGTGGCCTGTCCGTCAACAGCGGTTCGGCCACGCTCATTCACGTGACGTTTCTGCAGAACTCGATTAATCGCTTCGATTATGAGGAGCAAACCGGGGCGGGCGACGTGCTCTCCGGCAGCGGCGTAACCGTACAGAACGGCATCCTCACCTCCGGCTGCCCCAGCGGGGCCACCTGCCAGAACACCGTGAGCAGTAACCTGGACCTGAGCGGCCTGCGTCCCGGCCCGCAGAGCAGCGCCATCGGAGCGGGCGACCCGTCTTTTCTGCCGGCTGACAGCGAGGACCTCGACGACGACGGCAACACCACCGAACCGCTTCCGCTGGATGCCGGGGCCGATGCCCGCGTGCAGCGCAGCTTCCCGGATGCCGGGGCGTTCGAGACGGACCACCAGTTCTTCAGCGCGGCCACCGGTGCCGTAGCCCCCGGCGAAACGCTCGTCATCACCGGCCAGCGCCTCGACCAGGTCACCGCCGTGGCCGTCAATGGGACGGACGCGCCCGACTTCACCAGCGTCAGCGCCCAGCGCCTGGAGGCCACCGTGCCGCAGGCCGCGACCACCGGCCCCGTCACCCTCACCATCGACGGCACCGACGGCGACACTGACCAGCCCGTACCGGTGATCGACGCCTACGGCCCGGGCCGCGCCCTGGGCGGCTTCGCTACCGTGGAGCTGCCCGACGAGTCGGCCTTCGACTTTGCCTCCAGCTTTACCATTTCGGCGTGGATGAAAGGCGATGCTATTGTTCGAAAAGGCACTGAACCTTCGCTTTTCCGATTACGGGGGGGACTGTTTGAGGTGTATGGCGAAGTGGCATCTTGGAAGTTTGAAGATAATCCAGCCACCGATGGAGCGTGGCATCATATCACCGGGGTGTACGACGAGCAGGCTGGTGAGGTACGGGTCTACGTAGACGGCGAGCAGAGCGATGCTTCCGGAACCTTACCTGGGATTGGAGAGCCAGACCTCAACGATGAGCCCGTCACGATCGAAACCAACCTGGTCGCAGGCATCCCGGGGAGCGTGGACAACGTGCGCTTCTACACCCGCGCGCTTTCCGACGGCGAAATTCAGGACCTTACCCGCCGCCACCGCCGCCTCGACGTCACCGAATCGAAAGCCAACGGCCTGCTGGCCAGCTACCGCTTTGACGCGGCGGGCGGCACGGCCTACGACTACGCCGGGCGGCGAAGTGGCACGTACACGAGCGGTGGCCCCACGGCCTTCAGCACAGCCCCCATCGGCATTGAGCAGGGCACCACGGTGGGCCCGGCGGGCGCGCAGCTTGTCTCCAATGTCGCCGCGTACCGCTACGGACGCCTCGGCGGCCCGGCGCGCACCGACGGCGACCCCGGCGAGGCCTTCAGTACGGAGATCCTGACCGAGCCCACCGAGCGGGCGAACCTCACGTGGGGCCTGATCGAAGACGCCGGATCGACCACCATCGACTACGGCAACGTGGGCGTCTCCGCGCCCGTGGGGCTGCTCTACCGCACCGGTCCCGGCGACGACTGGGAGGTGGCCGACGGCTGGACCCGCGACGCCGCCGCCAAAACCTTCACCGCCAGTAGCGCTCCGGCGGGCGAGTACGCCGTGGCCTCGTTCCCCACCGCCGATCTTGCGCTCACCCTCACCGCCGACCAGGAGGACGTGCCGGAGGGGCAGCCCGATACGTTTACCGCCACGGTCACCAACAATGGCCCGGACGCAGTGCCTTCCGGCGTCACCGTTTCGTTTACCCCCACCGGGCTGGGCAGCCTCAGCGCCACCGGCGGCCCCTTTAGCGACGACACGTGGACGCTCGATGCCCTGAACAGCGGCGCCTCGGCCACACTCACGCTGGAGGGCACCGCCGCCACCGGAACAGACGTTCACTTTTTGCAGGGAGCAATCAACGCCTCCGACACCGATGCGACCAACAACAGCGCCGGGACCGCGCTCTCCTACGGCAGCGGGCGCAGCCTTACGCTCAACGGTTCAGCGGAGAGCGAGCACGTTTCCACCGGACGAACCAGCAGCGAGCTGGACCTCGACACCTCGCAGCCCGTCACCGTGGAAGCATGGATCCGGTGGGACGGGGCCGCCCACGAACCCGCCTCAAGTGATGGCGCTGTTCCAATTGTGGGTTTGAACAACTTCGACGAAGACGATGCAGTCACCGCTACTGAATATATCGGTCTCGATGATAGCGGTGCATTAAAAGCGGGTGCCTACGGGGCTACGGCAAACACGCAGTTGACACCCAATCAGTGGTATCACGTGGCCTTCGTCTACTCAGGCGGACAGTGGACCTACTACGTGAACGGGACGCCGGACGGAACGGCCTCGGACGGCCTGCCTAGTAACCGGGAGGTGTGGGTTGGCAAAAGCGCGGATTCGGACAACGGAGTCGCCGGGGTGATCAACAACACCCACTACTTCGGCGGGCAGATCGACCAGCTCCGCATCTGGTCGGCGGCGCTCACGCAACGCGAGATCCGCGCCCGCATGCACCAGACCATCGGAGAAGGGGATCCGGGGCGCGAGGACCTCACGCTCAGCTACCGCTTCGACGGCAGCGGCTCTACCGTGACCTCAAACGCTGGCACGGCACAGGGCACGCTCCAGGGTGGTGCCGGGCGGCCTGCCTTCAGCAGCGCCCCCCTCGGCCAGCAGAGCGCCCTGGCCACGCCGTCCTCAGACGCAACCGTGGGCCCGTCCGGCAGCGCGCTTTCCGCGTCGGTCGTCTCCGGCGATCCGGTGCAGCTCTACCGCTACGGGGCCGAGGACGGTGCGGTGCGCGACGGCAGCGACGCGGGCGACGACTTCAGCGCCCTGCCCGACTTCATCTCCGAGCGCTCCGATCTGGTGTGGGGCGTCGATGCGCCAAAGGACGCAAGCCCCAGCGCCACCCTCACGCTCGACTACAGCCACGTGGGCACTGCCGGTCCACTCACCACGCCCGTGAACCTGCTGCACCGCGAGCGCCCGGGCGATCCGTGGGACATCGCCTCCGGCTGGACGAAAGACCCTGCCGCACAGACCTTCACCCACACCGGCCCCGCGCCCACCGGGCAGTACGCCCTGGCCGAATTTCCCAAAGCCGACCTGGCCGTGAGCCTCGCGCCCGCCTCGCAGGACGTGCGCATCGGCGATGACGCCGCGTTTACCGTCACCGTCACCAACACCGGCCCCGACGCCGCGCCCGCCGGGACGGCCGTTGCGCTCACCGCCATCACCGGCCTCGCCGACCCGTCCGCCGTTAGTGCCCCGTCCAGCGGCAGCTACGACGCCGCGAACGGCACCTGGACGCTGGGCGCGCTGGCCTCGGGCGCGAGCGCCACGCTGGAGGTCACCAGTACATACAACGGCACTACCAACCTCGCCGTGCTTGGCGCTGCCCTCACGCCCCCGTCGGACGCCGTTGACCTCGAAGGGGACAACCACAACGCCAGTGCGCAAGTTGAGCTGGCCATCAAGCGTTTTCATGTGAGCGCCGCTGCCGGCAACGATGCCAACAGCGGCGAGAGCTGGGCACAGGCCTTT
This sequence comes from Salisaeta longa DSM 21114, assembly GCF_000419585.1. Classification (NCBI taxonomy): domain Bacteria; kingdom Pseudomonadati; phylum Rhodothermota; class Rhodothermia; order Rhodothermales; family Salisaetaceae; genus Salisaeta; species Salisaeta longa. Next base: position 1,263,460 of record NZ_ATTH01000001.1, read on the forward strand.
GCTACGCTCAGCAAGGCCCTGGATGTCGCGCAGACGCAGGATACGATCTGGGTGGCCGAAGGCGTCTATTATCCTGACGAGGGACCGGGCGTTACCACAGGCGACCGCACCGCTGCCTTTACCATCACCGGTGCCCAGGACGGCCTGCACGTCTACGGCGGATTTTCGGGGAATGAGTCGAGCCTTGGCGCCCGCGACCCGAGTGCCCACCCCACGGTGCTCTCCGGCAACATCGGCGCCGCAGGCGACAGCACCGACAACAGCTACACGGTCCTGCATCTGGACGGCACGAGCGACCCGATCACCCGCGCCACGCGCCTCGATGGGCTCACCATTGCCCACGGCACGGCCAACGGCTCCGAGGCGCAGGGCAACCTCACGCAGCAGGGTGCTGGGCTTTTCTGTAACGGAAACGGCGGCGACTGCAGCCCCGCGCTCTCCAACCTCCGTGTGACCGACAATGCCAGCACCTCCTGGGGCGCGGGAATCATGATTGACGGCACCAGCGGCGACGCCGACCCGCGCATTACCGGTACCGTCATTGCCAATAACCGCTCCACATTCCAGGGCGGCGGTCTGTTCGTGAAGGCCACGGACAGCCAGCCGGATCTCTACAACACGGTCATCGCAAACAACACAGCGGGCCAAAAAGGCGGCGGCCTGTTCGTGCGGCGCTCTACCCGCACCGACCTGGTGGGTGTCACATTCACCGGAAACACCGCTACCGAGGGCGGGGCCATCTACAACCAGTTCACCAGCGGGAGCGCCGGGCCGGTGCTTCAAAACAGCCTCCTCTGGAACAACGGCGACACGAACAGCGGTGCCGAGATGGTGAGCGACGACGCGAGCGCCACGCTGTCCCACACCCTTATCGCGGGCGGGCTGAGCGGCATCGTCGAGAAAAACGGCGCCACGACCACCAACGGCGGCGGCAACCTGAGCAGCCCCCCGCAGTTCGTGAACGCCACCGACCCAAACGGTTTTGATGACGCCTTTGGCACCACCGACGACGGCCTGCGCCTCCTCCCTGGCAGCCCGGCCCTTGACGTAGGCGACGGCAACGCTCTGCCCACCGACGCGCTTGACCTCGACGGTGACGGCGACACGTCGGAATTGCTCCCGATTGACCTCACCGGCGCCAACCGTGTGCAGGACGGCACCGTGGACCTCGGCGCCTACGAAGGCGGCACGCCCGCGCTGGCGTTCGACGCGTTTGCCCCCACCGCCGCCGCACCGGGCGAAACGGTCACGATCATCGGAACGCGCCTCACCAACACCTCCGAGGTGACCATTGGCGGCACCGATGCGTCGTTCACCGTCGAGTCGAGCACCGAGGTCACAGTCACCATCCCCGACGATGCAACCACCGGCCCGGTGAAGCTCACCATGAACGGACAGACCGTCAGCGGTGCTACGGATCTTGGCGTGGTGGATGCCCCCTACGGCCCCGAAAACGCCCTCACATTTGATGGTGCAACCGACGGCAGCGGGGCGTACGTGCAGGCCCCCACCGACGTGCTGGATACGACCGCGCCGTTTACCGTCGAGGCATGGATCAAGTGGGACGGAAGCGACGGCTTCCGGGCCTTCTTCAGCAAGCCGGACGGCGGCACCTCCTCCGGCGTCGCCCTCGTGGTGTTCGACGGTGAATTGGTGGCAGGGCTCGACCCTGCTGGGAGCGGCCCCACCCGATCGGTGAGCCTCACGTCGACGCCCGCCAACGAGTGGGTCCACGTGGCCACCACGTACGACGGCACCGCGCAGGCGCTCTACGTCAACGGCGAGCGGGTCGATGCGGCCACGTACACGAGCGAAGCCTTCACCACTGCGTCCAACGAGCCGGTCCTCATCGGACGCGAGTTTCTGCCGGGTTTCCTCAACGACCGCACCTTCCCCGGCCAGATCGACCAGGTGCGCACGTGGGACGCGGTGCTCACGCAGGAGCAGATTCGCGCCCGCATGCACCGCACGATTGCACGGGGCACGCCCGCTGCATCGAACCTTGTGGCCAGCTACCGCTTCGACGCGGGCAGCGGCGGGATGGCCTTCGACTACGTGGGCCCCTACGCCGGCACGCGCAACAACAGCCCAACCTGGACGCCCGTTAGCGGCGCGCGCCTCGGGCAAGAAAGCGCCGTTGCTACAAACGGAGCACCCGCGAGCGTCGGCCCGGCCGACGCCACGCTTACGGCGGCCAACGTTTCCGCTGGCGATACCGTGCAGCTTTACCGCTACGGAAGCGCCGACGGCCCCACCCGCACCACAAGCAACGACGGCGACGACCTGAGCGGCGTCTACCCAACGGAGCGCGCTAATCTCACATGGGGCATTGCCCGGCCCGACAGCAGCGCTCCCACCGCCACCCTCACCCTCAGCTACGGCGGCGTGCAGAGCCTCTCCGGCACGGTGGACCTCCTGCGCCGCGACGCGCCCGGCGCTCCGTGGACCCGCGCCACCGCCTGGACGCACGACCCGGCCAATCAGCGGTTCACGTTCAGCGGCCCCGTGCCGACCGGCGAGTACGCCGTTGCCACGCGCCCGCCCATCCACGTAGACGCGGCCAACGGCGACGATGCCAACCCCGGCACGAGCTGGGACCAGCCATTTGCAACCCTCACGAAGGCGCTCAACGTAGCCACCGGCATCGACGAGATATGGATCGCCGAAGGCACGTACCACCCCGACGAGGGACCGGGCGTCACGGCCGACGACCGAACGGCCAGCTTCACGATCACCGGCGCACAGGACGGCCTGAAGATCTACGGCGGCTTTGCAAACGGCGACGCCTTTGCCGACCGCGCTCCGACCGACCACCCCGTTGTTCTTAGCGGCGACGTTGGCGCGGCAGGCGACGCGTCCGACAACAGCTACACGGTGGTCTATCTGGACGGCACCACCGGCGGACCGATCACGCCCGCCACAGCACTTCGCGGGCTTACCGTGGCCGACGGCTATGCCAACGGCGACTCCGCGATCGAGCAGCAACTACGCGGGGCCGGAATGTACTGCAACGGCGCGGGTCGTGGAAACGCCTGTAGTCCAACGCTCGCCGGCATAATTTTTCGGAATCATACAGCAACGTTTCTGTCGCCCGCTACGACGGCTCCGCACGGCGGCGCACTGTTCAACAACGGACGAAACAACGGGGCCAGCAGTCCCCACATTGTGAACAGCATATTTGTTGGTAACCAGGCGCAGGCCTCCGGTGGAGCGCTGTTCAACGACGGCGCGGGGGGCACGAGCAGCCCACGCATCACGAATTCCGTCTTCATCAACAACCGTGCGGGCGTGGATGGAGGAGCCATGTACAACGCAGGAGCGGGCGGCACAAGCAACTCCTCCATTGTCAACTCGACCTTCGTCAACAACAGCGCAAGTGACGGCGGCGCCCTCTTTAATGAGGGATCGGCCACCGACGCCCCGTCGCTGTCGAACGTCATCGTGTACGGCAACACCGCCTCGGACCGCGGCGATCAGATCGCCAACCAGGGCGTCAGTCTCACAATCAGTCACTCACTCGTAGAGGGAGGGCTTGCAGGCATCAGCGAGGACGCGTCCTCGTCGACCACCGACGGCGGCGGAAATCTCGACTCGGATCCGCAGTTCGTAGACTCGGGGACCCCGGCCGGCCCGGACGGCACCTTCGGCACCGCCGACGACGGCCTGCGCCTCTATGCCGGCAGCCCGGCAGTCGATGCGGGCGACAACAACGCCTTGCCCGCCGATGCCGCAGACCTGGACGGCGACGGCGATACCTCCGAGCGCCTTCCGGTTGATCTCGCAGGCGCCGCGCGCGTGGAAAACGGCACCGTCAACGCCGGAGCATACGAGGCAGCCGCGTCCATTCCGCTTGCGATTATCGACGGATCAGGCGAGGGCCTCGCCTTTGAGGCACAGGTTGCACCCGGTACGCAGAACAACCCCGTCGGCATTCTGGGCTTCGATGGTGTAGTGGCCGGTGCCAAGCTCAACGCCCTCACCATCACCAACACCGCTCCGGGGGTGGCCGGCATCAGCGCCGCACGCCTGTTCTGGTCGACGGATCAGACGCTCGAGCCCAGTAGCGACGCCGTCCTCGGCACCCTACCCATCGACCCGGCAAGCGCCCCGGCCACCCTTTCCTTTGCGGAGGTGCGCCAACCCATTGGTGCTACCCCCGGCTACGTTCTCCTGGCCCTCGATGTGAAGCCTGGGGCGGCCGCCTCCGGCGTGCAGTTCGTGGTTGCCCGTCCCCGTGACCTTGCGATTACGAACGGATCGCTTCGCACCATCAACGGCACGCGCCGCTCGACCTTCGAGCGGCTTCCGCTCTCCAGCCAGCCGACGGCCCTCCCCGTCGAGTTTGCCCGCTTCGAGGTCCAAAGCACCAAGACCGGCGCACTCCTCAGCTGGACCACCGCCTCGGAGACCAATAACGCCGGGTTTAAGGTTCAGCGCCACATCGCCGATCATGCGAACGCCTCCGCAGCGCCCACATCCGCCGATAGAGCTGACGCGTCGGGCGTCGCGTGGCAGACGGTCGGGCGTGTCGACGGGGCCGGGACAACCACGCAGCCCCAGACCTACCGCTTCCGCGACACAGCCCTGCCCTACGCGGCCGATTCGATTGCATATCGCCTCAAGCAGGTCGATAGCGATGGCAGCGTCTCGTTCTCCAAACAGGTCACCATGCGGCGCGGGGCGGTGCAGCAGCTCCGGCTCTTGGGCACCTTTCCCAACCCGGCCCGCACGCGCGCCACGGTGCGGTTTGCCGTGCCCAAGGGCGCGGACGATGCAGCCGTGCGCCTCGTGCTCTACGATGTGCTGGGGCGGCAAGTGCGCACCGTGCGTACGAAGGCCACGGCCGGACGCCACGAGCTACAACTACGCGTAGGCGGTCTCGCCAGCGGCCTCTACTTCTTGCGGCTGCAAGCGGGCGGCCGCACCCAAACCCAAAAAATTACCGTGGTGCAGTAGCTATCTGATGTAAAAACGTTGCTGCACAACGGACGGCCTTGCGTCCATGACCCGCATGTGCCGCGCTGCGGGCAGACACGGGTGGTGGGCGCAGCGGCTGTGCGAGTATCCAGGAGGGAGTGCGTACGCTATAAAATTTGTGATGAAACAGTGAATTGGCTATCCAAACCATCGTTTGCATCCACTGAGGGCCGTGTTGTGCCCGGTGACACAAATATGCAAACATCTGACACAAATATACAAACGGCAAATACAGCACTGCTCTACGTTGGGTAGTACATGTAGCTATTCCAGTACCCGAACGCCCAGGATGCGCACGACGACGCGCCGCACACGAACCGCTAGGCTCGCACCCCGAGGCCCGTCCACGGCACGGACGGCAGCCCAGCGGCCGGGCGTTTCGTGCACCAGAACGGAAATGCTACGTCACCGCCGCCGTCGTCGCCTTTGCACACAGGTGCAGGCGTTGGCCGCAACGGCGCGCGCCCCCGCCGACGCCTGCGCCCCAACCCAACAGCAATCTCTTTGAACCGATGCCCATGGCCTTGCCCGTCCGTTTCCAACACGCTTCGCCCCTTCGCCTCATACCTACGCTGCTGCTTGCGTTGCTCATTGCCGGCACGGCCCCCGCGGCCTTTGGCCAGCAAGTGATCTATGTCGACGACAGCGCCTCGGGCGCCAATGACGGCTCCTCCTGGGCCAACGCCTACACCGGCCTCCAGGAAGCCATCGACAACGCCACCGGTAACGACCAGATCTGGATTGCCGAGGGCACGTACAAACCGACATTCAAGCGCCCGGGCACGGTGCAGTTTTCGTATCTCGCCTATCGCAACCGGTCGTTCGTCATCCCCGACAGCAAAGACGGACTGAAGCTCTACGGCGGCTTTAATGGCACGGAGACGGCCCTCGACCAGCGCGATCCCGGCGCCCACGAGGTCATCCTTTCCGGCGATCTCGGTCCTGGTGACGATGCTTCCTTCGATCCCGACTTCGATTCGGATGCCAATACGAATGCGACCGGCGACATTGTGGACCCGGTTCCCGAAACGCGATCCGCCACCGACCATCTGAGAGCGGGGCTCACGAGTGGACCGCCCGAGCTGGGCTGGGGGGCCAACGTGAACCACGTCGTGTTTCTCGGCGGCGGCCTCTCGCGAAGTACCGTCATCGACGGCGTCACCATCACCGGCGGCTTTGCCGTGGCGCAGTTCGTCTCCACATCCACCGGTGATTTTGTTGGGGGCGAACAGCGCAACTTCGGCGGGGGGCTGTTTTGCGACGGATGCAGCGCCACGATGCGGGGCGTCACGTTTCGGGGCAACTATGCCGCTGCACGAGGCGGGGCGGTGTACGTGACGGGCGGCGGCAGCCCACACTTCATCAACAGCGTCTTCTGGGGCAACAATGCTGGCAAGCGGCCACCAACCGTTAGCAATCCTCCGGGTGATAGAGAGTTCAGATTTTATCTTGTTAGTAGGCTCGGCGATACCAATGGACAACCCATTACCGATCAGATCAGTGATGGCTTGGGCTCGGCAGTGTTCAACGACGGCAGCTCGCCGGACATCGACTTTTCCACCTTTTACCAGCATCCCGGAGGTGCCAGCACACTGGAGAACATCGCGGGCGACGACGTGCTGTTTGCTGATAACGATGCAGTCGGCAATGATCTTGACCTTGACCCGAGCAGCCCGACTTTCCTGCAAATCGATACGGAGACCAGTTCGCTGGTGGACGCGGGCAGTACCAGCCGCCTCCCCGCCGATGCCGAGGATCTGGACGGCGACAGCGACACGTCCGAGCCGCTACCCATAGATGCACGCGGGAACGAGCGGATCCAGGGCGCCGCTCCCGACCCCGGCGCGTACGAAAGTCCCTTTAGCACCGCGCCGAATCCTGCCGCGAGTGCCGTTCCCATAGGCGACCGTCTTCGGATCGAGGGCAGGGGCGTGGATGCCGCCACCGCCGTGCGCATCGGCGGCACGCCCGCCACGAACCTCACGGGCACGGGCGACGGCAACGAGCGCATCACCGTCACCGTGGCCGAGGGCACAACCTCCGGCCCCGTCGAGATCGACACGCCGGGCGGCACGATCACGACCGAAGAACCGGTGGAGGTGACCCCGCCCGCCTACGGCCCTGGGCAGGCGCTGGGTGCACCCGGCTCCGTGGAGATCAGTGACCCGTCTGCCTTCACCTTCCCCACGCCAACGAGCGGATCCAGCGGCTTTACCGTCAGCCTGTGGACGAAGGGCAGCTTCTCGGTACAAAAAGAAGAAAATGAACCCAGCGGCTGGGGCCTGTCTGGCTCGCCGGGTGGAGAGGCTACGTTCTTTGTCAATTTTGAAGGGGAAGATGACGCCGGAAATACAATAGTTAGAAATGTCCCTACATCCATTAGTGTCCCCGATGACGGGCAGTGGCATCACGTGGCAGCCACATATCAGTTTAACGATGCCAATGAAGGAACGCACATAGCAAAAGTCTATGTTGACGGCTTTAAACAACGCGCTTCGCGAACAGGTGACGACCTTCGTTTGACCAACACCCGCCGGCCATCAACAAACGACGCGCCCGTCACCATCGACGCAGGGGGCACGCTCGATCAAGTGCGCATTTACGACCGTCCGCTTGCCGAAAGCGACCTGCTCACGGACAACTCCACCAGCGATGCTGCCGAACTCAACGTGCGCCGTCGCATCCACCGCACGGCGGATCTGTCGGACGGGCAGTATAGCGGCCTGATTGCGGAGTACCGCTTCGACAGCGGCGATCCCAACATCGCCTTCGACTATGCCGGACGCAACAGCGGCACGTACCAGAACAGCGCCGGACCCGTCCTCAGCACCGCGCCCGTTGGGCAGGATGCCGGAGCCAACCCCGTCGGTCCGGATGGGGCCTCGTTTGCAGTGAATGGAGGACCAAGATCTAGCACGCAGTTTATGGGACTGTACCGATATGGAGTGTCTAACGGATCGGTGCGTACCAGCGCCGATCCAGGCGAAGTCTTCGATTCCGCTCTGCCGAACAACCTCACTGAACGAGCGGCACTTACGTGGGGCGGATATATCGAGCGGACGAACAACGCTAACACAATCTTCGAGAGCAAGAACATACTTGCGCTTTCGGTTGACACACTTGAATATGCCAACGTTACGGGAATCTCTGAGCCGGTGGGATTGCTCTGGCGAAGCGGACCAGGTGACACGTGGCGCGTGGCGAACTATTCCATGAAAGACGCAGAGGCCCAAACATTCTCCACACCACCTAATACCGTAATTCCAACGGGTGAACTGGCGCTGGCGTCCTTCCCCTTCTCGGATCTGCATCTGACGCTGACGCCCGAAACGCAAACGGCCGCTCCTGGGGAAACAATCACCTTCACTGCCACCCTTACCAACGACGGCCCGGACGACGTGCCCGGCGTGACGGTCGACTTCGACGCCACCGCCTTGAGCGGCCTCTCGGGGTCCGGCGGCACCTTTTCGGGCGGTACGTGGGACGTCGGCACGCTCGCAGGCGACGCCTCTACGAACATTACGCTCACTGCGACGGTCGAGTCGGGCGCAGATCTTCCTGCGTTGCGCGGTGCCCTCGGACTGAACGACATCGACAACGGCAACAACGCGGCGCAAGCGGTGGTGCCCGCGTCTCCGGCGTACGGACCGGGGCAGGCGCTGGTTTTCAACGGCACAGATGATGCCCTTAACCTCGGGCCTGACATGCGCCTGGACGGCCGCGATTTCACCCTCTCCTTCTGGGCAAAGCGCGGACCCACCGGCTCCGACCAGACGATCATCAGTCAAGGCGCCAGCAGCGACGAGGCGTTGCGGATCGGCTTTCGTAGCGACGACCGCTTCGAGGCACGAATCGGCGGGAGCGCTGTCGTCACAGACAACGCCGTAACCGACACCGACTGGCATCACTGGACAGTTGTCTTTGAGTCTGTTGGCATTAAAACAGCCTTCTTTTCGATCTACCGCGACGGCGTCCGCGTGAAACGAAGCGGCTTAAAAGAAGTCTATCGCGGTCTCGGCGATCTATTCATAGGCCGTGCGGCGTACACGAACGCGCAGCACTTTGCAGGTGAGCTCGACCAGCTGCGCATTTGGGATCGGATGCTCTCAACCGGCGATATTCGCGCCCGCATGCACCAGCGTCTCACCCCGGGCGACCCCAATGCGGAGTTCCTCCTGGCCAGCTATCGCTTCGACGAGGGCAGCGGATCCTTTGCGCACAGCGCGGGGCAAGGCCCGCTCGCCACCTTCGAGGGCGATCCGCAGTGGGTGCCGTTCAGCGCCGCCCGGCTCGGCAAAGAAAGCGCCGTGGCCACGAGCAGCACCGACGCGAGCATCGGCCCAGCCGGCGCGCAGCTGTCCGCGACCGGCGCCAGCGGTGACGTACAGCTCTACCGCTACGGCGATGCCAGCGCCCCGTTGCGCACCGAGAGCGACGCGGGCGAGGATCTCAGCGGCCTGCCCACCAGTGTCACCAAACGCTCACATCTCACATGGGGCGTCTCTACGCCAAGTGGCACAAGCCCCACAGCTACGCTCACGCTCGACTACAGCGACGTTACCGCTCCGCAGGGGCCGTTGGCACTCGTCCACCGCGCCGCGCCCGGACAGCCCTGGCAGATAGCCACCGGCTGGACCAAAGACCCCGCCGCACAGACGTTTACCCGCACCGGCACGGTGCCCGTCCGCGAGTATGCACTGATTCGAAATACGCCGCCCAGCCTTTCGGTGGCCCAGGCAACACCCTCGCTTGCTGAGAACAGCGCCACACCCGCTGCCGTTACTGAGATCACCGTGCAGGACGACGGCGTGGGCAGCAGTACGCTCGCGCTAGCCGGTCCTGATGCCGATGCCTTTGCGCTCGACGGCTCCACGCTCCAACTAACGGCCACGCCCGACTTCGAGACAATGTCGACGTACGTCGTTGATGTGACCGCCGACGACCCCAGTATCGGTACGGGACCCGAGGCAACCACCCGCGTAACGCTCAGCATTACGGATGTGAACGAGGCTCCCACGGCCGTCGCCCTAACGCCTGCAGATCCCTCGGTTGCCGAAAATACGGCTTCTCCTGCCGGGGTGGCCACGGTTGCAGTCACCGATGACGCCCTCGGTACCAACAACCTCTCGTTGGGCGGAACCGACGCCGGGGCCTTTCGGCTCGATGGCACCACGTTGCAGCTCACACAGGCCGCCAACTTTGAGGCGAAGAACAGCTATACGCTCAGCGTATCTGTTGACGATCCCGCCGTGGGCGGCACCCCCGATGCCACTCGATCCTTTACCGTCGCTGTATCGGATGTGAATGAGGCCCCGTCGGTAGGTCTTAGCGTCACCACCACGTCCATCGCCGAGGATGCCGACCCCACGGCTCCGGTAGCCCTCTCCACCGTTGACGTGCAAGACGACGCATTAGGGACCAACGCCCTGACGCTTGCAGGAGCAGACGCGAGCAGCTTTCAGCTCGACGGGTTTACGCTCCAATTGAAGGCCGGCGTATCGCTCAACGTGCAAACGAAGGACCGCTACACGGTACGCGTAACGGTTGATGACCCCGGCGTAGGCAGCACGCCAGACGACGATGCGCTCTTTACGCTCAACATCACTGACGTAAACAGCGCCCCCACCCTCACGCTGACCCCGGCCGATCCCTCGATTGCCGAAAACAACACTCCGCCGACAGATGTGGCGACGGTGACCATCAACGATGACAACAGTGGCACCAACAACCTCTCGTTGGGCGGAACCGACGCTGGGGCCTTTCAGCTCGATGGCACCACGTTGCAGCTCACAGAGGCCGCCAACTTTGAGGCGAAGAGCAGCTATGCGCTCAGCGTATCCGTTGACGACCCCGCCGTGGGCGGCACCCCCGATGCCAGCCGAGCCGTTACTGTGGCCATCAGCGACGTAAATGATCCGCCCTCAGTAAGCGCGGTCGGCACGCTTGCCGTTACGGAGGGCACCGCCGGTACGGTGTCTCCCACCATCCTCACAGCTACCGACCCCGAGGACGCCCCTGCAGCCCTCACGTACACCGTTACCACGGCCCCCGCCCACGGCACGCTGCAGGTGGAGGGCAACATGGCTTCTGCGTTCACCCAGGCCGATGTGAACGCGGGGCGCGTCGCCTACCGCCACGACGGCTCGGAGACCACCACCGATGCGGTCACGCTCAGCTTGAAGGATGCAGGCGGCGCGCAGGTGGCCGGCGTAACCGTACCCGTTTCAATCACTGCTGCAAACGATGCCCCCACAATTTCGGGCATTCCGGCCCAGACAATCGTGGAGGATGCCCCCCTCGGCCCGGTGAGCTTTACGGTAGACGACCCCGAGGCGGCAGCCTCAACCCTCACCGTCACGGCTACGTCAGACAATGAGGCGCTCGTGCCCGACGCCAACATCACGCTTGGAGGCGAAGCGGCCAATCGCACGGTGGCGGTGACCCCAGCCGCCAATGCGAGCGGCACAGCAACCCTCACGGTGACGGTTGACGACGGCGCGGCGGCCAACAACACCCGCAGCACCTCCTTTGCGCTCACCGTTACTGCCGTGCCAGACATCGCGCTTACCGACGGCTCGGCACAAGGGCTTGACTTTAGCGCGGCGGTGTCGCCCGGCACCGCCGACAACCCCGTGGGTCTGCTCCAACTCGGTGCCGGACAGGAAGGCGCTACGCTGGAAGGCCTCACGGTTACCAACCGGGCCCCGGGTGTGGCCGGCATTACTGCTGCACGCCTCTACTGGTCGGCCGATGCCGTTCTAGAGCCTAGCAGCGACCGTGCGCTTGCCGAGGTGTCCACCGATGCGTCGAGCGCTCCGGTGAGCATTGCCTTCACGGGCTTCTCGCAGGCCGTTCCGGCCACGCCCGGCTACGCCTTCCTGGCGCTCGACGTAGCTGCTGGCGCTGCTGCCACCGGGGTGCAGTTTGAGCTCTCGCAGCCCAGCGACCTATCGCTTGCTGGGGGCGAACTCGCAGCGGTCAACGGCACGGCACAATCCACCTTTGCCGCGCTGCCGCTGTCCAACGGCACGGTTGCCCTGCCGGTCGAGTTTGCGGACTTCGAAGCCCAGAGCAGCGACGCGGGCATTGCCTTGGCGTGGCGCACTGCATCGGAGACCAATAACGCAGGGTTTGCGATCCAACGCGCCGTATGGCCGCCCCGGACGGATGCTTTCCCCCCGCAAGACGGCTCTACCCGGCCCGATGGCCCTTCCGCCTGGCAGGAGGTGGGCTTTGTGGCAGGCGCCGGTACGACGACCAATCCGCAGTCGTACCGCTTTGCGGATGCCACCGTGCCGTTTGCGGCCGATTCGCTCACGTACCGCCTCAAGCAGATGGACACCGACGGCAGCGTCTCGTTCTCCAAACAGGTCACCGTGCGGCGCGGGGCGGTGCAGCAGCTCCGGCTCTTGGGCACCTTTCCCAACCCGGCCCGCACGCGCGCTACGGTGCGGTTTGCGATTCCCAATGGACCAAAGAAGACGGCAGTGCGCCTCGTGCTCTACGATGTGCTGGGGCGGCAAGTGCGCACCGTGCGTACGAAGGCGACGGCCGGACGCCACGAGCTGCAGCTGCGCGTGGGCGGCCTCGCCAGCGGCCTCTACTTCTTGCGGCTGCAAGCCGGCGGCCGCACCCAAACCCAAAAAATCACCGTGGTGCAGTAGCGTCGTGGCAAAAGTAACGCCGTTGAGCGATCGGCAGCCCGACCTCCACCATCCCCGACGCCCACAAGAGTTACGAGGCCGTTGGGGCAGACGTCGGCTGCGCCAGATAGTCCGACGGCCGCACGTCGTACATCGCCTGAAAAGCTTCCGAGAAATGCGACACGCTTTTGAAGCCGACGGCATAGGCCACTTCGCTTACGGTGCCTTCCTGAGTGCGCAGCAGCGCAGCGGCCCGTGCAAGCCGTTCCTCGCGCAGAAACGCACTGGGCGATTGGTCCCGCAGGTCGCGAAAGCGACGGTACACCGTCGACCGGCTTTGGGCGAGGGCGTCGGCAAGCTCAGCCACGCCAAATTCTTCGTCGGCTAAATGGTCCCTAACAATCGCTCGGGCACGCACCACGTACGGCGGCTCGGCGGGCGCGTCCTCTGCCGGAGGCGAAGCCGCCGGCGTGACGGTTGGCGGGCCGCCGGACCCCGACGTCTCATCCGACGGTTCGGCAGCAAAACGCGCCTTCAAGCGTTGCTGTGCCGCCATGAGGTTTTTGACGCGGGTCTGCAGCTCCTCCATGTTGAACGGCTTGGTGAGGTAGGCATCGGCCCCCTCGCGCAGGCCCGCGAGCTTGTCGTGCTCGGCTGCACGCGCGGTAAGAAGAATGACGGGGAGAAAGTCGGTGGCACGGTCGCTGCGCAGGGCCTCGACAAGGGCAAAGCCATCGAGGCGTGGCATCATGACGTCGCTGATGATCAGATCCGGCAGGTCCTCATGTGCACGTTCGAGCGCCTCGCGGCCGTCGCGTGCCTCCACGATACGGTACGTGTCTGCAAAGTGGCTGCGAATGTACGCACGAATCTCCGGATTGTCGTCGGCCACGAGCAACGTCGTGCGATCGTCGGAGGCCCCGTCGCCGGAGGCCGGGTTGGCAAACGCCGCGCGCACATCGGGGCGCTTTGGGTTGGCTTTTCCTTCGGCCGAGAGGTCATTGGCCGTGGCCATGCCATCGGTCAACACCACGCGCACGGTCTGCTCGCCGTCTGATCCCTCCGCGGGCGCCGCTGCTAGGGGCAAGCGCACGATGCCCGTCGTTCCTTCGCCCGGCGCGCTCTCCAGAGCGATGGTGCCACGATGGAGCTCCACCAAGTCTTTGGCCAACGACAGCCCGATGCCTGTTCCCGGCGCTTCATCGGGCGTCGCCTGCTCGGACTGGTAAAACCGATCGAAGAGATGCGGCAAGTCCTCCGGCGGAATCCCCGGACCGTTGTCGCGCACTGTAACCGCAACCGCATGAGGCTCCGGCGCTTCATCGTCTGTGGACGCCGCGATGGCTACGCGCATATGAATGGTACCATCACGCGGCGTGAACTTGAAGGCGTTCGACAAGAGATTTGTGAACACTTGCTCCAATTTTGCACGATCGAACACAACGGGAAGGGGCGTGGCAGGGCCCTCAAAGACGAAGCGCACCCGGCGCCGCTCGGCCAGGGGCACAAAGGAGCGCGCCAGCTCGCGCACGAACGACACGAGGTCGTTCTGCTGGGCATCGAGCGTCAGTGCGCCGTCTTCGAGCTTGGCAACGTCGAGCAGTTGCCCAATGAGCCGAAGCAAGCGACGGCTGTTGCGCAGGGCAAGCGTCACATTTTGGCGGATGCTGCTGCGCGACACCTCCCCGTCCGTTGAAAGCGCCCGCTTCACATCCTCCAGCGGCCCGATGGTGAGCGTAAGCGGCGTCCGGAACTCGTGGCTCACATTGGTGAAGAATCGCGTTTTGAGGCGATCCATCTCGCGCAGGCGCACTGCCTGCTGCTCCGTCTTTTTCTTCTCCTGGCGGAGGGCCTGGGTGCGCGCGTGCACCGTGCGTTCTAGGGTGCGCTGCCGTCGCTCTAAGCGGCGGCGCTGCCCGTAAAACATCGCCAGCAAGCCGCCTACAATCACGCCCCCATACACGACGTACGCGAGCCACGTGCGCCACCACGGCGGCGCAATCGCAATGGTAACCGACGCCGCCTGCTCCGACCACACCCCGTCGGCGTTGGCCGCGTGCACCTTGAAGTGGTATGTGCCAGGCGGCACATTCGTGTACGTAGCCTCGCGCCGCGCCCCGGCCGCAATCCATTTTTCGTCGTAGCCAACCAGCTTGTAGCGGTAGCGGTTTTGCCTTGGGGCTTTAAAATGCACCCCGACATAAGCGACGGTGAACTCGTTTTGGTCATGGGGCACGCGCAGCGGCTTCGTGCCACGCACGGCCTGTTGCGTCAATGAATCGGTGGCCGCGGTAGCGCCGTTGCTCAGCACCTCCAATCCGGTAATGATTACCCGCGGCGGCACCGCGTTGCGTGCCAGCGCCGACGGCTGAAATACGTTGAATCCGTTTGTGCCGCCAAACAACAGACGTCCCTCCGGGCCATGCGCGGCAGCATGCTGGTTAAACTCGAGCCCTTGCAGTCCGCTGAACCGCCCAAACGACCGAAACGCCCGGCGCGGCGCCGGAGCATCGGGGGTAAACCGCACGAGGCCGTGGTTGGTACTCAGCCACAGGCGCCCGCGCGCATCTTCTTGAATGGCGTACACCGTGTTGTCGGGCAAATCGCTCGTCTCGGTTGTAAAGTGCGTCACGGTGCCCGTCCGCGTATCGAGACGATCCAGCCCGCCGCCGTCAATGCTTGCAATCCAAAGGATGCCCGGCTCGCGGGCCCGCTCATGAATCCACGCAAAGCGCCCATTGGTGAGGCTCGTCGGGTCGTTGGGGACATGCCGGTAATGGGTAAACTGCCCGGTCGCCGGGTGGAAGCGGCTCACGGCGTTCTGCGTAGCCACCCATAGGCGTTCGGCCCTGTCACGGTATACGAAACCTACCCAGTCGCTTGCCAGGCTGGTCGAGTCTGCCGGGTCATGCAGGTACCGCGTGAACGTCCCGGACGCAGGGTTGAAGCGATTGAGCCCCTTCATGGTCGCCACCCACAGGGTACCATCGGCCGCTCGATAGAGATCGTTGATGTTGTTGCTGCTCAGCGTGGTGGTATCGCCCGCCACGTGGCGGTACCGCACGAATCGCTCCGTGTCGGGCTGATAGCGATCGAGGCCGCGCCCGGTACCAATCCACAGGTCGCCATGGGGCGCCTCCGCGAAGGCGTAGGCCGTCCCCGAAGGACGCGTGGGCGATGGGGCGGTGGGGCGGGCCTTCCACACGCGCACTGCCCCCGTACGCGGGTTGATGCGGTGCAAGTATCCCTCCGAGGTTCCCGCCCACAGCATGCGGTCCGTGGTCATCGCCAGGCCCCACACGTTGGCATTGCGCAAGCGCGCCACCGCGTGCGGCCCCTTCTCGTTCGACGCGCTGCTGGTGTAGTGCGCCACCTTCATAGCCGACGGGTTGAACGTGCCCAGCCCGCCGCCGTCGGCCCCCACCCATACCATGCCCGACCGGTCGGTAAAGGTGACGGTGCCGGCGTGTTCAACCAGCCCGTGCCGGTTAGTGGGCGCGCTTCGGTAGCGCGTGAAGGTCTGCGTGCGGGGGTCGAAGCGCGCAATGCCGTTGTTGTGGATGGACAGCCACAGCACACCAGGCATGGACGGGTCCGGACTTGCCGTGCGCACCTCGTTGGCTGACGGGCCTCGGTTTGGATACGGCAAAAAGCGCGTGCTGCTTCCATCGGTCGCGTTAAAACGAATCAGGCCATGATCTGAACCAATCCAGCGGATATGGGGCCGCGCCGGGTCAACGTACTGCTCATGCAACGACGTGTGCGGAATCGCGCGCGTCTGTGCATCGGCCGCGGACCCGTACAAGAACCGCGTGAAGTGTCCCGGGCGATGGAGCGACATCCGATTGAGGCCATTGGCCGTCGCAATCCAGAGGGTATCGCCCGGGCCTTCGCGAATCGAGCGGATGCGGTTCTCACTCAAGCTGTTGGGGTCGTCCGGATCATGCCGGTAGTGCACAAACGTGCCGGGCTGCTCCGGCGTCATGCGGCTGAGGCCATGGCGGGTGCCGACCCAAAGTACACCGCGCGCGTCCTCGAACACCGCCATGACGTATCCCGGAAGCAGGCTGGATGGATCGTCGGGATCGTGCTGAAATTGCTGAAAAGTCTCGGTCTGCAGATCCATTCGGTTCAACCCCCCGAAGCGGGTTGTAATCCACAGCACGCCCCCACGCCCCAGGTGCAAATCGTCGATCGTGCCGTCCGAAAGAGATGTTGTGTCGAAGGGATTGGGATTGTACACCTTCACCTGATACCCGTCGTAGCGATTGAGGCCACTCTGGGTCGCGATCCACAAAAACCCACGACGATCTTCCACGATATCCGTGATATGACCTTGCGAGAGCCCGTCGGCAAGGGTCAGACGACGAAAGCGAATGTCGGGCCGGTCGGCCGTCAGCGTGTCGACCGGCAGGCCACGCAACGCGGCGTCTGCCGCATACGACCGAGCGCTCTCGCCACTCCCTCCCAGCAGCATCGCCCATATCCCAGCAGCCCAAACGAGCGTCTTCCAATACATCAATGAAGTTGCACGGTTTGCTATGCACAAAATGCTCGGCAGAAGGACCGCTCTCTCAACGGACTGCTCCCGTACGCACGGGCTCCCCTGCCCCGCGCACTAGAATATGTTTGAAAGCCTCTCGCGAGCTGCGCCCGGTCGGAGTGCCTATTTTCCGCTTCTACCTGCGCTTATACGCCTTTTTCTTGTAAGCACTAGAGTATAGGAATGTATTCGCAAAAATGCACATAGGGACGGCGTTTTGTTTGTCATGCGTGGATCAGCTCCCACAAGCAAAGAGGGCGTCGCAACGAATCAGCCGATGGCATCCGTGAAACGCTCACGCCTTAACGATGGCCGTGTGCGTGCTTTAATCGTTTCGCTGATGGGTTTGACACGCTGACGCAAGCAGTTCTCTGGCGCATCCCCGCCCCTGTTGATCCGAAGACGCTGTCCCCTCGGTCACGCCGACGGTGCCTCCGGGCGCCATACCATCGCATGATGGGTCGGTGCCGGGGACGGGCACCGGGTGAAGCCCAAGCGACGATAGAAGCGAAGCGCATCCTGGTTCGTTGTGTGCACCATGTGCCGGAGCGGACGTCCCGATGCGCGGGCCTCTTCCTTAAGTTGCTCAATGAGATGCGTGCCAATCCCTTGATTTTGAAACGCCGGGAGCATCATGATGTCCACGAGTCGAATTTGGTCTTCCAAATACGCGACCCAGATGCGCCCTGCCCGTTTTCCATCGGCCAGAATAACCTTGGGATTCGCGTTGGGATACCGATGGCGATACGAACGCCGCTGTGCTTCAAATTGCTGCTGGATGAACGTTCGCTTTTCTGCTTCTGAGAGGTCAATGGCATGGTCAATATCGATGCGGAAGGAGCGGAACAGACGAAGCAAAAAGGACGCGTCATCAGAGCGAACTGCACGGCGGGTGATCGACAGGTCGGGCATGAGGGCAGCAAAAAGGAGAGCAAAAATGGAAGAGTGCAATATAGGATAGCGCCAGTTCTATTGCGTAAACAATGCACCTACTACACCCTTTTTAAAAATAATATTGACATAAGTAATTTTTCTTCGTACCATTGTGTTACCCTATGTATACCTCACTAGCATCGATCTTCTTTTTAAAAAAGAATTGCTCAGTGCGCGACTGGGGTTTACTTAACAGCCTTACTTGATTTTCTTTTATTCCACAACCCTTGGAGGTTTTTAACAATGTCAGAGCCTTATATCAGTGAGATTCGCATGTGGGGGCTTACGTTCGCCCCGCGCATGTTTGCTAATTGCGATGGACAACTGATGCCCATATCACAAAACCAGGCGTTATTTGCCCTAATTGGTACCACGTATGGTGGTGATGGGCGAACAACTTTCGCGCTGCCCGACCTTCGCGGCCGAGTACCGGTGCACGCCGGACACGGACCGGGGCTCTCCCCCTATCCGCAGGGCCAACGCGGGGGCACGGAATCGAAGACATTGAGCGTGAGCAATCTCCCGCCGCACTCGCACGCAGGGACAATCAAGCCCAACTGCGCATCTAGCGAGGGAAACAGCTCCAGCCCAACAGACAACTATCCGGCAACAGGAGCCGGTGGGCGCGGGAGCAAGCCCCAGATCTATGCTGACGGCGAAAACGCTGAGATGGGCCCGACGCCTTTTACCACCGGACCGACTGGATCAGGCATTGCCTTTGATCAGCGGCAGCCATTCCTCACGGTTCGCTTCTGCATCGCCATGACGGGCATCTTCCCTTCTCGCAATTAGCCTCTACCTTAACGTTCGCGGATTGCGACCGGCCAAGCCGTCGCTGCTGCTGCGTTCTTCGGCGCCGCTGTAGTCCCGCTACTGCTGCTTCGAAGCCACGCAGCAGCGCCTTCCGCTGTTGGCTCATTCGGCCGCTGACTTTTCAGTCGGGGACAACGCACGCACCTACATCTTTCATCTTTATCGTATGGCTATGTCTGACACTGTATCACACGAACACTTTGAAGGAAAGACAGGCGAGACGTTTACTGCAACGGGCAATGATGCATCGCTCGACATTACGCTCGCAGAAGCGATCTTTCACGAAGACGAACACACCACCGGGTTTACGCTCCTTTTTGAAGGTGCTGCTGATACGCAACTGGAACAGGGCATGTATACCCTGACCCACGATGAAGCGGGTCGACACGAGATTTTCCTTGTCCCCGTTCAGGCAAGCCCTTCAGAACCGGAGAAGGTTCATTACGAGGCTGTGTTCAAGCACTTAAAAGAAAAGGAGATGCCTTCAGCCGAATAGAACTCTCGGCTCTGAGGAGAGCCATCGGTGGTCAAAACCGGTATCATTCAGGTGTCACGCCCCCGCTTCACTACAGCCCTGATGTATTCTTAAACTGTACCCCTTTATCAACACGTAAGCCCATGACGATTGACACGCGTTTGCTCTATCCTAAAACAGATCGCATGCATGGTGCCCCTATTGCTGTTTGCCACTGGCTTGTAGGATTACTCACGACCATCCTCTTGCTCGGTACTGTATCCCCCGCAACAGGGCAATCCACCTTTAGCTTCGACAATCAGGGATGGACCAATGGGCAAATCATCACGGCCCCAGTCACGATTACTGAGGGGAGTTTCACGCTCTCCTTTGAGGATGTCAACACCTCGATTCCCGATTTTGAGTACCGCACTGCACGTACAGGCGACCTGAACTATCAATCCAGCGGCCAACTCGACATCACAACTGACAGTGGCGGGGAAATTAACGCCCAGTCAATCGATTTGGGATTCGTCGACGGCGTTTCTATTGATGGAGACCCTGTAATAACGGGCGCAAGCGTGACGATCACGGGGTACCGCAATGGGACCCAAGTCGCACAGTTTACGGACAACACAAACATCGTCGGAGGCACGAATACGGAAATCGGCTTGTCATCGAGGGATCCCGGCTTCGGAAACGTCGACAAGATCACTGTCAAAGCAAACAGCATCACCGGAGGGTCAAGCCTTGACAATGAGTTTTTGATGTTTGACAACGTTACGGTGGGCCCGGCCGTCTCCCCGCAGCCCGATATTGCTGTAGAGGACAGCGATGGGACAAGTATCCCCAATGGCGATACGTCTCCTTCACCGGGCGAAAGCACAGACTTTGGGGGAGTGGCTGTAGCGGGCAACAGCGTCACGACATACACGATCCGAAATACGGGGACCGGCACGCTTAATGTAAGCAATATCACGTCCTCGAACACCAGCGAGTTTACGGTGTCGGGCATACCAGGTAGCATCGCGGCCGGCAGCTCAGGCACGTTCGACGTGACGTTTGCGCCCTCGGCGGGCGGCACACGCTCAGCCACCATTACGATTACCTCCGATGACCCGGACGCGGAGGGAACCTACAGCTTTGCTGTCGAAGGTGAGGGTCTCGTGCCAGACATTGCTATCACAGACGATGGCAGCAACCCGCTCCCCGATGGCTCAGGGACGTTCGACTTCGGGACGGTAAATCTCGGATCTACATCAGAGCGCTTCTTCCGCATCACAAATACCGGAGACGCCAACCTCTCGCTTAACGGCCTCCCAGAGATACAACTCTCTGGCACGAATGCAGGGGATTTCTCAGTTTCTGCTTCGCCAAGTTCTCCTGTTTCCCCAGGTGGACAAACGTCGTTTGCCGTTACCTTCGATCCGCAGGCTGCCGGCACACGCACCGCTACAGTGACGATTCCGAACAATGACCCCGACGAGGACCCCTACACCTTCGAGGTCACCGGAACGGGCAACGATCCCAACACGGCTCCTACAGCAAGCGGCAGCATCAGTCCAACCAGCCTCAATGACAATGCAGGCCCTACAGCCCTCTTTGACGGCATTGACGTAAGTGACCCGGACGCTGGCGAAACCGACCTCACGCTGCGCGTGACCGTTGCTAATGCGTCAGCCGGTGTCATCAGCGGCGTCAATGGGACGAGCGTCACGAATGAGGGGGGCGGTGTCTTCAGCGTGAGCGGCTCGTTCGACCCCAGTACCATCGACACAGCCCTCGACAATCTGCGCTTTAGCCCCACCGACAACACGGGCAGCAGCGGCACCTTTAACACGGATCTGACCGTTCAGGTCGACGACCAAGAAAGCGGCTTTGTCGATGTCAGCGGGCCGACGACCGTGACCGTTACCCGTGTTAACGACGCGCCCACCGTGGCGCTCGGGGCCCCGAGCGGGTCGGTCGACGAGAACAACAGCCCACCGACCGTTCTGACCTCGGTTACGGTGAACGATCCGGATGGCGGCACCAACGATCTCTCCCTCAGCGGCACGGATGCCAGTGCCTTCCAGATCGACGGCACCGACCTGGAGTTTGCAGACGTGGCCGACTTTGAGACGAAGAGCAGCTACACCGTGACGGTCAACGTCGACGACACGAGCGTGGGCACGACGCCGGACGACAGCGAGACGTTTACGCTCTCGATCAACGACGTGAACGAGCCTCCAGTAGTAGCTACGAATACTGGGCTCTTGCTGGATGAAGGCGCAACGGCCACAATTGGAACCGGTGCCCTCAACGCCACCGACGAGGACGCGGGCGACGGGGCATCGACCCTTACATTTAACGTTACCAGCGCGGTGTCCAACGGCACGCTCTTCATCGACGGCAGCACCGGCGGCACCGATGATGGAACGCTCGACGGCGAGTCGGGCATTGGAACCGGCTCGTTCACCCAGGCGATCATCGACAGCGGCAACCTGCTCTACGCCCACGACGGTTCGGGGACCACCACCGACAGCTTCACCTTCGACCTGACGGACGACAGCGGCGCCGGGCCCACGGGCATCACTTTCTCCATTGGCATCACAACCCAAAACGACGCGCCTACGATTTCGGACATCCCCGATCAGACGATCGAAGAAGATGCCCCGCTCGACCCCGTAAGCTTTACGGTGGACGACACCGAGACGGCAGCCTCCAACCTCACCGTCACGGCTACGTCAGACAACCAGGCACTCGTGCCTGACGCCAACATCACACTTGGGGGCTCAGCGACCGATCGCACCGTTGCGGTCACCCCAGCGGCCAACGCAAGCGGCACGGCGACCATCACGGTGACGGTTGACGACGGCGCGGCGTCCAACAATACACGCAGCACCTCCTTCGTACTCACCGTTACCGCCGTGCCGGACCTCACGCTTACCGACGGCTCGGCTTCAGGGCTCGACTTTTCGGGCAGCGTCACGCCCGGCACCACCGACAATCCGGTGGGAGTTTTTGCACTGTCGGCTGGGCAGAACGGGGCTTCGTTCGACGGAGTGACGGTTACCAATACAGCGCCGGGCGTAGCCGGGATCACCGCCGCGCGCCTCTACTGGTCCGACAACCAAACATTAGAGCCGGGCAGCGACGCGGTCCTCGCAACCTTCGACGTTGACGAGACGAGCGCCGAAAGTGCATTTTCGTTTGGCGGATTCAGCCAAACCATTCCAGGATCGGCCCGCTACGCAATCCTAGCGATTGATGTGCAAAGCGGCGCTACGGGAGACGTGCAGTTTGAATTGAGCCAGCCGAGCGACCTGTCGCTATCGGGGGGAGAGATTGCGACGGTCAACGGGAGCAGTCAGAACACCTTCGCAGGACTGCTGCTCTCGAACGGGTCCACAGCGCTACCGGTGGAGCTAGTGAGCTTCGAGGTGCAGGCCCGCAACGAGGCGGTACTCTTGCAGTGGGAAACAACTTCCGAAACCAACAACGCGGGCTTTGCGATCCAGCGCGCCGTACAGACGTCCCGGCGGGACGACGTCTCGTCCCCTCCCAACGCCTCTTCCGCCTGGCAGGAGGTGGGCTTTGTGGCGGGTGCCGGTACGACGACCGATGCGCAGTCGTACCGCTTTGCGGATGCCACCGTGCCCTACGCGGCCGATTCGCTCACATATCGCCTGAAGCAGGTCGACACCGACGGCAGCGTCTCGTTCTCCAAAGAGGTAACGGTCCGGCGCGGGGCGGTGCAGCAACTGCGGCTCTTGGGCACCTTTCCCAACCCGGCCCGCACGCACGCCACGGTGCGGTTTGCCGTGCCCAAGGGCGCGGACGATGCAGCCGTGCGCCTCGTGCTCTACGATGTGCTGGGGCGACAGGTGCGCACCGTGCGGACCGCAGCCACGGCCGGACGCCACGAGCTACAACTACGCGTAGGCGGTCTCGCCAGCGGGCTCTACTTCCTGCGGCTGCAAGCGGGCGGCCGCACCCAAACCCAAAAGATCACCGTGGTGCAATAGCTGCGCTTCTGAACAAGACGCTGCGTGAAAGTCCCTGGTGGACACGTTTGTACGACAACCTAGCCATACAAATCCCAAGGATAAATGAACCCTGGCTGTTCTTCGGGCTGCTAGACGACTACACAAAGACCGAGCGTTGGAACGACCACATGATACGTTGGAACCGAAGCAGACCGCAACGGTCGGCCATACCAGCACGGCAAAAGAAAAGAGGTGCGCCCCGGTATGAGCCGTAAAAACTGACCCTCTCTGTTGAAGAACGCCCGATGGAGCGTGTCAAAGCCATCGCTGCAGAGCGAGGCACGAGCTTCTGTCGAGCAGCGGATGCCTTCCTACCATCCATCGAAATGGGCGCAACGGTGGCGCGGTGCCTTTGCACGTGAGTCAACGTATCCTGACGATGTGGCTTGGGAACGAGAGATCCTCACGGATGCCATCGAGGACAAACACACCCCGTAGCGGCAGCATCTCATGACCGTGCCCTTTGACACGAACGTGCTATTGGACGTTTTGTTAGACCGGGCGCACGCAGTGGAAGGAATGATGCTTCTCGATGCAGCCCGAGCTCGTCAGATCCATGGCTTGGTAATTCCAACCATACTAACGAACGCCTTTTACGTAGGACGAAGAACAGCAAACGCCAACGTGGCTCGGAGCTTCATCCCCACCGAGCTTGTGCATATCATTCGATAGTTTTCCATCGGCTTTCGAAGCCGAATCTCCCATGCCATTCTGTGTGAGCGTTGATGCGTACCAACCACGTGTGCCTTACTGCGGGCGCACGCGGTTGGTGGGCGTAGCGGTGAGGGGATCTTCGGGCCAATAGTGTTTGGGGTAGCGCCCGCGCATGTCCTTGCGCACGTCGAAGTACGTTTCGTCCCAAAAATGCGCCAGGTCTTGTGTGATCTGGACCGGGCGCTGTGCCGGCGAGAGGAGGTGTAGCGTCAGCGGCACGCGGCCCGCGAGGATGCGTGGCGTCTCGGTAAGCCCGAAGAACTCCTGCACGCGCGCGGCCAGCACGGGCGCCTCGGGGGTGCTGTAGTCGATGGGTCGCCGCGAGCCGCTAGGCACCGTCCAGTGCGTGGGGGCGAGCTCGTCCAGGCGTTCGCGCCGCTCCCACGACAGACGCTCTTTCAGCAGGTTGGTGGGGGAGAGCTGCTGCAGATCGCGAAGGCTGCGGTGGCCGTAGAGATGCGGCAGCAGCCAGTCCTCAAGGGCATCGAGCAATGCACGATCGGAGGCCGCGGGCCACGCGTCGTCGTGGTGGTGCATGAACTGCATGCGCGCCTGAAGCTGCCGGGCCTTTTTCGACCACGGGAGCACGTCAAGCCCGGCTTCGCGAACACCTGCGGCCAGGGCCTCGGCCATCGCGGTGGCGTCGGGCGCAGGGAGGGGACCGTCCTTCACCACGAGCGCGCCCAGGGTGTCTTGGGCACGGGCCCGCACGCGGCCCGCGTCGCCGTCCCACGTTATGCGGGCCTCGGACGTGATCTGGTGGCCAAAGTAGTCGGTTAGCGCGTCGGCATCGAGCGGCGCAGCGAGAAAGATGCGGGCCTGCCGCCGGCTGCCGTCGATGTGCGGCACGACAAGGTATTCGGCATCAGAGAGGAGTTGCGGGCGGGTGAGCGCCGCCGCGCGCCCACTGCGCAGCTGAAAGCGCTCGCCGGTGCGATGCTGCGCAATGCGGTCGGGATACGCAAACGCCGTAAGCAGTCCGGCCGCTTCGATGTCGCCCGTCGCCCGCCGCGCTACGTTTCGCTTGCGGCGCCAGTGGGCGGCCATCTTCAGCACACGCCGGGCCGTGCTCCGCTTCACGCGGTAGCGGGCGTAGCCGGGCGCCGGACGATCGCCATTGCGTAGCCGCTGCAGGGTTTCAAGGCGCAGCCGGAGGTCGGCCGGAGGAGCTTCGCCCTGGCCGGAAAAGATGTCGCGTTCGCTCAGCACCGCCACCAGGTCGCACGCAATGGCACCGTGCCCCAACGTTTCGGCCTGCAGGAGCAGGTGGGCGAGGCGCGGATGGAGGCCGAGCTGCACCATGGCCCGTCCGTGATCGGTGATGGCGCCATCTTCGTTCAGGGCGCCCAGGCGGCGCAGCAGCGTTTGGGCCTGCGTCACGGCAGCGGACGGCGGCGGGTCGAGCCACCGCAGGTCGCTAGGATCGGATGCGCCCCAGGCGGCCGTTTGCAGCACCAGCGACGCCAAATCGGCATTGGCCATCTCGGGCGGCGTATGCGCGGCGCGGCGGCGGTGGTTGGCCTGAGCCCACAGCCGGATGCACCGCCCCGGCGCCACGCGGCCCGCGCGGCCGCGACGCTGTTCGGCGGCGGCCTGCGAGATGGGCACGGTTTCCAGGCGCGTCATGCCCGATCCCGTGTCGAACCGTGGCGTGCGGCGCAGGCCGCTGTCCACCACCACCCGCACGCCCTCAATGGTCAAACTCGTTTCCGCGATGTCCGTCGCCAGCACGATCTTCCGCTCGCCTTCGGCGCTTGGCGCGATGGCCGCGTCCTGTTTGGCGGGCGACAGGTTGCCGAACAGCGGATGCACGGTGATGTGGGCGGGCAGCCCCTCCAGCCGCTCGGCCGTACGACGGATTTCGCCCGCGCCCGGTAGAAACACCAGCACGTCGCCGGAGCTGTTGGGCAGCACCGTGCGCACGGCGTGCGCCACGGCATCCTCGGTGCGGGCGTGGCGCGAGGGGCGGTAGGCCACCTCCACCGGAAAACTTCGTCCTTCGCTGCGGATAAGCGGCGCATCGCCCAGAAAGGAGGCGATGGGCCCCGTATCCAGGGTGGCCGACATGACGAGCAGGCGGAGGTCGGGCCGCAGGACCTCTTGCGTCTCCAACGCCAGCGCCAAGCCCAGATCGGCCTGCAGGTTGCGCTCATGAAACTCATCGAACACTACCGCCCCGACGCCCGCGAGCTCCGGATCGTCTTGCAGCATGCGCGCCAGGATGCCTTCCGTAACGACCTCGATGCGCGTGTTGGGCCCTACCTTCGTATCCATCCGCACGCGGTAGCCCACGGTGTCGCCCACCGACTCGCCCAGCGTTTGGGCCATGAAGCGCGCCGCGGAGCGCGCGGCCAGGCGCCGGGGCTCTAGCATGATGAGGCGCTGCCCCGCAAGCCACGGCTCGTCGTGCAGCGCCAGGGGCACACGGGTCGTTTTGCCGGCCCCCGTTGGCGCTTCCAGCACCGCCACCGAGCGGCGACGGAGGGCAGCTTGCAGGTCGGGCAGAACGTCGTGGATGGGCAACGCCATACGCGCAAGGGTGTGACTGCAGGAAAACGACGGCGATGTACAAACGAACGCAGCCCGCGATGGTCCCGCATGCAAAAGCCCGCCGTGCCGTGCACAGCGGGCCTCGCATGATGGATCCGGCAACGGCCGGACGGTGCAGTGCGCGGGCTATTGTACGTCAATCATCTTCGGCGCGCTTTCTTCGGTCTTCGGCAGCGCAAGCGTCAAGACGCCATTCTCGCAGTTCGCTTCAATTGCATCGGGGTTCACCGTTTCCGGCAGCGTGAACGACCGGCGGAAGCGGCCCACGTGGCGCTCCACGCGTACAAGCTCTTCGTCTTCGCTCGACTGCTCGCGCGACCGCAGCCCGCTGATGGTCAGCGTACGGTTCTGCACGCTGATGTTCAGGTCTTCTTTCGGAATGCCCGGCACATCCAGTTGCAGCTCAAACCGATCGGGGTACTCGACCAGGTCGGTGCTGGGCATCCAGGTGGTGTTATCGTCCGACGCATTGCCAAAGAAGCGATCGAACAGCGAATCCACCTCGCGCTGCAGCTCGCTTACCGTGCGGTTCGGATTGTACGTCGTCAACCGAGTCATATCTGATCCCTCCGTGATCTTGTTGTCAAGGAAGCGTCATTCGACACGATCAATTTCGTTTATGGAATGAGCAAACCCTGTACCAGGGCCCTGCAACGCGCCGCACCGGAACGAAATGACAGCGCGTGCGCCGGTTTGTCACCCCGCCATTGACGTCCTGACAGCTCCTAGGGGATGCTTACACGCTATCAGACACAGATATGGAATCCGGCGTCATCTGCTGAGCGTCACCTGCGCGGGGCCTGCCAACTTACGGACGTGGCATTGCCCCTGCCGGAAGACATAGGTGGCCCGGAAGCCGAGATCGCCTTTCCGGCCCGTTACCACCACTTCGGTGGGAAAGGGTCCCACGTCCACGCCGTCGTGGAAAATGGTGTACTGCCCGTCCTCCGGATTATGGCACGGGGACAGTCCCCCGCACACGTCATAGCGGGCGCCGGTGGAGGCATTGCGCACCTCGATCTGCACCGAGTCGGCCGGCTGCCCGGCAGGCGTCACCACCCGCACGGTGTACGTCACAAACTCAGCGGTGCACAGCACCGACTGGCTGTCGCACCCGGCGCTGAGGAATCCGATGCTGCCAACGACAAACCCAAGCATAAGCCACCGCACCAGTCGTTGCCCGCTAACCGTACGCATAGGCACCCGTGCTATTACGACACCATAATTTTTTGCTTAGTAAAATTAATTTACCTAACGTGTTCCCATCATTTTCTAGCGTTGCCACGAGGCAGCGGACGGGGCATCATCAGGCCGTTTCCTCACGCACCCTGCAGTCAATGGCACCCCGCGCTATGAGGCCGCACGGGCGGTCTGTGGTTGGCGCCACGCATCGCCGCGCGCTTCCGCGGCGTGTACCGCGTGCCCCACGGCGTCTTGGATAGAGGCGAAGCCATCGCGCTTAAGGTGCTCCACAAGGCCTTCTTTAATGGATTTGATGAGCCCCGGCCCCTGGTATACGAGGCCGGTGTAGCACTGCACCAGCGACGCGCCGGCCGCGATTTTGTCGTAGGCTGCCGCTGCCGAGTCGACGCCGCCCACGCCAATGATGGGCGTTGCGCCGCCGGTCGCGCGGTACAGATAGCGGATCAACTGGTTCGACCGCGCAGCCAGCGGCGGCCCGCTCAACCCGCCCGGCCCAATGGCCGCGAGCGTCGCTGCATCGGTGGTAAGGCCCGCACGGTCGGCCGCCGTGTTCGTGGCAATGTATCCGTCCACGTCGTGCGACTCGGCCACGGCAATGAGCTCTTCCAGCGCCGTGTCAAACACGACCCGCGGGGTAAGCGGCGGACTCAGCTTTATCAGGACCGGCACGCGGCGCTCGGGCGTCTTCCGCTCCTCCATGATCATGCCCAGCAGGGCATCGAGGGCGTCGGGGGCTTCAAACGTTTTGCCTTCGCGGGTGTTAGGGCACGAAACGTTCAGCGCGATGTAGCCGGCCAGCGGCGCCAGCATCCGAAAGCTGCTCCGGAAATCTTCCAGCGCCGCCGTCCCCATGATGTCAGGGCTGTGCGTTTTGGCCAGGTTGATGCCCAGTGGCCGTGTGAAGCGCTCGCGCTCGGTGCGCACATGCGCGGCCACCGCCTCGGCGCCGTCGTTGTTCAGGCCCATCCGATTGATGATGGCGTCGTCATCCGGCAACCGAAACGCCCGCGGCTGCGGGTTGCCCGAAGCGGGCTGTGCGCTCACCGAACCGCCCTCCACAAACCCACATCCAATGGCCGTCCAGAACGGCACATGCCGGATGTTCTTATCGGCCCCCGCAGCCAATCCCACAGGATTCGGAAACCGCAGCCCCCACAGGGTTTGCTGCAAGCGCTGATCCTCAAACCCATACCACGAAGCCACCGGCCCCAGTCCCATCTGCTGCAGCCGTCCCGCCCATCGCAGCGTGGCCGCGTGGGCCGATTCGGCATCGAGACGAAAAAGCAGCGGGCGCAAGAGGCGATACATGGCACACGGCAATTGGCAAAGGGACGGCATCCGGCATTAAAGAAGCCGGACGTCCGCTACGCAGTTCCGCCCATGCGCAAGACCTACCAGCCCGGACGCAAGATCAGGCCAAAGTCCCAATCCTTCGCGCGCTGGAACGTACGTGCGTAGAACGTT
Source organism: Salisaeta longa DSM 21114 (assembly GCF_000419585.1). Classification (NCBI taxonomy): domain Bacteria; kingdom Pseudomonadati; phylum Rhodothermota; class Rhodothermia; order Rhodothermales; family Salisaetaceae; genus Salisaeta; species Salisaeta longa. The sequence continues at coordinate 1,292,782 of NZ_ATTH01000001.1, forward strand.
TCGAGGATAACAGCGCCCAACACATTAAATCGGGCCGATATGCCTGTACTGACCACAGGCTGCGCCGGCCGATCGACGAGGGCGCCGGTTTGCGGGTCAAACCGAGTGCGCGTGAACGTAAAGTCTTCCAGGTTTTCGCTGGTCCAGGCGACCCCCACATCCGTAAACGCCACCAGCTCCGTTGGGAGGTAGGGAAAGTTGAAGAGCCCCAACGCATCCGTTCCAAAGAACGGCACCCGTATCTCGGCGCTTGCGAGTCCAATGCGGGAGCCAATCAGCAGATCGGTAGCGCACTGGCCGCCCTGAAAGCATCGTGGATCCTGAAAGATGGAGCTAAAGCTGTAGCCGCGCACAAAGGCCAGCTGGTATGGATCGCCCAGCGTCTCGCGCACAAAAACATCTTCGAAGCTGTCTTGCAGATTAGACTCCGAGACGCCGTAGTTGCCAACGTGGAGGCCGCGCACAGCAAAGGTGACCGGCTCCCAGAAGAAGTAGCGCCGGTAGTCGGCGAGGGTTGACACGTACGACCGCGATCCAAAGAAGGGCGTCACCTGGAAGCGATAGCGCCCGCCCTGAAGCGGCGATACGAAGCCCGCGTTGGAGAAGTCGCCCACGAAGGCCGCGCCCACCCGTCCCAGATAGATGGGATCGGGCAAGTTGCCAAGCCCCACGTCGCCCGGGTTTACCTCGTACGTCTGGAAGCCATCAAACAGCTGCACCTCCACATCAAAGCCAAAGCGCTCCATGCCCGCGCTCAGCTCAAACCGCCGGGTCTGCGAGAGCGGATAGCTTGCCGTGGTAAGCACCGACGAACGGAACGTGCGCTGAAAGATGGTCGCCACCGCATCGGCCAGTCCATCGCCATTCTGGTCCACATACTGGAAATTACCGTAGCGGTAGGGAATGTGGAAAGCGCCCACCCCGTAATTCAGGCGGTCGCCCTGATTGGTGTAGAAGCCGCCGCCACCGATGTCTTTGAACGTGCCGTTGGCTTGCAGGAAGACATCGAGGGTTTGGTTGCCCAGCATATCACTGAACGAAAACGCCACCCCGCCAACGAACTGCGGGCCGTACACCCCGCCCGTGGTTCCGCCAATGGAGGGCGGCGCCACGCCGTCCAGGCGCAGCGTGTTGTCGTATCCGGATACTTCGTACGACGTCTGCTCCGGCAGGCCCGTCAGCGGATCGCTCAGGTAGGCAGTTACCAGGCTGTTGTCGTCGCCCCCGGCCGGAGGCAGCAGGCGCATCGCCTGCAGGTTGCTCGTGTCGGCAGGCGCCGCAGCCGCCGTCTTTTCGGTCGGCGCCACCAGCGTACCCTGTGCATTTTCGGGCGTAAGCGTTGCAATGGTGTAGCTGCTGTTGGAAAAGACCGAGAACATCACGCGGCCGCTCTGCGCAGCCACCGAAAGGGCCGGCGACATCTCCGTGATGCCGCTGATGCCGGTTTGAATGTGCGTGACGCGGTACGTCTGGTTGGTGGACAGGTCGTGCCGGTAGATGTCTTTAAAACCGTCGGGGTTGGCCAGGAAGTAGATGCTCTGGCCATCCGGCGCAAACTGTGGGTTGTGCTGCATCCCAACCGTAAAGGGCCGCACCGTCCGAATGTCGCGCGACGAGAGGTCAATCAGCCCGATGCGCATGGGGCCAAAGTTGAGCGTCGAGAAGTTGCTCCCGTTTTCGCCGCGGTCGGTCGTAAAGGCTATCGTCTCACCGTCGGGCGCCCAGGCCGGCTGCAGGTCGGCGTACCGATCATTGGTGAGCTGCCGCACGGCCCGCGTGTTGAGGTCGAGTACGTACAAGTTGCTAATGCCGCCGTCGAGCCCCGTGAAGGCGAGTTTTTGACCGTCGGGCGACCACGCCAAGCTCTGGATGGCCCCCACGCCCTTCACCGAAATTCGTTGCCGGATGTTGCCCGACTCTACATCGAGCAGGTTAATCTCATTATCGCCCTCAACGAAGGTGACGAACGCAAACGAGCGGCCATCGGGCGACCACGTGCCCGCCGATCCGATAAACCGAAGCGCATCAAAGTGCGGGTTGCGCTTCGCCCCGTCCAGCGTCTGGATGACACGACCGGTTTGTGCATCGGCAACGAGCAGGTTGGTTGTAAAGAGGTCATCGCGCCCGATGTAGGCCACATAGCGGCCGTCCGGGCTCACCACAGGCGACACGTGAATCTGATTGTCTGCTCCCGGCGTGCCCACCACCGTGGTGCCTACAGAATCGGCCGGCGTCCGCGTTTTGGCGATCGGCAAATAGGCATCACGCACCGCCGCCTTCCACTCGCTCGAAAGGGAGTCCGTCGTAACGCCCAGCGCGTACACAAAGGCCGAATCGACGCCCACGCGCCCCGCGAGCTTGTACAGATTGGTCACTGCCGCATCGCCATACTTCCCGCCGATGTAGGCCATGTAGGCCTGCCCGTAACGATACGGAAAATACTTGTACATCTCTTTTGTCATCTGCTCGACGGTGGGCAGATCGTCGCGCAGGGCCGCATCGCGCAGCCACATCGCCGTATGCGGGTCGTCGCGCCCCACCGAGAGGTACTCGGCCATGCCCTCAACCAGCCACAGCGGCAGCCGCTGAATCTGGAAGCCCTGCACGTCGCCTCGCAGGGCAATGTCGTACTGAAACGAGTGCACCAGCTCGTGGCCCAACACGTGGTTTGTTTCGGCATAGCTGCCCGTCATGGGCATGATCACGCGTTCCTTCAGCGACTCGGTCACGCCGCCGGTGCCCTGACCAATCATCCCGGAGATGACATTGGTCTGCTGAAAGTCCGCGTCGTTCGCGTAAAAGATCAGGGGCTTGCGCCGGTCGAAGCTTCGAAGGAAGGTGCCGGAGTGCCGCTGATACCAGCGCTCGGCCATGCGCGCTGCATCCTGCACGGCCTGCTCTTCTTCCGGGTAGAAGTAAATCTCGAAGTGGTCGGTGCGCAGCGTCTTGAAGTTAAAGTCATCATACTGCACCTTATTCCGCCCAAAATACTGCGCAGCCGCGGGGCTCGCGCCAAGAAGGAGCAGAACGACAAAGCACAACGCGCGAGACAACGATGAGTGGCCCATGGATACACTCGCTCGGTGGGTTAACAAAATCTACACCGTACATACATCGACCCAACTCATAAAGTTCTGTGGATCAGTGCACATGCGGCGGCACCTGTTACAACGCAGCCGCTGCAGTTTTCGTATACCGCGGGCGGCCGGGGGGCCGATGGCCTGTGCCGCGCCACGTTGCTACGACTCGGCCGGCTCACCCTGTGCGAGCGGACGCACGTCGCGCGCTTTTAGCTGCAGGCTGGTGCGGCCGTTCCAGGTGTTTTCCTCCACCGAGAACAACAGCTCGATCGGGGTTCCATCATCCCAGCACTGCTGAAGGGCACGCTGCTTGGCGCCCATGCCGAACCCAATGACGTCGTAGGTGGGAGCGCGGGCCTCGGCGGGGCGCACGCTGAGCTTCAGGTGCTTGTCGTCGGAGCCCACCGTACGCGGGGGCCGCGCAAGAGCCACCGAGCGCGCCTGAAAGACGGGCGTTGGATTGGACGGCCCGAACGGCCCAAACTGCTTCAGCACCGACCAGAAGCGGTCCTGCACCCGGCCAATGGCTTCAAGATCGAGGGCCGCATCCACGCGCAGCGACGGCGTCAGCAGCTCGGGCGTGATCCGGCGGCCCACGGCCGCGTTAAACTGCTCGCGGAAGGCCTCAATCTGCGTAGGCTCCAGCGACATTCCGGCCGCGTAGTCGTGCCCGCCAAACTGGATGAGCGTATCCTCGCACTCCGAGAGGGCGTCGTAGATGTTGATGCCGCGAATGGAGCGCGCCGATCCCTTCACCGTGTCGCCGTTGCGCGTGAGCATGATGGTGGGCTTGTGGTAGCGCTCGACGATGCTGCTGGCCACAATGCCAATGATGCCCAGGTGCCAGTCGGGGTCGTACAGCACCAGCGCGTGCGGCGTGGCAGCGGTGATGCGCCGCTCGGCCTGTGCCACCGCCTCGCGCAGAATCTCGTCGTTGATGTCGCGGCGCTTCGTGTTGAGCTGCTCGATGTGCTGCGCCCTGGAGGCCGCCGCGTCGGGGTCATCGGCCAGAAGGAGCGCCACAGCCTGCTCGGCATCTTCCATCCGCCCGGCCGCGTTGATGCGCGGGCCAATGGTAAACACGATGCGCCCGGTAGACGTGACGGAGGACAGGCTGAGGTCGGCGGCGTCGGCCAGCGCGTTAAGCCCGATGCGCTGGGAACGCTGGAGGGCATCGAGCCCCTCGGCCATGAGCACCCGGTTTTCGTCGCGCAGCGGTACGATGTCACTCGCCGTGGCCACGGCCAGCAGATCGAGGTACTGAAACGCCGCGTCGGGGGCGCGCCCCAGGACATCCAGCGTGGCCTGGACGAGCTTTACGCCCACGCCGCAGCCGCACAGTTCGGCAAACGGATAGTCGCAATCGGGCCGCTTGGGATCGAGCACGGCCGTCGCTGGGGGCAGGGTGTCTTTCGGCGTGTGGTGGTCGCAAATGATGAGGTCGAGCCCCAGCTCGCGGGCGTAGGCCGCTTCGTCGTGGGCCGTAATGCCGCAATCGAGCGCCACCACCAGCTCTGCGCCGCGCGCGGCGGCCACATCCATCCCGCGGCGGCACAGGCCATACCCGTCGCGGTACCGATCCGGGATGAAATACGACACATCGGCGCCGTGCGTGCGCAAAAAGTGCGTCATCACGGTGGTGGCGGTCGTGCCGTCTACGTCGTAGTCGCCGTAGACCATCACCGTTGCGCCCTGTGTGATGGCATCGGCAAGGCGCTCGGCGGCCCGCCGCATATCCGCCATCATAAAGGGATCATGCAGGTCGCTACGGTCGGCCCGGAAGAAGTCGCGCGCCGCGTCGAACGTTGTGATGCCGCGGGCCACAAGCGTCCGGGCAAGCGCCTCCGGCAAATCGTTGAGGGCCTGCTGCAGCGACGCCACGTCGGCCGGGTCGTCAATCGGGCGCTGAATCCATCGATACGTCATGAAGAGAGTCTGCAGGTCTGCAAAACGAACGGCACGAATCCATCATAGGCATCAGGCACCACAAACGAGACGCCAGGCGGCCGAATTCACCATGCTTTAGGCACTTCGGTTGCGGCACGCAACCGCGGGACGCGCACGTTCCCTACGTTGCAAGCGCCTGCAGGTAGCGATCTTCCAGCGCACGCATCGCCGCCCGCTCGTCATCGGAGGCATCGTCGTATCCCAACAGATGCAGCACCCCATGCACCACGTACCGCGCCACCTCCTCTGCGTAAGTGGTCCCAAATTCCGCGTAGCGCTCGGCCGCCGTGTCGAGGTCTACGTACACCTCGCCCTCAACGCCCTGCGCCGGATCGTCGTGGAGCGCAAACGAGAGCACATCGGTCGTGTAGTCGTGGTCGAGGTAGGCGACGTTCAGCTCGTGCACGGTGGCGTGATCGGCGAGCACGATCGAGACGTGCTGCGCCGTGGCGCCTTCTTCGGCAAGCACGTGGCGCACCAGCGCGCGCAACGCGTCGATGGCAGCCGTGCGCTCATCGTGGGCAAGGGTGAGCGTGACGGGCGGTTCGTGGGACATAGGAAGCCATGCGTTTGGGAAACCGAAGCATCCCCTGTACGGACCGACCCAACGCTGGCGTTCCAAAGCAGAGCCGGCCGTTACAGCGACGGCTCGTCCATCGCCCGGCCGTCGAGTGCCGCGCCGTCACCGGTGGGCCCGTCTTCGGACGCGGTGACGTTGAGGGCGTGCAGCCCCTTCGGCCCGTCGTTCAACTCAAACTCGACTGCTTGCCCGGTGCGCAAGGTCTTGAAATCATCGTCCGAGTCGATCTGCGAGTAGTGTACAAACACGTCGTCGCCGTCATCGGGATGATGGATGAAACCATAGCCTTTCTTGGCGTCGAACCACTTTACTGTACTGTATTCCATGGCGTAGAGAAGTATCTGTACCGATAATGATTGCTCGCGCGGGACGTCGGGGGGTGGCGCGATGGCCAACCCCGCAGATGAGAGCGAACACCCAACCAATAGCAGCGCGTTGACGGTCGCCGCGTAGCGACGGCGCCGGGTTCTCATGCCACTCCGCTCCCTTCACGGGCGCTGTGTCACGCATACTGGGAGCACTACGGTACATGATGCTATCAACATAGCAGACTGACCGGCGCTCTGTCAAGGAAATTCCAAAACGCGTTTGCGTCCGCTTCGCGGCCCGCCTTACACCGCCCGGCGGCAACACCGCAACACGTTGCGATGCGACTTACGCCCACTACGCATCTGTAGAAGAAGGCGAAGGAACCGTTGCCAACAGGACACCGCCGATGAGGAAAAAGACCAGGACCGCGGCCACCCCGGCGCGCTGCGTACCAAACGCGGCCGTCAGCTGCCCAAAGAGCAGCGGTCCGAGGAAGGATGCCGCCTTGCCCGAAAACGCAAAGAGCCCGTAGAACTCATTTTCTTTGGAGGGTGGCACGAACCGCCCCAGCAGCGACCGGCTGGCCGACTGGTTGGGCCCGGCCATGAGGCCGATGAGGATGCCGGCGGCCCAAAAGACCGTTACGCTCGTGGTGAGCGCGGCCATGAGCGTAGCCACCGCCAGCCCGCCGATGCTGATGAAGATGGTGGCCTTGCCGCCGATCCAGTCGTCGACGTATCCAAACAGCAGCGCCCCCAGGCCCGCGGCTACGTTGAGGGCAATGCCAAAGAAGATGACGTCTTGCGTGCTAAAGCCGAAGGTGACGCCCGCATACAATCCGCCAAACGCAAAGATGGTGATGAGCCCGTCGTTATAGAAGAGGCGCGCCACGAGCAGCCGAAAAGCACCCCGGTGCTCGGTCCGCAGCGCGCGAAAGGTGGCCCGGAGCTGCCGGTTTGTGGACTGAAACAGCCGTCCGGGCGCCGGTGCCGACGCGGCCCGCGGCTCAGGGACCAGCCAGAACAAGGGAAGCGCAAAGAGCGCGTACCACCCGGCCACGAGGCCGTTGGTGGCACGCACGTTCAAGCTGTTGGCCGTCGACAACCCAAACCAGGGCGTTTCGGGCATGACGAAGCCCACAAGGGCCACCACCAGGCAGCCCAATCCGCCAATGTAGCCCAGCCCCCAGCCCAGCCCCGACACGCGGCCCATTTGGTCTGAAGGGGCTATTTCTGGCAGAAAGGCGTTGTAGAAAACGTAGCTCAGCTCGAAGGCGATGTTAGCCACCACAAAAAGCCCCAGCGCCCACCACACATCGCCCGCCTGCGGGACCACCAGAAGCGCCGTGGCCCCCACGCACACGACCGTGGTAATGCCCAAAAAGGCTTTGCGGGCGTGGCCCCGGTCGGCCAATGCGCCCACGTAGGGCGACACCACCGCCACGATGATCGCCGTGGCCGTCACCGCGTTTGACCACCACTCCGTGCCTACCGTCTCGTTAGGCGCAATGCCCTGTGCAAAGTACGTGGCGTACACGAACGTCACGACCAACGTCGTGAAAGCCGAGCTTCCAAAATCGTACAGCGCCCAGGCGGAAATTGTGCGTCGGTTGGCCGTCATACCGAAGCGAGAATCGTTGAAAGGGCGTGCGTAAAGCGATCGAGTTCGTCGGTTGTGTTGTAGTAATGCACCGATGCGCGCACCAGGTCGGGCAGATCGCGGGCCGCGGCGTCGAGGTACGTTGACGACGGCGTGCTTACCGATACATTGATGTCTTGGGCACGCAGCGCGCGCTGTATCGACGCCGCCTCGCATGCGTCCGAGGAAAAGGTCACGATGCCGCTCTGCTCGCGCCCCGCATCACGAACGACGACCGACGGCACGTCTTGCAAGCGCGCCCGGAGGGCTGCCCCCAGGTCTCGAATGCGATCCCAGATGGCCTCCAGGCCCCAATCCAACGCGTAGTCCACGGCCACGCCCAGGCCGATGGTGCCAGCCACGTACCGCTCCCACGTTTCGAAGCGTTTGGCATCGGGGCGCCACTCGTACGACGAAGGGCCGGTCCACGTAGCCGCGTGCAGGTCGATGAAGGGCGGCGTGAGGCGATCGATCCAGTCGCGGCGCACGTACAGAAATCCGGTGCCGCGCGGCCCGCGCAAGAACTTGCGTCCGGTGGCCGCGCACATGGTGCAGCCTATTGCCGCCACATCGAGGGGCCGCTGCCCTGCCGACTGACACGCGTCCAGCAGATACGGCACCCCGGCGGCGCGCGCCACGGCCCCAACCGCCTCGGCCGGATTGACCAGGCCGCCGTTGGTGGGCATATGGGTGAGCGCAATGAGCGCCACGTCGTTATCCATGCGCTGCTCAAGCGCCCCCACGTCGATCGTCCCCTCCGGCGTGCTGGGCACGACCTCGACCGTGGCGCCGGTTTGTTCGGCGCGCTGCAGCATCGCCAACCCATTGCTGGCATAGGTGGCGCGGTGCGTGAGGATGCGGTCGCCGGCCGTCAGCGGAAGCCCGTAAAAGGCCATGTCCCACGCGCGGGTTGCGTTTGGGGCGAGCGCGATCTCTTCGGCCGAAGCATGCAGCAACGTCGCGATTGCCTCGTACGTCCGATGGCGCGCCGCCTCGGCATCGGCGGCCGCCTCGTAGCCGCCCGTGGAGGCCTCACGGCGCAAGTGCTGAATCTGCGCCTCCACGACACCTTGCGGCGGCAGGGCGGCGCCGGCATTGTTGAGGTGCAGGACGTTGGTGCACCCCGGCGTCTCGGCCCGGGCGCGCGCTACATCGATGGGCATAGGCGTTAGGTCGTGAGGAGAAAAGCATCGAGGGCGTCGAAGCAGGCCGCGGGCGCCTCCCAGTGCGGAAGCAGTCCGCCGGGCAGGGGCTGGTGTGTCATGTCGCGGCCGGCAGCTTCGAGCACCGCGGGCAGCCGGTCGAAGCGCTGCACCGTGGGCACCGGGTTGGCGGGCGTGCACACCAGCGTTGGACGGTAGAGCCGCGCGTACACCGCGTCGCGCACGTCGTCGATAAAGAGCGAGCCGTCGATGAAGCGCCGCGGGGCATGGTGGGCGCCGCGGATGTGCGTGGTGGCGTCGGCGTAACGTAGGAGCGCATCCGGCACGGCTGCTTCGTCCAAAAAGATCTGCTGCTCGTAGTACCGCCGAAGGCGCGGCGCCGAGGCGAAGCGATAAAAGATGAGCGGAAACAGCTTCGTGTAGGCCGCCGCTTTGATGGCGAGGCGCCCCGGCACCGACGGCCCGCGCTGTTCCGAGAGGCCGGTTGGGCTGATCAAGACGAGGCGCCGCACCTGGGCCGCGGCCTCTAGCGTTACGGTCGCTGCGTACTCGCCCCCCAGCGAGAGCGCCACGAGGTCGGCCGGGGCCTCCACCATCTCATCCAGCAGGCGGTGCAACTGGTCGATGTACAGATCGGGGGTGTAGGCCACGTCGTTGCGGTGCGACCGGCCGAAGCCCCCCCAGTCCATCGCATACACGGGGCGCTGCGTGGTGCGCACGACGTGCTGCACCAGCGGACGCATCTCGTACGATGAGGCGGCTGCGTTGAAGCTGTGGAGAAAGACCAGCGGTGTGCCCGTGCCGGGGCGGTGGTACACGTGGGCGCGCCCCGAGGGGGTCTCCAGCGTATGCCCGTCCATGTCGAGCGCCGGGGCTAGCGCTGTGGGCGGCGGCAACCGACGCTGCTGCACGCCTTCCGCCACGGAAAGCCCAGCGTATAGCCCCGCCGTGGCGAGGCCCGCGTTTAACATCTGCTGGAGCGTGGATCGGTCGTCAGACATGGCAAGGCGCATTGGGTAAGAGAGGTTGCGGACATAGGGTACGGCTGATGGTGGCAAGAGATCAACCGGGCGTTGCCCGCAGCAGGGCAATCGCATGAGCAATTGTGAATCCGCCCTGACTGAAAGTGCGGCCTTTGGAAAGGGGGCATGCTGAAAGCGAGGTATTTAGATCATCCCGGAGGGGAGGCCGAAGGTCATGCCTATGGTGCGCGGCAATCTCCGCAATGAGGCGCTCTTGCCCATACATGGAGATCGCCACGTCATTCACGTGCGTTCATTCCTCGCGATGACAAGAAAGGAGTTGCTTTTCCGGACGTTGAGCGTGCAGATGCCCGAATGAATCCGAACAACCATCTGAACCATCAACGTATCGTTTCTGCATTGTACCCCTCTTGTCATTGCGAGCGACCAACGGGAGCGTGGGGGGCTTTAGGTCATGCCGTAGGTGCAATCTCCACAGCCGTGCGTATCCTTTCGTACATGGAGATCGGACCAGTGGCATGACCAAGGCCCCTCAGTCCTCGCGATGACAAGGGGCGTACTGCTTTTTCGTGCGTTGGGCGTGCCGTCGGTCAAACCTGCCGCACAGTGCAATCAGCGAGACGTACGGACGGAACCATTGCATGAGTCATCGTGAATCCGCCCCGTGCGCTTCAAAGCCAGCTCCTGCTTCCGGGGCATGTCGTCGTCATTTTGCAAATCACTCCTGAATGGCGTCAGCGCGAACCAGCAAGATTGATGCAATTGCCCTGTTGCCCTCAGATGCCACTCGACGTAGGCAAAACCCCGCAATGGAAGCCCCGGCTGCCCCGCCGAGCGTCGTCCACGTCGGAATTTCATCACAGCGCATCACCTGTTTGGCCACCTTCCGCCCGAACACGCGCTGCTTCCTGGCGTGCGATTTACCCGTTTATTGCATACACCCGATAAACCAACCACACATGCGTGATTTCTTTGCGGCGCGCCGTCCTCACGAAGGGTTTACCTACGACGCCTACCGTGCCTACTGGCAGGAGCAAATCAAACAGCCATTGCCCGATGATGCAGACGCCTCCGATCGGAAGATCAAGCACTACCTGAACTACAACTGGGAGCGTCAGCAGCATGTGCACGATGCTTACATCCCTTCAGCCACGCTCACGGACGCCCTGGATCGGCTCCCGGCGCCGCAGCTGTGGATGGTGCTTACCGAGCCCTGGTGCGGCGACTCGGCGTACAACCTGCCGGTGATTGCCGATGCCGCGGCTGAAAGCCCCAACGTGTCGCTGCGCATCCTCCTGCGGGACGACAATCTCGACATCATGGATCAGTACCTGACCGGTGGCAGCCGCAGCATCCCAAAGCTCGTGATCTTTTCTGAGGATGGCGACGAACACGCCACGTGGGGCCCCCGCCCCGAACCGGCGCGCGCCCTTCGCGAGCGCCTGATTGCTGAAGGCACCGACAGCCAAGAAGTGGTGAACCAGCTTTTGGCTCACTATGAAGACGGCGGCTGGCAGGCCGTAGACGATGAACTCGCGGCCCGCTTGGCCGGCGTTACCAAACCGGCATAACGAAGCGCTGGCTGCGCGTTGCGATTCCGGGGCCGCGTTCCGTATCATGCGATGCACCCTTGTTTGATTGCATCCCTCCTCCCATGAGCACCCCCTCCGATGCTTGGACGCACGTCCACGATCTGGCCTTGCTATATGTCGCGCTCGCCTACGGCACCGACCACGACCTAAGCGACGACGAACTGAGCAGCATCACCGATGCGCTCAAAGACTGGGTGACCGTACCCGACAATCAGTCGGTGCGCACGGTGGTGATGGAAGCCACGACGGCATTTCTAGAATCCGACGCCCGCGCCGAAGTGCGCCGCGCGATTGGCGACCTGAGCGAGCAACTCGACAGCGCGCAGCGCCGCCGTGCCCTCACCGATGTGATGCGCATTGCCGAGGCCGATGGCGTGCTGCTCGAACGCGAACAGGGCCTCATCAGCACGGTGGCCGACGCCTGGTCGCTGAAGGCGCTGGGCAAAGAGCTCATCAGCGACACCTCAGTGGCGGTGCAGCACCGCGGCGAGGAGTGGGGCCTCATCCACGAGCTAGCATTCCTCTACGTGCTCACCATCCATACCGCCCAAGAAGAACTCAACAACGAGGCCATTCAGGCCGTCTTGGAGCGCCTGCAGCCGTGGCAGCCCAGCCTGAGCTACGAGAATGCCCGCGAGGTCGTGCGCACCGTGTTGCAGGTGTACAGCGACGCGCCGGAAGGGGCCATGATTGAGGACACCGTACGCGCCCTCAAGGAGGCCCTGCCTTCGGTACAGCGCCTCGCGGTTCTCGACGACCTGTACGGCCTGGCGCGCCTCAATGGCCCCGTCTCGGACGAGGAGCGGAGCTTCATCACGTCGCTCGCCAAGGCCTGGGGCCTCAACGTTCGCCTCAACGGCCGCGCGGTTGTGCCCACCGGCGATGCCGATTCGTCCGACGAGGCGCATTAGCAAACGAAGCGGCCGCGCAACGCTCCGTCGCTGCCCGCTACCGAAGCAGCGCTACCGCACCACTTGGCGCGCCGGGTGCGACGGGTCGGGCGCCACCACCCCGCGCTCTGAGGGGTCGCCCTTCTCGGTGAGCATCCGGTTCCAGTAGTAGACGCCCACGCCCGTTAGCAGAAAGGCCACCAAACAAATGGCGGTGTTCATCAGGGCAATGCGCTGCTGCGTGTCGGCCAGTTTGGTAATCACCACCTCTTGCGTCGCCCCCGGCAGCACATCGACAACCACGGTCTCCTGATCGTTGATGAGCGGAGCCAGCGAATGCGGCAGCGACAGCCGCTCGCGCACCAGCACCGTGCCGTCGGGCATCGGGATGCGAAGACTGACGTAGTCGTACGATACGTCCACGCGCGACGACTGGTACAGGTCGGTGATGGTCGCCGTGACTTGTGTGCCCTTGCTGAGCGTTTGCCCGATGCTGTAGGCCGTGTAGGCCTGATGCAGCATGAGCGCAAACAGAAAGAGAGGAAGGATCCAGGCGCTGCGCGCAATGAGTTTGTTTGGAGAGCGGGCCACGGGGCTGGCGCGGTTGGTGAAACGAACGCGAGGCCGCACGCAGGGATGCGGCACTACCGCTTTCTACGTGCTCTATGACTACAAGATCGGCGCCCGGCCCCTCAGTTCGTGAACTATCGGTTGGGTTTGCGCGCGCAGCGGGTACAATCAAACGCTGCGGGAATCCCCTTCATGAGGGGGCACTCGGCCAGCAGCGCTTACGCCTCCTCAGGCGGCGGGGTGGCTTCTCTAGCAGGGGGCGCTTGGTCCGCCGCGGGCGTCGTGTCGGGCTCTGCCGGCAGATGCTCCAGCACGCGGGCCAGCTGCTGCTCAAGCGCCCGGAGTTGCTTGCGCAGGTCGTCCACTTCTTTCGCCTGCGGCCCGCCAAGCACCGAACGCAGCCGCTCCACCGAGTGCTGCACCAGATCGTCTACGCGCACCCGCAACTGATCGAGGCCCGAGTCGAGCGCCTGTCCGCTCCGTCGCAACAGTTCATGCAGGGCCTCGGAGGGAATGGCATGCTGCCCGGCCTTGCCTTCCTCAAGAATGATTTGCGTGAGCGTCTGCGCCGTTAGGTCTTGCCCGGTGGCATTATCAATCACCTGCACGGTTTCGCCGCGGCGCACCAAGTGGGCGATGTCGCTGAGCGAGACGTAGGCGCTGGCCTCCGTATCGTACAGCTTCCGGTTGTCGTAGCGCTTGATGAGGCGTGCCATAGATCGACGCGTCGGTTGCAGCATGGAAAAGATAGAACGCCCGATGCAGACGGCTCGCACGGCTGAAATGATCCGGCGCGCGAGGCGGTCTTGGGCCGACGTCTGCGCAGCACCGCGGCGTCTCACCAGGTCATCGCAAGCCCGAGGCCCCCAACGATTTCGTCTTCATCGGCATCCGGCTGAATGCTGTGGCCGGCCTCCGCCCAAAGGGCAAGCGACGGCGTGAGGGCCACTTCGGCCCCAAGCGCGGCAATCGGCTCCCACAGGGCCTGATTGTGCGGAAGGCCGGTATCGAAGGACGCCGTGAGGGCCACCGGCGCCCACGCGCGTTCGAGGGCAACGGTGGCCAGCCACCGGTTGGGGTCGTTGTCGGACCACCGGTAGCCCGCCTGCGCCTCGGCGGTCCAGGCACCCTGTTCATACGCCAGCGCCTGCATCATCGCAAACTCGCGCTTGCCATCCGCAACCATCGGCTCGGTGTACTCAACGGCCGCCGTAGCCGCCCACGGCCCGCCGGCCGCCCAGGTATGCGCCACCGTCAGGTCTACTTCCTCCACCTCGCGCCCCCACGCGCCCCCCGAGAGGCCCTTCTCAAACGAGAAATCCGTTGCCGCCGACACGGCCCACGCGGCCCACGCGGCCTCCACCGCCACAGCCGGGGCCTCCCACTTTACCTCCGACGGCTCTCGTTCGCCCGCAGCGCCCACCGAGGCGGTCCACACCGGCGCCTGTTGCGCATAACTTCGATCGACCAGACAAACCAAAAGTCCAACATACGCGACACAGCACGACAGAACCGCCCGAGACCATTGGCACATGAATGCGAAAAACAGTGAGGGTGATTATTTGAGTGGGCACCGCCTACGGATGCCCTTTCGGCAGGTTTGATAACATTTGCATAATATGCAGTGGGTTCGGGACTTTTCCAGAGGCTTCGTGGGCGCATGCTTTGATCCTTGGCCCCCGCTTTGTATGTTAGATTTGTCTCACGTGGCACCTTGCCTTAGCAAGCGCCCGCCGTCCACGCAACCCGCTACCGTCCGTCCATGAATCCCGACGACCGCGTCAAGGCACTGCTGATGTCTGAACAGGCCCTGGGGCGCACGCTCGACCGCATGGCGCAGCAAATTTTGGAGGGCGTCGCGCCGTCTGATGACCCTTCGGCAACGCATGCGCTGGTAGGCATGCAAACGCGCGGGGTGCACCTGGCGCGCCGCCTGCAGCAGCGCATTGCCGCACAGGAGCAGGTATCGTTGCCGCTAGGGGTGCTGGATGTGACGATGTATCGCGACGATGTGCGCCTGCGGATGGCGTCGCCGCAAATCCGCACCACGCGCATTCCCTTTGACGTAAGCGGCCGCCACCTCGTGCTTGTTGACGATGTGGTGTTTACCGGCCGCACGGCCCGCGCCGCCCTCGATGCCCTCATGGATCGCGGGCGCCCCGCCTCGGTGCGCTTCCTGGCCATCATTGATCGCGGCCACCGCGAGCTGCCCATCGCGGCTGACATCGTGGGGCGCCACGTGCCTACGCTGCCCGGCGAGGAGGTGCGCGTGCGGGTGCGCGAAGTGGACGACCGCGAGGGCGTGTGGCTGGTGGAAACATCACGCCCCCGGTAGCTGCGCCACGTTCGCCTTGCCTCATTCATCCAACGTCTTCGTTTGTCTATGGCCGCCGCTTCGGAGGATGCCCCGGCCCGCTTGCCGCATCGCCACCTGCTGGACCTCTCGGCCTACTCGGCCGACGATATCCGCCTCATCTTAGACACGGCCGACGAGTTTCGCGCCGTCCTCGAACGCCCCATCCGCTCGGTGCCCACGCTGCAGGGCGTCACCGTGGCCAGCCTCTTTTTTGAGCCCTCCACCCGCACCAAACTCTCGTTCGGACTAGCTGCGGGCCGCCTCTCGGCAGAAACGATCAGCTTTTCGAAGTCGGGCTCGTCGGTATCGAAGGGCGAGACGCTGAAGGACACGGCACGCAACATTGAGGCGATGAAGAGCGACATGGCCATCTTGCGCCACAGCTCGCCCGGCGCGCCGCACCTGCTCGCCCGCACCACCAACAGCGTCATCATCAACGCGGGCGACGGCGCCCACGCGCATCCGACGCAAGCCCTGCTCGATGCCCTCACCATGCGCACCCGCATCGGCCCGCTCGGCGACCTCAACGTCTCCATCATTGGCGACATCACCCACAGCCGCGTGGCGCGCTCCAACATCCGCCTGCTCACCACCATGGGCGCCTCGGTGACGGTCTGCGGCCCGCGCACGATGCTGCCGTACGGACTCGACGCGATGGGCGTGCGCGTCGTCGATCGGCTGGCTCCCGCCCTGGAAGCCGCCGACGTGGTCATGGCCTTGCGCATCCAGCTGGAACGGCAAGACGAGGGGCTCTTTCCAAGTCTACGCGAGTACCACGCGCGCTACGGCCTTACGCTGGAGCACCTGGCCCGCTACCCGGCGCTGCGCATCATGCATCCCGGCCCCGTAAACCGCGGGGTGGAACTTGCCGATGCCGTGGTCGATCATGAACGCGCCATCATCCTCGATCAAGTGACCAACGGCGTGGCTGTGCGCATGGCCGTGCTGTACCTCCTCGCCCCAACCTCCAACTGAATACAGCCTTCTGCGATGTCCACCCTTCGCTCGTTGTTAGTCGCCCTTTTGCTCATTGGCGTTGCTGGAAGCGCTTCGGCGCAAACGCCCCCACCGCTGCCCGAGCCGCCCCAGCGGCCCAGCGCCCCCATTGCGTTGGTCATTCATGGCGGAGCGGGCAGCATCACCGAGCTCGACATGTCCGAGGCCCAGGAGCAGGCCTACCGGGCGGCGCTGCAAACGGCCCTGCAGGCGGGCTACGAGGTGTTGCAGTCGGGCGGCTCCTCGGTGAATGCCGTGATCGCCGCCATCACCACGATGGAAGACAATCCGCTGTTTAATGCGGGCAAGGGCGCGGTCTTTACCAGCGAGAATACCGTTGAGCTCGACGCTTCCATCATGAACGGCGCCAATCGCAACGCCGGTGCGGTGACGGGCATCAAGCACGTGCGTTCGCCCATCAAGCTGGCGTATGAGGTGATGACCGAGTCGCCGCATGTAATGCTCGCGGGCGACGGGGCCGAGACCTTTGCGAAGCAGCAGGGCCTGCCCATGGTGGAAAACAGCTACTTTTACACCGAGAAGCGCCTGAAGCAATCCAAAGAGAACGATACGCCAAGCGGCGGCGACGCCGCCACGCCGTCGCTGCGGCTGGACCCCGGGAAGAAATTTGGCACCGTCGGCGCGGTTGCGCTCGACAAAAACGGCAACCTGGCTGCCGGCACGTCTACCGGCGGCATGACCAATAAGCGGTTCGGCCGTATTGGCGACTCGCCCATCATTGGCGCCGGCACGTACGCGCACAACGCCACCTGTGCGGTGTCGGCCACGGGCTACGGCGAGTACTTCATCCGTGGCGTTATTGCCCACACGGTGGCCGCGCAGATGCAATACGGCAATGCCTCGCTCGACGACGCGGCCCGCGCAGCCATCCACGACGTCCTGCCATCCATTGGCAGCGGCGAGGGCACCGGCGGCATCATCGCGCTCGATCGCAAAGGCAACATCGCCATGCCCTTCAACACGCCGGGCATGTTTCGCGCCTACATCGACACCAGCGGCACACAGGTGGTTCGTTTCTTTGGCCCCGATGCGTACTCCAAAACGAACGCGCAGTAATGGACGATGCCCCTGTGGAGTATCCCATCGATGGGGTGCTAGACCTGCACGCCTTCAACCCGTCAGACGTTGGCAGCTTGGTGCCGGAGTACCTGCGGGCCTGCCGGGCGAAAGACATCCGGCAGGTCCGCATCATTCACGGCAAGGGCACCGGCGCGCTGCGACGCAGCGTGCATGCCATCCTGGATCGTCTCGACGGTGTGGCGCGCTACGAGACGGCCCGCGATGCCAGCCACTGGGGTGCGACCATCGTCCACCTTGTGTAACGCCCATTCACGCGACCGCGCCTCACGCATCTGAGGGCGCCTCGTCTGTGCGCTTCCAGGGCGGCGGCTCCTTGTCTAAGAACGCCTGGATGCCGGCCTGGCAGTCGTCTGTGGCGCGAGCAAACGCGTTCATCTGCACGGCATAGTCGAGGGCTTCGTGCAGCCCCATGCCCGGCACCTGCGCCAGCATTTGCTTGGTGAGCGCAACCGCCGAGCCGCTGGTTTCCGTTGCGAGTTCGTTGGCAAGCGTTGCCACGCGTTCGTCGAGCGCGTCGGGCGCCACCGCCGCGGTGATGAGCCCCAGCGCAGCCGCTTCCTGCGTATCGAGGAGGCGTCCCCGCAGCAACAGGTCGCGGGCGACGGTTTCGCCCAGCTTCCGGCGCACAAACACCATCACGATAGCCGGCACAAACCCGATGCGCACTTCGGTAAAGCCCATCTTGGCCCCTTCCGCGGCCACCGCCAAATCGCAAACCGCCGCCAGCCCGCTGCCGCCCGCGATGGCATGCCCGTTCACTTTCGCAATAACGGGTTTCGGGTGGGTGTACACCGCAGCAAAAAGATCGGCGAGCTGACGCGAGTCGTTCCGGTTCTGCATGGGACCTGCCGTGCGCAGGGCCTTCAGCGCTGCAAGGTCGGCCCCGGCGGAAAACACCGACCCGGCCCCGGTGAGCACGAGCACGCGCACGGCATCGTTGGCCGCGGCATCATCGAGCGCCTGGTGGAGGCGCGCCACAAGGGCTCCGTTGAGCGCGTTGCGCTTCGCCGGTCGGTTTAGCGTGAGGGTTTGCACCGGACCCTCGGTACGTATCTGGAGCACATCAGACATAGGAGCGATCGTTTGGGAAAGAGAAAACCGCTTCCAAACGTAGGGCCTGCGCCGCAGCACGTCAACCGCCAGGCCCCAGGCGCAGAGCAACCGCATCGACTGGATGTCGTCCTGGCGCCGTTCGGGTGGATTTCCGTATCTGCACGCTCAACGCCCAAAAGAGCAATACGCTCCTTGTCATCGCGAGGAATGAACGCACGTGAATGACGTGGGGGCCGAAGGTCATATCTATGATGGGGCCGGAGGTCATGCCTGTGGTACGATCTCTATGTACGAGCAGGAGTGCCCCTTTGCGGAGATTGCCGCGTCGCCTTCGGCTCCTCGCAATGACAACAGTGGTTGATGATAGAAATGCAATGTTGGTGGTTCAGATGGCTGCTCGGACGGGTTTTGACCGACTGGATGCTCAACACACAAAAAGCAGTACGCTCCTTGTCATCGCAAGAAACGATCGTGAGGAGTGACGTGGAGGACGAAGGTCATGCCACTGTTGGGGCTGAAGGTCATACCTGTGGTACGATCTCCATGTATGGGCAGGAGCGCCCCTTTGCGGAGATTGCGCTTTCAGCGTGACCTTCAGCCTCCTCTCCGGGATGACCTAAAGTCTGCGCCCCAGCACGTCAACCGTCGGGGCCCTGGTGCGGTGCGCCAAACATTCCATAGCGCAGCCGTCCGCAGGCGCACGACGCACACGCCTGGTGTCCTGCCACGGATGCGCGCAGGGATAAGCAGGCAACGGAGCGGCTTCGTTACGTTGGGCGTGCCCTTGTTCGGTGCCCGTGCTGGGCCGAACCCCCTTCCGTTGGTGATTGATACAGCCCGGTGAATACGATGCGTGCCTTTGCTCACTCCGTCCTCTTTCTCCTTTTCCTGATGCTGCCGGCCGTGGCAACGGCGCAGGTCATTCGTGCCCCCCACACGGCGTATGCGCGCCTCGGCGTGGGGACATCGGTCAGCGAAACGGACATCTCCACCTACGCCATCGAACCGTACAGCTTCAACGGCGAGATGGGCTACACCCTCACGCAAGGCCTCAGCGTGGGCCTGGGCGGCACCTTTGCCAACTATCCCAAGGCCAATGTCCAGAATACGGAAATGCTCACGCTGCAAGCCATCGGCCGCTGGATTCTCTTTCCGCGCCAATCGCTGTCGCCCTACTTTAACGCCGGCCCCAACGTCACCCTTGGCGGCGACAATCCGGCCACGGGCGTTACCTTTGGCCTGGGGCTCGACTACGTGGTGACGCGGCACGCGTCGGTGTTCGTAGAAGCCACCGCATACGCCACCATGCCCGACAACGCCATTGACAGCCGCACCGACGGCCGCGCGCGCTTCGACGGCCTCGGCTTTTGGGGCGTAGGCGTGCGCAGCACCTTAAACGCGGCCCCAAAGCCGGTTGACCTGCTCCGTATTGAAGGGCCCGATGTCATCGATCGCGGCACAGACGGGCAGTTCACGGTACACACCGCTCCGGACGTCGATCGGCCCGTGCGCTACACCTGGACGATGGGCGACGGCACCACCGCGCAGGGTCTCGCTACGACGCACGCCTATCCGCTGGAGGGCGCGTACACGGTAACGGTGGTCGCGCATAACGACGGCGGCACCGACCGCATCCACAAGACCGTAACGGTGCGTGAGCCGACGGCCCCGGCCCGCATCCTTGCGCTCAGCGCAGACACCACCACCGTGCGTACCGGCGAGCTGGTACAGTTTCAGGCGGCCCTGCATGGCACGGCGCCCCTCTCGGTACAGTGGAATTTTGGTGATGGCACCGAACCGGTGACCGAGCGGGGACTGCACCACTACAACGCCGACCGCTACATTGGCACCATGCGCAGCGAGACCGGGCAAGGCTATGCCTTCCAATCCCCTGGCACCTACACCGTAACGCTCACCGCCGAAAATGCCCTGGGGCAATCAACGAAAGATGTGGTGATCGAGGTGGGGCCCGCCCCGCAGCCCGCGCTGGCGTGCGGCCCGCTGCAGCAAAAGGTGCTGTTTGCCTTTGACAGCGCACAGCTTACCGAAGCCTCAAGAGACCTCCTGCAGCAAGTGGCCGGCGCGTTGAAGGTTTGCCCCCAAACCATGTTGCGCGTAGACGGCTTTGCCGACGCCGTGGGAAGCACGGACTACAACGCCGCGCTCTCGCAGCGCCGCGCCCAAACCGTGCGCACCTTCCTTCGCAGCCTGGGCATCTCCGACGCCCGCTTCATCGTGCACGGCCATGGCGAAGTAGATGCCGCATGCCCGGCCGAAGGCCGCGACCGGGGCTGCCGCCCGCACCGCCGCGTAGAGGCCGTGCTGACGGTTGACGAGGCTCCGCCGCTCGCAAACGATACCAACGACCGAACCTCCAATATTCAATGGTAGCCCGCGACGCGCCCGCCTGAACCCTTCAGCGTGTGCGCGCTTCGTGGTGCCCCTGCTCTTGGGGATCGATGCCGGAGGAGCAAGCGCCTTCCGTCACCCGACGAAGGCCCTTGCT
The DNA here is from genome assembly GCF_000419585.1 of Salisaeta longa DSM 21114. Classification (NCBI taxonomy): domain Bacteria; kingdom Pseudomonadati; phylum Rhodothermota; class Rhodothermia; order Rhodothermales; family Salisaetaceae; genus Salisaeta; species Salisaeta longa. The sequence goes on from NZ_ATTH01000001.1 coordinate 1,313,546, forward strand.
CCTCGATCCCCGTCCGTGGCGTCTCTTCTGCGTAGTGCTTGCAACACCTCAGTATTTACCTCCCAACCGCTCCGCTGCTTTCCCTTAACGATCAACGCTCCATGTCCTCCTCCGCAACAGCCCGCTCGCCCCGCGCATTCTGGGACGAGATATTTTCCGAGGGCCACGCCAACCCCTACAGCCGGGTGGCCATGCCCGATCTCAACGAACCCAACCTGCAGCAAGCGCTGCAACACTTTGGCAACGTTGAGGGGCGCACGCTCATCGACGTGGGTTGCGGGCGCGGCTCGGCCTCGCTGTTCTTTGCCTACCACGGCGCCCACGTCATCAGCGTAGACGCCAGCGCCGTGGCCATCGACAACCTTGCCACGTACTGCACCCAACACGGCATCCACAACATCACGCCGGTGTGCTGCACCGCCGAGGAGCTCACTGCGCTCGATACGCGGGCCGACTTTGTCTATGGCGCCATGATTTTACACCACGTGGAGCCGTTTGCTGCGTTTGTACGCACCTTACGACGTGTGATGAAGCCCAACGGGCGAGCGTTCTTCTGGGAAAATAACGGCCGGAATCCGCTCCTGATGTGGTTTCGGCGGCATGTGGTGGGCCGCGGGTGGATTCCCAAGTTTGGCGATGCGCACGAGATTCCGCTCACACCCGACGAGGTGTCGCAGCTGGACGATCATTTCTCCGTTTCGGTGCGCTACCCCGAGCTGCTCCTCTTTCGAATGATCTCTTTTTACCTTCTCAAGGGCAGCATGGGCCGTGCGATGCATGCGCTCGACCGGTTCTTCTACCGCTTTCCTGCCATCCGTCGCCACAGCTACCGGCAGCACATTTACCTGGAGGCTTCATGATGCGCAGCACGCAACGCCTTCTTTCCGTAATGCAAGCCCTGCTCGCGTGGGCCGTGCTCGCGGGCGCGTCAAGCGGGACGGGCGCTTGGGGACAGGGGGTGCAGCCCGCTGCTGAAAATCCGCGGTTTTGGTCGTACGAGGGCGCGCCCGTCATGCTTTTGGGCGGCACGCGTGATGACAACCTCTTCCAGATGCCGGGCCTCGAAGCCCACCTCGACTCGCTGGTGAACGCCGGGGGCAATTACATCCGCCTCACCATGAGCAGCCGCCGCATTCGCGGGTACGAGGTGTATCCGTTTTACCAGCGTCCGGACGGGCGGTACGATCTGACGCGGTGGAATCCGGAATACTGGACCCGCCTCGAACGCCTGCTGCGGCTCACCCACGCCCGCGACATCATCGTGCAGGTGGAGCTGTGGGATCAGTGGGACCAAAGCCGTACGCATTGGGCCGACAGTCCGTGGAATCCCGACAACAACGTCAACTACGACACGACGCACACGACGCTCCGCGGCGACGGCCACTACACAACCGTCGCGCACGACAACGGCGTGACGCATGACTTCTACCAGACCATACCCGGCGCGCACCACGACACCACCGTGCTGCGCTATCAGCGGCGGTTTGTGGATCGCGTGCTGGACGCTACGCTCCGCTACAACCACGTGCTGTATGTCGTCACCAACGAACTCCTCACGCAGCATCCGGTGGCCTGGAGCCGGTACTGGATGGCGCACGTACGGCGGCGGGCCGCGCAGGCCGGGCGCCGCGTGCATGTCACCGAGATGTTTCAGGCACACGACGTCCGCAAGGGCCCGCACCGCATCGCCCACGCCGATACCGCTGCGTTCGACTTCATCGAGCTGTCGCAGAATGCAAGCCAGCGCACCGAGCTCCACTGGACGCGCCTGCAATGGGTGTACCGGCGGCTCCAAGACGCGCCGCGGCCCATCAACCACGTAAAGATTTACGGCGGTGCGGTACGCTGGACCGGCGGGGCTGCGGAGGGTATCGACCGCTTTTGGCGCTCGCTGATCGGCGGGGCAGCCTCCGTGCGCTTCCATCGGCCGCCGTATGGCATCGGACTGAATGCTGCGGCGCGCGCTCACCTGTCCAGCGCCCGCGCCCTGGCCACCGCGTTTGCGTTTCCGCAGGCAGTACCCGACGCCCGGCACACGCTCCTGGCCGACCGCTCGCCCAACGAGGCTTACCTCACCCGCATCCCCGGCGCGCAGTACGTGGTCTACTTTCCCGATGGTGGGGCGGTGCGCCTCGACCTGCGCAGCCAGAAGGGCCTCGTAACCGTGCGCTGGCTGAACGCTCCGTCGAGCCAGTGGAGCCCCGCCATCACCACGCCAGGCGGACGCTGGCTGCCGCTTCGCGTCACGGCCGCGGGCGATTGGATCGCACTCATCACGCGAACGGATCAACGACCGGCCAAGTAGAACCGATACAACGGCCACACATCGGCCACCGCATCGAGCGCGTGCGCCACGAGCTGCGGCCCCCAATCGAGCACCTGATCGCGCGGAAAGCGGCGGCGCAGCCAGAGTCCATCGGCCGACGACAGCCCCTCGGGGAGCTCCGCGAGAGGAGCCGTGAAGCGCGGCGCCCGCTTGGCATCGCCCGTACCGGCATGAAAGCCCCAGTGCCAGCCCGCCTGGTCCAGCAGCGGATTGATGAGGTCGAGGTACGTGGCCGGGGCTGCGGCAATACGCGCCAGCGCCCGGTCGAGCAAATCCTTCGCGTAGGATCCCACGTAGAGGCCCACCTCAAAACCATCGGGCGAAATTTTGTGCGACACCTGCACGTCCTTCAGGCGCTTGGTGTGCGGCCGGTAAAACGCCATCCACAGGTTGTCGTGGCAACCGCCCGCCCCAAAATCGTTTTTGAGGAGCCGGCTGAAGACATTCTTCTCGGTTTCGAGATCGAGGCGGTTGGGCAGCACCCAGTTCACCACGAGGTCGTCGCGGTACTGCTTAAACGGGTCCTTGAGCAGCGTCGTCACGCCGGGCTTCTCCTGCTTGTACTGGTCGATGTGCGGATGCGCGCGCAGCCGATCGAGCAGGGCAAACACGTCGGGCGTCCATCCCGGAAACGACAGATCAAGCGGCGCGGGACGCGCAAAGTCTGCGGCCGGCTGCAAGGCCGGATCGACGACGGGCAACTCGGGCGATAGCATAGGCAACACGGGTGTTGAGACACATGCGGAGGGATGCAACGGACCGCCGACACGGACGCTCCGCCGCAAACGTAGCGGCTTGGCAACAGATGGCCCTGGGGCCGCCACGCGCATGGGCCCTTGGCGGCGCCACTCGCCCTGAACCCCACGCCCGGCCTGCGGTATGACGGCTGTACGCTTCTGCCTTCAATCGCATCCGCCTTATGCACGACGCTTTTTCCTTCATTGAATCCTCGGGCGGCATCGACGGCTTTCGCCTGGATGCCAACGACCTGCAGGTGCTCTTTCTGGAAGACACGGCGGCGCCCGTGGTTACCTTCATGGTGACGTATCATGTGGGCAGCCGCAACGAGCATGCGGGCCACACCGGCGCCACCCACATGCTGGAGCACCTCATGTTTAAGGGCACCGAGCGGTTTCATAAGCGCCGGGGCACGTCCATCTTCGACACGCTGCAGCGCGTGGGCGCCGAGGTAAACGCCTCTACCTGGGTCGACCGCACCAACTACTACGAGATGCTGCCAAAAGAGCATCTGCCGCTGGCCATCGAGATTGAGGCGGATCGCATGCGCAACGCCCTGCTCGACCCCGACGACGTCGAGGCCGAGCGCACGGTGATCCTCAACGAGTACGATCAGGGGCAGAATGAGCCCACGCGGCGGCTGTTTGACGCTGTGTGGAGCGCGGCCTTCGTGGCGCATCCGTACCATCACCCCACCATCGGCTGGCGCAGCGACATCGAAACGATCTCGCGCGACGGGCTGAAGCATTTCTACGACACCTACTACTGGCCCAACAACGCCACGCTGTCCATCATTGGCGACGTGGACCGCGACGCGGCGCTCGCGCAGGTGGCCGAGGCGTTTGGCGATCTTCCGCGCGCCCCGCACGCCATCCCCGAAGTGACCACGCGCGAGCCCGAGCAGGCCGGTCCGCGCCACGTGACGGTGCACCAAGACGGGCAGCTGGGGGCGGTGCTCATGGGCTACAAGTCGCCGCCCGCGCTGGATGAGGCCTCCGACGCCCTCGACGTGCTGGCCCGCATCCTGGCCTCGGGCAAAAGCAGCCGCCTGTACCGCCGCCTCACCGACCGGGGCCTTGCGGCCGACGTGTTTGCGATGAACTTTCGCCTGCGTGATCCGAGCCTGTTCTCGCTGTTTGCGTTCCTGAACCCCGAGCGCACCCACGAGGAGGTGCAGGCGGCCATCGAGGAAACCCTCGCTGCCGTGCGCGCCGACGGCGTTACGGCCGACGAAGTGGCCCGCGCCAAGAAGCAACTCATCGCCAAGGAGGCGTTTGGGCGCGACGGCTCGTTTCAGGTGGCCGCCCAGCTTAACGAGGCCATCGCTGCGGGCGACTGGCGGCTGTACACCACCTACCTCGACCGTATCGACGCGGTGACGGTGGACGCAGTGAACGCCGCCGCCCAGCGTTTTCTGACGCCCGCCGGGCGCACCACGGGCTGGTACGTCCCCGACGCGGTGGCGGCTTAGCGGCGCCGGATGCGGCCCACGAGTGTCGCGTCGATGCGTATCGTATCGGCCACGGTGAAGAACAAAAACGACGGCCGCTCCACCCCGAAGCGCGTCAGCGACACCGGGAAGCGCGCCCGCACCCGCACGCGGCCCGCGGTTTGGGTGACCTGCACCGTATCGCGCAGGCGGTGCGACTGGCCGTGGAACGTGAGCGTGCCCGCCACGGCCCACCGCTGCGTTCCATCGGGCGCCGCGGCGTCGGCTACACGCTGCAGGCGCGACGCCCGAAAGCGAACCATGGGGTAGCGCTGTGCCTCGGTTACGGCTCGCATCTTTCGGTCGCGACGGTTGTTGCCGCTGTCGAAGCTAGCGACCGGCACACGGATGCGCGCAACACGGCTGTCGGGCGATGCGCCGCCGAGCACAAACCGCCCCGTAACCGACCGGCTGGTGCCCGTCCAATCATGAAGCGGCGCCGAGCCGGTATACGCAATGACGCTCGCTGTCGAGTCGATGGTTACCACCGTTTGCGCCTGCAGGCGCTGGCCGAGCCCGCCGAGGAGTCCGATGAGCAGGGCCCCAATCAGCCCGCGCGACGCGGCAGAAGCTATCATGACGTTGGGGGATAGGTACGCAAAACCGTCGCGTGTGCTGCACGCCCCACGGGGGCCGGCGATTCGCCGCAACCCTGACGTTCTTGGTACGCCCGGCGACGCCGGCTGCTTGGAAAAGACGACGCGCGCCTACTTGTGCCACACCAGTTCTGCGACGACCGGGCGGTGGTCGGAGTAGCCGTACGTGGGCAGGACGCGCGCGCCTTGCACGCGGAGGGCCTTGCTTACCAGGATGTGGTCGATACGCACCAGCGGCCACGTGGCCGGATAGGTGCCGCCCCAGCCGCGTCCGGCGATGGTGTACGCATCGCGTAGCCCTTCTGCGACGTGGTGGTAGGCCCAGTGGTGGCGCGTGCTGTTGAAGTCGCCCAGTACGATGACCGGGAGCGGCTCGTGAGCAATCAGGTCGCGCAGGACGCGGGCCTCGCGGGCGCGCCGCAGCATCGCCTGGCGATACGTTTCGATGGCCTCCCACCAAAACGTGCCATTGAGCATCCGCGTAAGCGCCGCGCGCCAGGGCTTCGATGGGCTTACGGTGTTCAGGTGCACGTTGTACACCGCCAGGCGGCGCCCCTGCCAGCGCACCGTGGTGCGGGTAGCCACCGTCTCGGCAAAGAGCGAGTCGGTGCCCAGGATGTACGTTTTGTAAGCCGTTAGCGGGATGCGCGCCAGCACGGGCTGCCGGATGCGTTCGCGCGGACGAAGCGCGGGCGTCGGGCGTAGGTCGGTCCGACGCAACAGCGCCTGCAGGTGCGGCGCCCCGGCCACCGTGCGCCGTTTGGTGAGGCGCAGCCAGGGCTCTTGCAGGCCCAAAAGGTCGGGCTGGGCCTGCTGCACCAACGCAACCGTGCGCTGCGCGAGCGAGTCGGGATGCGGTCCGTGCACCGGAGCGTTATAGCTCATCACGCGCAGGGCTGGCGCCTTGGCAGATGCCGGCTGATACGGCACGGTCCAGTTCGGCCCAAAGCGCACGCCGATGAGGACGAGCAGCACGCCCCACCCCAAGGCCGTGGGCGCTGCGCCCTGCCATGCGGCCCGCGGGAGGTACCATGCAATGGCCGGCAACAAAAGCAGAGCAAGCAACGGCAGAAAGACCGCCACCGGGCCCGTCCACCAAAACCACTCGGGCGGCAGGTGCCGGCAGGCATAGCCCAACCCAAAGAGCAACACGAGCACAGCAAGCAAAAACCGGAGCAGCAGGCGGAACGTGGTACGCACCGAAGACGCGATTGCATCAGCTGAAAGGGGAGAACATGCAGCTATACGTGCGCCCATCGCCGCAGATTCTTCCCTCAGCGAGGTGCTTGCTGAAAACTCATTGGGGACCACGCCCAGCCACAAAAGCAAACGGAGGCACGCGCTATGGAGTGCCCGCGGCCGCCGCGCACGAACCGTCCTCGAAGGCCGTTTGATACTCCTCGGCCATATACGCCAGCACCTCCGGCATGCGCCCGGTCGACTCGTCACGCGCCTGCGCCTGGTCGATGAGACCCTGCAGCCGGTCCATGTGCTGGCACGCATCCTCCGGACGATTCAGGGCCACGTACGCATCAAAGAGCCAGCGGTAGGAATGGAAGTCGCGCATGTGGATGGGCCGGCCGGTGCGCTGCTGCCAGTCTACCGAGGCCTGGTACGCACGTACGTTGGGCGGAATGACGTCCGTCCAGCGCCCCAGCGAGCGATAGATGTGGCTGGGCATGTGCAAGGCGTGCGACGCCGCCGGCGCCACCTTGGCGTACGTTTGGGCCGGGCGCAGCCCGAGCGGAGCAAAGAGCGCCGAGTCGTACACGTGAATCAGGTAGTGCAGCACGCCGGGATGGCGCGGCTTGCGCTGGTAGATGGCCTCCAGATCGGCGGCAATGGGGACGACATCGGACGGCTCCTCGTACGAGAACGACGGCAGGCTCATACGCGCGAGGGCCGCGAAGATCGCCGCCTCGTCGTCCGATGGGTACGCCTTGCGCAGCGCCACCATCGCGTCGGCATGGGCGCGGCGGCGCGCGTCGATGGTGCCCTCGCCCATAAACAGCGTGCGCACCGCCTGCAGGTAGCGCTCCTCGCGGGGCGTCGCCGCCACGCCCGAGGCCGCGGCCACCGAGTCGAGGCGGGCCAGCACCGCCCGGCCCGCCGCATTGTCATGCTGGTCCCACAGCGGATGGTCGTGCGTCATGGCCTCGCCCCAGTACGCCATGGCAAACCCCGGATCGAGCCGCTGGGCGCGCTGGAAGTAGTCGCGGGCCTGCGGGTACCAGAAGCTGTGCAGCGCCAGCGCGCCTTTCAGGAAGTACGCCTGCGCCGCCGGCGTCCCCGAGGTCGCAAACGCGATCGTGCCCAGGTCAGCCGATTCGGCGCGCGGCGCCGTCTGTCCTGTCGCGGGCGCCGCCCACAGCGTACAAAGCAAAAACAAAAAACTACACAGCGTGCGAAACGAAGCCATAGGCCGAGCTGGGGTTGGATACGTAAAAAGGCATTGGGCAGGAAAGCGCCCGTGCACCGCATCCGTAAAGCATGCGACACACCGCTACCAAAACGTTGGAGCGTCAGTTGTTGAGCGCTTTTACATCGAGGCGATCTTCCAGTTCGTCGATACGACGGCGGCTTACGCTTAGCCGCGTGCCATCGTGCAGGCGCACCGCGTAGTCGCCGCCCCCGCCGCGCAAGATCGTGCTCACCTCATCGAGACGCACAATCGTTGATCGGTGAATCCGCACAAACGCCGCAGGGTCGAGCTTCGCCTCCAGCGTCTTCATGCGCTCACGCACGATGTGCGTACCGTCGGGCGTATGCAGCTCGGCGTACGTGCCATCGGCCGTAATGTGCGTGATTTCGTCGACCGGCACGATGCGCACCTGGCCCCGCAGGTGCACGGCAATGCGCTGCAGGTAGTCCTCCGTACTGGAGGACGTATCGCCCGACGACTCGGTAGCGCGCAGGAGTTGCCTCAGGTGCTCAGAGGCGTCGCCCAGGGCGTTGGTTTCCACCTGTTTGCGCGCCCGGCGAAAGGCCTGCTCGAAGCGCTCATCGTCAAATGGTTTCAGCAGATAGTCGGTGGCCGCAGCATCGAAGGCTTCGAGGGCGTATTGGTCGTACGCCGTCACAAAAACCGTGACGGGCATGTGCTCCGGCCCCACGGCCTCTACCACATCCAGCCCCGAGCCGTTGGGCATCTGAACGTCCAGAAAGAGCAGATCCGGGCGGTGCTTGCGAAGCGCCGCAATGGCGTCGGTGCCGGTGTCGGCCTCGCCCACGACGGTAACGTTGGAGCGATCGCTCAGCAGGTCGCGCAGGCGTTGACGGGCCAGCGGCTCGTCGTCTACAATGAGTACGCGCAAAGCATCGGGGGAGGCGTCGGTCATGGCGTTGAAGCAAGTTGTGAAGCAGACGAACGATGATGCGCCGGCGGTACCGCATCGCGAAAGGGCCAGGCAACCGTAACGCGCAACCCGCCCAAGGGACTGTCGCTAAAGGCGATGGTGGCGTCGTCGCCGTAGAGTCCGCTGAGGCGCTCGCGCACGTTTTTGAGGCCCACGCCGCCCTGCAGTGCCTCTTCGCCGGTAATGCCGGGGCCGTTGTCATCCACGTGAAGCACGAGGCGCTGCCCTTGCCGCTCGCTATGCAGCGCAACGCGGCCGCCGCCCGCGGCCTGACTGGCGCCGTGCTTGATGGCATTCTCCACGATGGGCTGCAGCAGCAGCGTAGGGACCAGCGCGTGCTGCGTGCGGGGCGCGATGTCCATCGACACGTCGAGGCGCCCCTGAAAGCGGATCTGCTGAATCTCCAGGTAGTCGCGCAGGAACTGCACGTCGTCCTCCAGCGGTACCTCCTGCGCATCGTCTTCCTCCAACACGTAGCGCAGCAGTCCGCTAAGACGGGCGATGATGCGCCGCACGCCCTGTGGATCGCGGCCGACGAGGGTGGAGATGGCGTGCAGCGTGTTGAACAAAAAGTGCGGGTTGAGCTGCATCCGCAGCGCTTCGAGGCGGGCGTGTGTGAGCTGGGCCTCCAGGCGTGCCGTTTCGGCCTTGAGCTGCTGGGCTTCTTCGCGGCGTTCGTGGTGGCGCCAGTAGTACACGCGGGCCACGCCCACAGCCAGCACCGCCGCGTACATGATGAGCTCATTCAGGAACCAGAAGCGCACAATGGCGCGCATCGGATGGAACTGCGACGGGTCGTCGGGCGAGGGGAGCACGAAGGCCCGAACGGCATCGCCGCTCAGGTCCATAAAGATCGCCACAGCGCCGGCAACGGCCAGGTGCAGCAGCAGGTGTCGCCCCAACCGGGCCCGCTCCAGCTCGAAGCGCTCAGCAATCCAAAAGATGAGCGGCGTGAGGGCCGCCCACAAGTAGCTGGTGAGAAACACGCGGCCCACGCGCCGGGCCAGCTCCGGGCCAAAGGTGATGCCATCGTCGGGCCCTACCAAGCGGCTCCCGGCGATGAGCACCGCGAAGAGCGTCCAAAAGCCCAGGATGAGCCCCCACTCGATGTGGCGGCGTTTCTGTTGTGGCAAAATGGTTCGTAGCATTAAGGTCACGTCATGCGAGCAGAGCGCGAAAGATGCGCGGGCGCCGTTACGGCATCATGCCACCGCCCGCATCGCCTCCGCCGTAGCCGCCGTCTCTTCGCCGGCCCCGGTCGCGGGAATCTGAGGCGCCGAACGTGTACGTGAACGTAAGCGAGAACTCTTGCGCGCTCCAGTTGAACCGTGTGCGCTGCGTAAACAGGTTGTCGCTGCGGTACAACTGAAAGTTCATGGTACCGAACAAGTCGCGCGCTTGCAAGCTGATGGAGGCCTTGTTGTTGAACAGCTGCCGCTGCACAGCCACATTTGTCATGGTACGGCCGTCAATGCGCCCCCCAGGCACATCGAGCGGCGACCGATAAAACTGCGACCACTGCGCCTTCCAGCCATCCAGCGGCGTAACCGTCAGGTTGATGCGGCCCGAGTACCCCAGCGCGTCGCTGCTCAAGTCGCTGTCCACATTGCTTCCGTCGGTTACCACGCGGTACGCGTTTGCGCTGACGGTGCCGCGCAGCAGCTTCTGCCAGTCAAATGTGCTTACAAGCTCGGTCCCGTAAGAATTGCTCGTGGCGAAATTCTCAAACGTGGTGATGGTCACCCCCTCGGGCGTGATGCGCTGTTGCCACTCAATCTTGTCGACCGTGCGCCGAAAATACGGACTCATCGTGAGCGTGAACGGCCCCACGTACTGCGTGGCGGAAAACTCAAACGCATGCACGTATTCCGGATTCAACGACGGGTTGCCAATGCGGCGAAAGAGCGGGTCCTCATAGTCATCCACCGGATTCAGCTGCCACGAGTTCGGCCGATTGATGCGCTTGCTGTAGCTGAGCCGAAACTTCGTTTGTTGCGACGGCTCGTACATCAGGTACGCGCTGGGAAAGAGACTGAAGTAGTTGTTGTCGTAGGCGTTGCCGTCGGCCAGATCGAAGGTGGTGAGGGCCTGCTCGGCGCGCACGCCAACCTGCGCGCCCCAGGTCCCCCAATCGGCATTCACGATGCCAAAGGCCGCGTGGATCTGCTCGTCGTACGTAAAGTTGCTGCCCCGCTCAGGCTGCGGCTCAAACTGATTCGTTTGGAAGTTGAACGCCGCCGCAAAGAAATCCGTTGACTCGCGCTCCCAATCTGCCTTGTAGCCCACGTCAATGCCGTACGTGTCGGTAAGCGGGCGAATGTAGTTCACCTCAAAGCTGGCCTCTTGCTCGGTTTCGGCTTCTTCGGCGCGCTCGCGCTCGGTAAAGTCGCCCACCGTGCCCCCCAACGTCACGTTCCGCTGCCGGTAGATCGAGGTACTTTCTTCCTGATCCGTCTCGTACCGCAGATCGACCGTAAGCTCATTCTCGCGCGGCTTAATGGTGCGGGCAAAAGACAGGCGCACGTCGGCCCCAATGTCGTTGTCATTTTCATCGCTGAGGCGCCGGTAGCGATCAACGACAACGCCCGTATTGTTCTGCTCAAAGTACTGCGTCGTGCCCGATTCGTCGTCGGTGCTGGTGCGCAGCACGCTCGTCAGCGAGAGGGTGCTGATGTCGCTGAGGCTGTAGTCCACCTGCGCCGTGAACGAGTGCGAACGCCCCCTGTCGAACTCGTTGCTTAGCTGCTCCAGCGCCGAGATCGGGTCGGTTTGCAGGTTGCGCCGAAACCGATACCCCGAGGACGTATCCTCGTCGTACCGAAAGCCGTAGGTGGTAAAGAGCGTCCACGGCCCGCCCTGATAGCCCACGTTGCCCGACAGGTTGGCGCCCGGACTGTCGTTCACCCCTGCGGTAAGGCCGCCATTCCAACCGCTCTCACGATTTTTCTTCAGCACAATGTTGATGATGCCCGCCATGCCCTCCGGGTCAAATTTGGCCGACGGGTTGGGGATGACCTCTATGCTGGCAATGGCGTCTGCGGGGAGGCTCTGCAGAAATCCCGCGAGGGCCGCGCCCGACAGCGACGTCGGCTTGCCGTTGATGTGAATAGCCACATTCTCATTCCCGCGGAAGCTCACGCTGCCATCAATATCCACCTGAATGGACGGGATGCTCTCCAGCACGTTCTTCGCCGTACCGCCCAGCGTCGTCACCTGGTCGGCGGTGTTGTAGACCGTACGGTCGATCCGGTTCTCCATGAACGAACGCTCGCCCGTGATCTCCACGCCCTCGAGCTGCGACGCATCTTGCGCCAGGGCGACCGTGCCAAGGCTACGCTGCATCGCGTCGTCTCTCATCGTGATGGACCGGCGCTTGGTCGTGTACCCCACGTAGCTCATCCGCAGCTCATACGTGCCCGGCCGAATGCCCTCGAGCGTAAAGGTCCCATTCTTTTGGGTCACCGTTCCGGTGACCAGGGTCGTGTCTTGCCACAGCGCCACCGTAGCCGAAATGAGCGGCTCGTTGGTCGACGCATCGATGATGCGGCCCTGAATGACGCCCTCGCCCGTCGCGGCATTTTGCCCGCGTGCAGGGACTGCAAGGAACAGGAGACAAGCAATCCAACAGAACAAACGACGCATGGTACGTAAAACGGCCAGGAGGAAGAAGCAGTGCGGAGTGCATCAGCGACCGATGCATGCTCCTGAAAGACCGCGGCGCGCGTCGGATCCTGTGGAATGGACGAGCGGCATGCCTGCGCTATCAGCGGCATGCGGACGCAACGAACCTTTTAGGGGCGACAGGATCGTCAAAAAGAGCCCTTCAGCGCGTATCAAGGCCGTTACGATGAAGCGAGACCTGCATGCCCTGCAACGTTAAGCAGCCGCTTCTTCCTGGATGCGCGTGTAGGAGGCCTCCAGCTCGTCAACGGTAATGACTTGCCCCGTCGACGGCTCCACCTGCCCAAACGACAGCACGCCGGTGGGGCAGCTTTGCACGCAGGCCGAGCAGCGCACGCACTCGGGGTCTTCCATCGGCGCTCCTTGCTGGGCGTAGTGCATCACGTCGATCCCCTGATGGCACACGCTGGTGCACACGTTGCACGAGATGCATTTTTTCTTATCGGCCAGGATACGAAACCGGCTGAACCGCGCGTAGATGTGCATCAGTGCAGCGAGCGGGCAGAAGAACCGGCACCAGAACCGCCCGCTCAGCCAAAAATACACGCCGTAGCCAATCATGCCCGCCAGCACCACATCCACCAGCCAGCTGTAGTTGAGCTTGAGCCCGGCGACCGTGCCGTAAAAAACCTGCGCGTACACCGCTTCCATCCAGCTGCCGGGCCATATCCACCCGCCGATGCGCAGGAACAGGAGCGCAAACGCAAGCGCCAGGAGGGCCTGTCCGGCCAGGTTCAGCTTATTCCAGCCCTCGCCGTGCGGCATCTTGTCGCGGTGGGTATCGCCGAGGGTTTCGGCCAGGGCCCCGCACGAGCAGATCCATCCGCAGTAGGCGCCTTTGCCCCAGTAGTAGATGAGCGCCGGGATGAGAACGAAGGTCTGGACAAAGCAAATGCCAATCCACCACCACAGCGGTTCCGCGGTAAACACGTTGTAAACGCTTAGCGGCCACGCCAGAATAAAGCCGTAGGCCCGCCAGTATTCGCGGCCATGCACGGCATACTCCGTAACCGGAAAGAGGGCGTCGAGCACGCCGGTGGGCAAAAGCCCGTTGTGCCCCAGGTACGGCAGAATGACTTCCGGCAACAGAAAGAGCGGCACCACCTGAATGGCCATGAGCGTGAGGGTTTGCACCTTCACGTAGGGCGTTTTGCGACGACGGATGCGCCGAAACCCGAAGATGACCACGATGGCCGAGTACGCCAGCGTGTAGTAGAACGACGGCTGCTGCATGGACGTGAGCACCACGCCCGCGAGCGACGCGGGATCGGCCGGTGGAGTGATTGAAAACGGAAACGCCCCGGCCTCTTGGGCCAGACGGTGCAGCCAGCCGCTTTTCGTCCAGCTGTACACGGCGGCCATAAAGAGCACAAACGCCGTCATCGCCCCGATGCGGTCCCACCGGAGGTCGGTTACCCAGTCGAGCGACGACACGGCCGCCCGCCAGCTATCGGGGGGATCGCCCCAATCGTTGCGCAACGCAATCCCCGAGCGCCGGAAGAAGTCGATGGGCGCCTCGCGGCCAATTGTGGCGTACACGTGTTGCGCGGGCACCGTTTCGGTGTCGTCCGGCGTTTCAAGCACCACCCGATCTTTTTCGATGCGGCGCACCTCGCTGTTCAGGATGAGTTCGAGCGTGCCCTCGCCCGCGTGGTACGACGCCAGCTCGTAGAGCCGCTCCACGTTCTCTTCCTTGGGCCGCCCAAACGTGCCGCGCCGGTACGAGAGCCGCACGTGCGCCCCTGCTTCGGTCAGGGCAATGGCTGCTTCCGCCGCGCTGTCGCCCCCACCCACCACCACGACGTCTTCGCCCGCATGGGCGCTGGGATCGTGGAGGCGGTGGTGCACGTGGTCCTGGTCTTCGCCCGGCACATCGAGCGTCCGAAAGTTGCCGCTCCGCCCGATGCCCACAATCACGTGGCGCGCCTCGATGGCCGCGCCGTCCGTCGTTTCGACCACCAGGTGGTTGCCCGCGTCGCGGATGCGATGCGCCTCGGCCGCTGTGACCGAAATGTCTTGCGTCTGCGCCTCCAGCTCGTCCACCAACGCCTCTTTCACATCGGCCGTCACCTGCACATCGCCCGCCGGGGTCATATCGGCCGGATAGGTGTAGATGGGCTTGCCCGCCTGAAAGTCTTTGATCGTCGCAAAGCGGCGCTGCGCCTCCAGCACGCGCACCGAGAGGCCCTGCTGCTGCGCCTCGCGCGCGGCGGCCATGCCCGATGCGCCCGCGCCCAGGATGACCACGTCTACGTGATCGTCGGGGCCGCGGCCCAGGCGGTTGGAGTGCGCCACGAGGTGCCGCACGGCCTGCACGCCGCTATCCAGCGAAAACTTGAGGAGCGGAACGCCCGACAGGTCGCCCACCACGTACACCCCGTCGACGTTGGTTTGGTGATGGGCGTCGGTGCGGGGGAGTTGTTCGACGGTTCCGCCGGGCCACTGAAGATGCAACCAGTGCGCGTAGGAACGAAGGGCGGAAAGCATGACAGCTAAGCTTCTACAATGGAATGACGTGTGTAGCACCCGGTCACCAACAGATCCGTTTCACATACGCAGAAAATGTTACACCTTGGCCGTAACGAAGGCTGTGCTGGTCCGTATTGCCGGTGCTTTCGTTTCCGTAAACCCATGTCCCCATGCACTACGGCCTTACAGGAAATCCGACAAAGTCAGAAATTTGGTCGCCGGTGGCGCAGCTCATTGATTGGCTCTCCAGTCAGGGGCTTCCGTTTTCGGTGCATACCGACCTGGTCGAGGGCCTACGCGCCCGCGGGCAGGCGGACGCATACCCCCTCGACGCGCGCGATGCCGTTGCCCTCACCGAACGCGCCGACGTGCTGCTTTCGTTTGGCGGCGATGGGACGTTGTTGCGCGTGGCGCACGCCACCGGGGCGCACGATACGCCGGTGCTTGGGGTAAACATCGGGCGGCTCGGCTTTCTCGCGGACATCGAGGTGGAGCAGCTCACCAAGGCCGTCGCGGCCATCGAGGCCGGCAATTATACGGTGGAGGAGCGCATGGTGCTCGAAATTACAGGCGGGCCGCGCACGGAGCTCGCCCGCGAGTGGGCCCTCAACGAATTTGTTATCGACCGCAGCGGCGCCGCCGGACTCATCCACATCGAGGTGGAAGTCGACGGCGTGCCCCTCAACACGTACTGGGCCGACGGCCTGATCATGGCCACCCCAACCGGCTCCACCGCCTACTCGCTCTCCAGCGGCGGCCCCATCATTGCGCCCGGCGTCGACGCCATCATCCTAACGCCCATCGCGCCGCATACGCTCACGGTGCGGCCCATCGTGCTGCCCGGCACCGCCACCATCACGGCCCGCGTGCAAGACGGCGACCAGCCCTACGTGTGCGCAACCGACGGACGCAGCGTGCTGCTGGAGGAACACGGCCTCACATTTACCGTGGAACGCGCCGCTCACACGGTTAACCTCGTGAAGCTCCCGGGCCAGCACTTTTTCAAGACGCTGCGCACCAAGCTGATGTGGGGCCGCCGCCCGAGCGATGGTTTTAGCTGACGGGGCGGCGCGCCCTCCGCAACAGGCCATGCGCTGCGCACCACGCGCTGAAGCCTTGGCCAAGCCGCGTTGAACTCGGAGTGAAACCGACGCAGGCGCTTGACACCGCCGCGTGCGCCGCCTACATTGGGATCCGCTTCCGATGGGGAGCCTGCGGGCTTCGCCCGCGCCAGACAACGCCCGGTCAGGTAGCTCAGGTGGTAGAGCAACGGCCTGAAAAGCCGTGTGTCGGCGGTTCGAATCCGCCCCTGACCACCAAATATTGGTATGCAGTACCAGACGGTCCGGTAGTTCAGTTGGTTAGAATGCTGCCCTGTCACGGCAGAGGTCGCGGGTTCGAGTCCCGTCCGGACCGCCACAACAGACGCCCCATGGCCCTGCGGCCGTTGGGCGTTTTTCTGTTTATGGGCGGCGTTGCGCGCGAGCTTCTACCCTTCATCTACCGCTCATCTACCGCGTTTAGCGCAGCCATCGCTTCCGGAACGAGCGGCGGCCCGCCGGTGCGCACCAGCAGCACCGACCGCACCACGCGGCGCAGCACCTTCTCCACCACGTGCCCAAGCGGGCGGCGCGAGCGATTGATTAGGCCGTGCGTGGCCATCACGAGCAGATCCACCGGGTGCTCCTGCACAAAACGCGCGATCTCGGACGCCGCATCGCCATGCGCCAGATGAAACGCCAGCGCGTCGCCGTCTACGCCAAGGGCCGTACGCGTGAGGGCTGCGGCGCGGCGCCGTGCCTGCCGCTCGGCAATGGTTGGGTCAGAGAGCGCGAGCAAGTCCATCTCGTTTAGGGCCACGTACTGCGGCCGCTCGATGACGTGCATCAGCGAGGGGCGGCACTGGGCGGTTTCGGCCAGCGCTTGCGCGCACCGCAGCGCAGCGCGGGCATGTTTCGAGAAGTCGACCGGGACGACCAGCTGCTGCAGCGGCGGTACCGCCTCCACCCGGCGCTCAACCAACAACGACACGGGCAGCTGAAATGCCGCCCACTGCACCAGCGAACAGTCCAGCGGCGGGATGGCGCCCCGATCGGGCGGCGTGCTTAACGCCACGAGCCGCACGGACGCATCGGCCACGTGCTGCTTAACCGCCGCCCGCTGCGCCTCGAGCGGGGCCTCCGCCACACCGAGCGTGAGGCGCTCAACCCGCGGGTCGTTGAACACGGACGCCGAGGCCCAGCGATTGGGCGTGGGCGGGGCGCCCGGCAGCCGCGCCACCTGTACCGTAGCCTCGGCCGGTACGATGCGTAGCGCGCGCTGCACCGCCGGCAACGCCGTGTCGTTCGGCGCAGCAAGCACAAGAAGAGGAGAGATGCTCAGCATATCGATCCATGAAGCTCTGTTCCAGAAGTCAGCGTGCGAGCGGACCCGCGGCGCAAGCCGCGGCAGCACGGCCGTCGGCGCAGCAAGCGCCCGTGCCGCTGCGGGGTACCTACACCATACGAAGATTCGGTGCACGGCGCGCTACAGGAGACGGCCGCTTACCGCGTGGGCGATCTGCCGCCTTCTGCGTGGGGATTTTTCCTACACCCCCACACGGCCTCTTGCGGTGGAATCTCCACGGTGCGTTTGCGTATGCTGCATGTACCGTGCATGTGCATTTGTCATTGGCTGCTTCCTGCTATGGACGTTTTGCTTTGCGCCGCCTCGCCTCCCGACGCGCTGATCGCCCGCCTCAAGGCGCGCGGCCACCGGGTGCATGTGTGCGCTACGCCCCCTGAGGCCCTGCGCTTTGCCCAGCAGAACGATCCGGCGCTCGCCTTTTTTGCGGCCACAGCTCCCGAAGGGCTCCGCTTCTGCCAGGCGGCCCGTGCGCAGTGTCCGGCCATGGCCACCATCGCCTACTGCCTCGAAGACGCGTGTGCGCCGGGGCGCATCCAAGCCGTGTTTACCCACGGCGCCGACGACTGCCTACGTTGGTCCGATGATGTACCGCGCATGGATACGCGCCTCGCATTTCTTGAACAACACCTCGCCACACGCCCCCGCCCCGAAACCCTCGCGGCCCATCGGCCCGCCATCATTGCAGAAATTGGCCGGCGCGCGCTCGCCAGCACCGCCCTCGATGTGCTCATGGCCTATGCTGTGCATACCATTTCCGATGTCCTGGACGCACCGTTTTGCAAGGTGCTGCGGCACGAACCGGCCCAGGCGTGCTTTGTGCTTGAGGCCGGCGTTGGATGGGACGACGGAACGCTTGGCACGGCGTGCACAAACGACGGCACCGACTCACAAGCGGGATTCACGCTACAAAGCGCCGAACCCGTCATCGTAGACGACCTAACCCACGAGGCCCGCTTTGCCGCGCCGTCCCTGCTCACGTCACACAACATACGCAGCGGCATCAGCGTCACCATCACCAGCACGCCGCGCCCCTACGGCGTCCTCGGCGCGCATGCCCCCACGCCAGCGGCCTTTACCTCGGCCGACGCGTACTTCCTTCAGTCGGTGGCCAACGTGCTCGCCGGCGCGGTGGAACGCGTCCAAACCGAAGACGCCCTTCGCGAAAGCCGCGCCAAGGCCCACGCCATCCTGGAAACCACCGTGGATGGCGTCATCACCATCGATGCCAAGGGCCACATCACCTCGTTCAACGCGGCGGCTGAAGACATTTTTGGCTACTCGGAGGCCGAAGTGCTCGGCGAAAACGTGAAGATGCTCATGCCGTCGCCCTACCACGAGGAGCACGACGGCTACATGCAGAGCTACCACGATACGGGGCGCGCGAAAATCATCGGCATTGGCCGCGAGGTGACAGGCAAGCGCCGCGACGGCTCGACCTTTCCCATGGACCTAGCCGTCAGCGAGGTGATGCTGGACGATCGCCACCTGTTTACCGGCATCGTGCGCGACATCTCGGAGCGCCGCCGCCTCGAACAGGAAATCCTGAGCATCAGCGAGCAAGAGCGCCGTCGCATCGGGCAAGACCTGCACGACGGCCTCGGGCAGATGCTCACCGGCACGGGACTGCTCAGCCAAAGCCTTGCCAAACACCTAGCCCGCGAAGACCACCCGCGCGCTGAGGATGCTGCCGAGATCACCGAACTCATCAAGGAGGCCGATCAGTACGCCCGCGACCTCTCGCGCGGCCTCACGCCCGTTGACCTCGAAGCGGAGGGCCTCGCCGAAGCGCTCCGCCGCCTCTCCGACAATGCCAAGCGCCTGTTCGACGTTGGCTGCACCTTTGAGGAAGTGGGCACCGTGCTGGTTCACGACGACACCGCGGCCACCCACCTGTATCGCATCGCGCAGGAAGCCGTAAGCAATGCGGTTCGTCATGGCGACGCGGCGCATCTCAAAATTATCCTAGCTGCCGGCACCGACCAAGTTCGGCTGCGCATTCATGATGACGGCGACGGGTTCGATCCCGCGGCTATCGAAGGCCCTGGCATGGGTGTTCACATCATGCACTACCGCGCCCGCATCATCGGCGGCACGCTCGACATCAGCAGCGCCCCTGCCAACGGCACCACCGTAACGTGCACATTGCCGCGACGGCACCCCACCGCTCCAACCCCCGCGCATCACTAATCCCCTGGTTTGCTATGACCTACGACATCATGCTTGTCGACGATCACCCCCTCATGCGCAAGGGCCTGGCCCTGTCGCTGGATGAGGAGCCCGACTTGAACATCGCGGGCCAACTGAGCAGCGCCGAGGAGGCCCTGGATGCCCTCGACCGCCTCGACCCCGACCTCGCCATCGTAGACATCTCGCTGCCCGGCATGAGCGGCGTGGAGCTCGTAAAACACCTTCAGTCGCTGCGCCCCGAGCTGCCCATCCTGGTCGTCTCGCGCCACGACGAAACGCTGTACGCCGAGCGCGTCATTCGCGCCGGGGCCCGCGGATACATCATGAAGATGGAAGCCGGCGACATCATCGTGCAGGCCGTCCGGCAGGTGCTGCGCGGAAAGATTTATGTGAGCGACGAGATCAACGAGCGCTTGCTGCAAAGTATGGCCACCGGCGGCCGCGAGCGCATCGGGCAATCGCCGCTGGAGGTGCTGAGCGACCGCGAGCTGGAAGTGTTTGAGCTCACCGGCCACGGCTCCACCACGCGCGACATCGCCGAGCGCCTTCACCTGTCCGTCAAGACGGTGGAGAGCTACCGCGCCCGGATCAAGAAAAAGCTCCAGCTTGACTCGGCCAACGAACTGATGAAGCACGCCGTACAATGGGTGGAAAGTGAAGACGCCACCTGAGTTTACCCCTCCCGATCGCTCCCTACACACCAACCTTCCTGCACTCATGCTAACGATCCGCCGTATTCTGTTTCCGACCGATTTTTCAGCCGTGGCCGAAGACGCCTTCGCCCACGCGGCCCACTTGGCCATGCAGCACAACGCCGAGATCCACGTCTTCAACGTTGTGGCGCCCGACCAGGCCGAGGCCACCAACCCCATGACCTACCTGCCCTTGGAGGCCGAGGAGAACGGGTTCTACCGGATGCCGGCATCCAACGTAGGCGCCGGCGACGAGGCGCCCGCCCACGACGTGCACGTGGCCTACGAGCAAAAAGAGAGCGACGCGCCCAGCACCGCCATCACCGAACAGGCCAAAACGATCGACGCCGATTTGATCGTCATGGGCACCCACGGACGCCAAGGCATCGACCGAATCTTGAGCGGAAGCGTCGCGGAGCATGTGGTGCGCACCGCGCCCTGTCCGGTACTCGCCGTGCGCTCCGATGGCGAAGGGCCGTTGCCAACGCAGTCCGTTTCCCGCGTGCTCGCGCCCCTCGACCTCTCCAAAACGGCCGACACGGTGGCCGATCATGCCACGGCGCTGGCCGACACGTACGACGCGCGCCTCGACCTGCTGCATGTGGTGGAGGAGGTGGTGTACCCGAACGTGTACAACATCGACCCCATCACGCCCATGCTCAACGACATCCAGGAGCGCGCACGTGCCGCCGTCGATAGCCTGGCCCAGCGAGCGTCCGAAGCAGGCGTCGCCGCCGATGTGCACATCACCGTAGGCTACGCGGCGCACGAAATTCTCTCATTTGCCGAGGCCAACGATTCCGGCCTTATCGTGATGGCAACGCACGGCCGCACGGGCCTTGAGCGCTTCCTGATTGGCAGCGTGGCCGAGAAGGTGGTGCGCGGCGCGCCGTGCCCGGTATTTGTGCTGAAGCCCAATGGCAAATCGCTACTTACCGCATCGGCATGATTGCGCTTACCAACATTGCGAAGACGTTCGGTGCCACCACGGCCGTCGACGGCCTCACGCTCAACGTACCGGCCGGCGAGACGACGGTGCTCATTGGCCCTAGCGGCTGCGGAAAGTCGACGGTGCTGCGGCTTATCACGGGCCTCGTGCGTCCCGATGAAGGCTCGATAACCTTCGGGGGCGCTCCGCTGCCGTACGACGACCTGGCGGCCGTGCGTCATCGCATGGGCTACGTGATTCAGTCGGGGGGCCTGTTTCCGCACCTTACGGCGCGCGCCAACGTGACGCTGTTGGCGCGCCACCTGGGGTGGAGCGCGACCCGATGCGCCGAACGCCTTGATACGCTCACGGAACTCGTGCAGCTTGCACCGCGCCAGCTGCAGCAGTATCCGCGCGAACTGTCGGGGGGCCAGCGCCAGCGCGTCAGCCTCATGCGGGCCTTGATGTTAGCGCCCGATGTTCTCTTGCTCGATGAGCCGCTCGGGGCGCTCGACCCGATGATTCGCGCCGACCTGCAAGAGGACCTGCGGGCCATCATCCGGCAGCTGTCTGCGACGGTGGTGCTGGTCACCCACGACTTGCCCGAGGCGGCGTTCTTTGGCGATACCATCGTGCTGATGCGCGCGGGCCGCGTGGTGCAGCAAGGGCCCATGCATACCCTAACCGAAGCGCCCGCCAACGCGTTCGTCTCCGACTTCGTGCAAGCGCAACGCACGGCGCACGCCCTATAGGCTCCGGTCGTCCGCAGCGCCTCCGGTGGTCTTCTGCGCGGGCTGCGGCTGCCTCCTACGAGTTGCCTCCCGGCACATCACCCCCTAAAGGATTTGGGGATGGCGCCTGTCACGCAAGCAAAAAGGGCCCTCTCCGGTAGAGAGGGCCCTTTTGGTATTGCTGGGGACGTCAACAAACAGCGCTACACCGGATTCTCAACGCCAAAGAATTCCTGCAGCTTGCGATATTCATCGCGCGTGAACGACAAGCTGTAGCGATCCGGCTTGTCTTCATCGCCTACCGCGGTGAGGGGCTCAACGTCCGATGCGTGAACCTTGGAAATAAACGTGTCCACATCGGTCCCAAGCTCCTTGGCGAAATCTTCCGCGGTGGCCGCGTAGATTCCGCCGTACACTTTTACATCGCCCGATGAAAAGTTCTCGGCCCCTTTTGGCTTAAAGCTAACGCCGCGCATAATGCTGAGGTGGTCTATGAGTAAGCAACCGTAGCAAAAGTAAAACGACGAGCGCGCGAAAAGTTTCTCCCGCGCCGCCCACAACCTTACGCACATGCAAAGATTCTGCCGGGCTGCTACACCCATCCGTTGGCTTTCGCCTCCTGGTAGCCCTTTGCCCGCAACTCAGACGCCGGGTTGTCCAGCCGCCCGTAGCCCCACTCGTTCCACGTGCTTCGGTCGCCGTTGTAATCGGTGTGCGAGTCGCGGCGGACCACCTCCAGCACGTCTGCGCCCAGGTCGGCCGCCAGCTTCCACGTCTCGGCCTTGGTCAGGTACATGAGCGGGGTGTGGATGCGCAGCGGCGCATCGAGCGCCAACCCGAGGCTCACCTGCATACTGTCGATGAAGGCCCGCCGGCAATCCGGATAGCCCGAGTAGTCGGTTTCGCACATGCCGCCCACAAGGTCATGAATGTCATGTAGATAGGCATGACTCGCGGCGTAGCTCAAAAACAGCGCATTGCGCCCGGGCACAAAGGACGCCGGCAGGTCTTCGTTTTGCTCGTGGGCCGCGTTCATGTCTTTGTCGTGCTCGGTGAGCGCCGAGCCGCGCAGCGTGCCCGCAACGTCCATGACGTGCAGCGGCACCCCGGCCTGCTCGGCGATATGACGCGCCTGTTCGAGCTCTACGGCGTGTTTCTGTCCGTAGTCGAACGCCAAGGCCCTTACGTTCTCGAAATGCTCCAGCGCCCAAAACAGACAGGTGGTCGAGTCTTGGCCGCCGGAGAAAAGCACGAGCGCCGAGGCGGCTGGCGTTTGCGGAGGATACAGCATGCGGAGGGTGTTAGGTTGCGGGAGAAACAGCAGCGGGGGCCGATTCGGGGGCGTGGTGCAGCGTGCGCGCGGCCTCGGCGAAACAGGTTTCGGTTTCGGCCAGCCGCACGCTCACGCGTGTGATGTTGTGGGCGCGAAACAGCGAAGCGCCTTCGTCTTCAAGGTAGTCGAGGACGTACGTTACCAGGTTCTCCGTTGTCGTATCAAACGGCAGGAGCACGACGTCGGTGCCAAGAGCGTGCATCGCCTCGCGCAGCGCCGTATCGTCGGTCGACACAAACGTGGCATGGTCGAACCGCTCCACGAGGGGCGCGACCAGGGCCTTCAGCTCTTTGAAGTCGATCAGGAGGCCGCGGGCGTCGGGCGTGCCGGCCACCGTCACGGCCATTCGGTAGGAGTGGCCATGCAGGTGCTGGCAGGCCCCGGCGTGCCAAGGCAAGCGATGGGCTGCTTCCCAGCGAAAACGTTTGGTTACTTCCATGAGAGCCAATAACGCGTGTGCTTACTTATCCGGCGCCCGCATAATTACGGTGCTGTATGGCGGGAGCGTCACGCCCTCAGGCATCACCTCGGCCGCCGCATTGCTCGTAAACAGCTCCGTCGTGTAGCGGCGGAGCGAATCGGGCATAGGGGCAGAAACCGCTCGGTCGGCCACGTTGTGAACCACCAGCAGGTGCTCCTCGGGATGCAGGCGCACAAATGCCGTGAGGTGCTCGTTAGGCAACATCACAGGCTGCATGCGCCCCATGGTGAGCGCCGGACTGTCGTTGCGCAGCGCCATCATTTCGGTGTAGTGGTGCAGCATCGATGTGTCGCGGGCGGCTTGTCGCGCGCGCGGCACCACCGTGCTGTCGGTGCTGTACTTCGGATCGATCCAGGTGGTCCGGTAGGGCGCGCCCGGCGTTTCTTGCCACAGGTACGGCTCCCGGATGTGCGGATCGGGCTTCATGCCGCGCATGCCAATTTCCTCGCCGTAGTAAACAAACGGCGCGCCCGGCAGCGTAAACAGCAAGTTGGCGGCCATCTTGGCCTTTCGATCGCCGTTCAGGACGCTGCGCACACGGTTTTGGTCGTGGTTTGCAAGAAACGTCGCGTCGATGAAGTCCGGCGCCACGGCCTGGTATTTTTCACGGACCTGCTTGTGGCGATATGCCAGCGAGTCGCCGTCGCCCGTCTTTACCGCGTTCAGCATGGCGGCCGCCATGTCGAAGTTGAACAGCGCATCGAGGCCCTTCAGGTAGGGCTGCACGATCTCTGCCCGGTCCCACACCTCTCCAATGAGCAACACGTTGGGCTCCACGTCCTGCATTTCCTTCCGGAAGGTTTGCCACCAGGCGTGGTTTTTCTGGTGATCGATGTAAATATGCTTCGCAGCATCCAACCGGAATCCATCGACCCCTTTCTTCAGCCAAAACCGGCCGATGTCCAAAATTTCTTTACGAACCGCCGGGTTGTCGAAGTTAAGATCGGGCATGCCGCCCCAGAAGTACGCGTAGTAGCGCTCAGAGCGCCCCGCGATGGGATGCCAGCGCTGCACGTTGTCGGTGTCGGGCCCGGTTTCTTCAACCGTTGCATCAGTTATCTGGCTGGAATCCTTCCACACGTAGTAGTCGTGGTAGCGGCTGGTGGTGTCGGCCAGCGCCTTCCTAAACCACGGATGGGTGCGGGCGGTGTGGTTGATGACGAGGTCGATGATGACCTTGATGCCTTTCGCGTGGGCCGCGCGCACCAGCTCCTCAAAATCCTCCATGGTCCCGTAGTCCGGATGGATCGCGCGGTAGTCGGTGACATCGTACTTGTGGTACGAGGGCGACGGATGGATGGGCATGAGCCAGATGGCTTTTACGCCCATGCGCTGCAGACTGTCGAGATGCATCGTGACGCCGTCGAGGTCGCCAATGCCGTCGTTGTTTGTGTCGGCAAAGGACTGAACGAAGATCTCGTAGGTGATGGCGCGGGGCCAGTCGGGCATGCGGTCTTCGGAGCGCGGGTGCGCCCACCCGGCGACGAGCAGCACAACCGCGCCAACGAAGGCGCAGCTGTATCCAAGAATGCGCTGGAGCTCAAGCATAGATCGTTGGATCGGTAAGGCGTATGGGATCCTCGTGTATCGCCCCCTTGAGGGCAGGGTTTCACACCCGCGGCCCGCGAGG
The DNA here is from genome assembly GCF_000419585.1 of Salisaeta longa DSM 21114. NCBI lineage: Bacteria > Pseudomonadati > Rhodothermota > Rhodothermia > Rhodothermales > Salisaetaceae > Salisaeta > Salisaeta longa. The sequence goes on from NZ_ATTH01000001.1 coordinate 1,338,589, forward strand.
GCTTCGGGGCGGCTGCGCCCTGTTCGTGCGGCGACGCGCCAACGCACCGGTACAGATCTGCTGCGCCCTACCGTGGCGACGGCGCGGCGGGCACGCGCGGTCGCGGATGACGGGCCACGGCCGTATCGGGGCGCGCGGGCGCCGTTACGGTTTGGCTGGGCAGTTGCATGCTGGGGCGCCCCGGCGGCTCGGGAAACGAGCCGCCGCCCCCACCGCCTGAATCGCAAGCAGGCAAGAGCAGCAGGCTTGCGCCCAAGAGGGCGGCCAAAGCCAGCGGACGAAGGGTACGGGAAGACATACGAAGCTCGGGAGTCAGTTCATCAATACAGGAGAACGCAGTGCAGGCCCTACCGCACCAGCGTCACTTTGCGCGTGCGGGTCGTGCCGTTGGCCGTCAGCCGCACAATGTAGAGGCCACTGGCAATGGGCCCACGGCTCTCGTTGACATTCCATTGCACGCGATGCAGCCCGGCCGACTGCTTGCCGCGCGCCAGCACGTGCACCCGGCGGCCCAAAATGTCGAAGACCTCAACCGTCACGGGCCCCGCGGTGGGCAGGGTGTACGTGATGGTCGTTTGGTCGTGGAACGGGTTCGGGTAGTTGGCCCACAGCCGAACGGTTTGCGGCACCAGCTTCTCTTGTTGCCGCTCCACGAAGGCCGCGCTACCGGTGAGCAGCGCCAGGTCGACCGCATCCGTGGTAGCCGTTAGCGTGATGCGTTGCTTTGTGGACAGATTGTACACGGCGCCGGTGGTACGATTCACCAGGCGCGCTGCGGGCCCGATGGCCGTGCCGCCTTCAACCGTCAGTGTGATACGGCCGCCGTTGGGGGTTTGCAGGCGCAGCGGGAAAACGTGGCCGCCGCGTTGGGAGCGCGCGCGCACCGAGCGGGCCAAGCGATCTTGCCGTGCGCCCGCTCCCGGCGCTTTCGCACGCAAGCTAAACGACTCGAACGACGTCGATGGCGCGATGATGTCCTCGGCGCCCACCTCGTTCGAGGCGTTGGGCGCTACGCCAAGCGCTACGGTCGACGAGCGCGCGTCGTCGAGCGTGGCGGTAATGCGCAGCAGTTCAGGCGACGCGGTCTTGCTGCGCTGGGCAGCAGCCGACTGCATAGCGTATGGGATGGTGAGCGACGACAGACCGGATTGGTTGTTGAAGTAGAACGCCGTACCGCTGCGGGCCGAGACAAACGTCTCGGCTTGCTGAAACGACCCGTTGAAGCGCCAGATCGGCTGCAGCGATCCCCCGTTTGCGGCCGCCACCGCACTCCATGCCACGTCGCGATCGAACGGGTTCGAGATGATGTTCCACCCCTCATGCAGCGGAATCGTGGTGACGGGCACGTCGCTTCCGGCCGTTTGCTGCGGCACCACCGTCGGGATATCGCCATCTACCGTCCACGCCGATTCGCTGATGGCCCAAAAGCCGCGGCCCGGCCGCAAGGCAAACGTCGCCGAGGGCGTGTACTTCACCAGGTAGTCCGTGGCGTTGCCGTTGTCCCAGTAGGCCTGCCACGCGTCGCCCGCGGTTCCCTGAAAGGTATCGCCAAGCCCGCGGCTCACGTCGCCCGGCAGCGCGACGAGGCGGTAATCGTCTTTGGCCGCGCCGTTGCCGAAGGAACGCGTCACCGACACCGGGATGGATGCCGGATACAGCAGGGCCGAAGCGGCCGCGGACGCGCTCTGCATGCCGTCGTTGTCGAGCGCCACCACGCGGTAATAGTACGTAGGACCCGACACGACCGCGTCGTCGGTGTACGTTGTTGCGTTGGGTCCCAGCGTGGCCAAGAGCGCACCGGTGGTGTCAAACGTGGCCGTCCGGCCCCGATACACCTGATGCGCCACCACGTCGACGGCGTCGCTGGCGGTCCACGAAAGTTCTACCGCGCCCGCCTCCAGGTTCGACGACGCTTCGACGCCGGTGGGCGCTTCGGGGGCCGGCGCCGCCACACCGTACGGCACAATGCCTGCTTCCGGTGTAACGGCCGGCGGCTCGCTGGTGTACACGTGAAACTCGCCCGGCGCCATAGGAATCGCGGCGTCTTGTTCCTCCGCTTCAATCGACACCGCCTTGCCGGAAAAAACGTCGTACCAGGTGCCACTAGTGGGGAAGTTTGCCGTCACGTCGGTCGGCTCCACGCCAAAGTTGCCCACCACGATGGCATTCATGGAGGGATGCTGCAGGCCGATGCGCCGCCCATCCACCGCGGCCCCCACGCGCAGGTCGACCTGCGTGTCGGTCGAGGTGAACACCTCGTGCTGGTTGCGCAGGTTGATGAGCGCCGACCACGTCTTGTAGAGCTTCACGCGGTTGGGCGATTGCTGCGGATCGCGGTAGTCCCACCGGATCGGCTTCGGCGCCGTGCGACCTGGCGCAACGGTGGGGCAATCGTTGGGGCGCAGGCACTGCTCGCCGTTGTCGCCGTAGCCGTAGCCGAGCTCGCCAAACTGCCACATCATGCGCGGGCCAGGGACGGTGAAGAAGAACGCCCCGACCAATTTCTGCCGGTTGAGCGCCGTAGGCAGCTCCTGAATGTCGTACGAACCGCTAGAGTTACCAAACGCTAAGTTGCGGTACATAAGCCACTGCTCGTCGTGGCTTTCCATGTACGTGATGTAGTTAGGGACGCTGATGCCGCGGTTGCGGTAATAGGTGTTCGACAGGTCCGAGCCCTCATCGTACCCCATCGCTGCCTCGCTATATGGATCGTTCATGTTATTCCACAGCATCATGCCGGCCTGGCCCTGATCGGTGCGGTACTCGGCGAGCGCTCTCTCTTCGTCGGTTGCAGCGAAGTGCTCCAGAATGATGTACGCATTGTCATCAACCGCCCAGATCTTGTCGGCCATGCGCTGCAAGGTGTTGATGCGCTCCTGGTCGTAGCTGCTCCAGGCACCCACATCATTGTAGCCATCGGCATCGGGGCCCTGCGTGAAGCCCTTCGACAGGTCAAACCGAAAGCCGTCGACGTTAAACTCCGTGAGCCAGTATTCATTCGCGCGATCCAGCCAGTATTTCGTAAACGTGCTCTCGTGGTTGTTGTCGTAAAACACGTTGAAAGGGTGACGCGCATCGCGATTCACCCATGGGTTATCGTCGGTGGGCGGACCGTAGGTTCCGTCGTTAAAGAGCCGCACAAACGGACTCTGCCCGGTTTGCTGGTTGTACACCACGTCCAGGATCACCGCGATACCGCGCTGGTGGGCCATCTCAATGAATTGCTTTAGCTCCTTGGCGGGGCCGTAGTACTTGTCGGTCGCAAAGTAGAGCGCCGGGTTGTAGCCCCAACTCTCGTTGCCGTCAAATTCCGAGACGGGCATCAGTTCGATGGCGTTGATGCCCATGCGGTCGAGGTACGCCAGCGTATCTTGCAGCGTCTGGTAATTATGGTTGGCGATGAAGTCACGGACGAGCAACTCGTAGATCACCAGATCCTTCTGCGGCGGCCGCTCAAAAGGCGAGAAGTTGAAGGCGGCCTGATCGGTCTGCAGGACCGATACGAGCTGCTGCGTTTTGCCCGTTGGGTACGCGATGAGGTTGGGATACGTCTGCGCATCGATGAACTGGTCGTTGGTGCTCAGCACCTTGCCCGAATACGGATCGGGAATGCGAATGTCGCCATCAACCAAATACTGAAAGCGATATTCCTTCCCCGGCGTCAGGTTGTTCAGCTCAATCCACCAACGGGTGCTGTCTTGCCCGGTGGAGGCCGTGTTGCGCTCACGATTCAGCTGATACGACGGCTGCACCTCCCAGTTGGTAAAGTCGCCAATGACGTGGACGAACGACTTGCGCGGGGCCTGCAGCACCAGGGTGGCCGAGGTGCTGCTCGTGTAGTTGATGCCGTCGTCGAGCCCGGCGGGCACCGGTGCATCGGTTAGCGGCGCCGTGCGCACCGCATAAATCGAATCGGCAGCGACCGAGCCGTCGGTGCCGCGCGCCTCAATGCGCACATCTTTTCGCCCGGCTTGGGTCAACGACAAGCTGTACTGAATGGTGTCATTCGTGGTGCGCACCGCCTCGGTCCCATCCACAAAGAGCTTAAAGCTCTGCAGATCGGTTTGGATGGTGTCGGCAATCGCAAGCACGGAAATCGTCGTGTCCGTATCGACGACCACCGGGTTGATGGCGCTTACCGCCGGCGTCTCGATGTTGGCATTTACGCCCGGATCGCTGTCCGCCAGCTCCACGATGATGTCGCCCCCCGAGGCCGTTTTGCCCTCCAGCGTACCGTCGTCATTACGAAAGACAAAGTTCATCGACAGAATTTCCTCATTGGGCCCCAGCATGCAGCCGGTATTGTTGTCGTTGTAGTACGCCCGAATGTCACTAATCTCTAGCTTGTAGCGTTCAGCCGCGACCTCCGTCATGCGGATGTCCGGCCGGTTGTTAGGCCACTCCGTCTTCACGCACTTCCAGGTGGTAGGGCTCTCGCTCGTATACACGCCGGTATGGGCGTACACCGCCCCGTCGTAGCCCTGCAGGCCCTTATTGCCTTGATCGGCATTGAAGTAGATCGTCACCGGACGTGTGACGGTGGGAAGCGCAGGATCGGTTTCTACCACAGGTTCGCTCTCCTGCGCGGCGGCGGAAGGACCGCCAGCCACGAGTGCAACAAACAATAGCAGGAACGAGAGGGCGCCCCGTGAGGCGCGAGAGAAGTAGCGCATTGCAACTGCTGGTAAGCATTAAAGACAAAAGCAAAGATAGAAAGCGCACCAACCGCTTGCAGGGGCTGGTGCGCTTTCCATGTTCTGAGACGCCAACGGGCGTCACTCGCCGCCCGCTTGAAGGCTAATGCCGTCGATGAGGAACTCAATAGGCTCAGTGGTTGCATCGTCCGCGGCGCGACGCACCTCAAACCCAACATTCCGAATGCCCGGCTCAGCCAGGGCCGCGGGGCTCTCACCCAGTTGCCCCAGGGGAATCTCGACCGTGCGCCAGTCGTTCCCCGCGCTGATGGGCACTTCAATGCCTGCATCAAAGGTGTAGCCGCCGGCACTATCGAAGGTCTCGACAAAGGCAAACAACACGAAGTTGCGTGATACTTCGCCAATGCGCATCGTAAGCACGTCGTCGGCAGTGGCGCTCACGGACAGCAGCTCGTAGTTGTAGCCGAAGAAATTGCCTCCGGTGGTGTACGAGAGGCTGCGCGCAGTGGGCCCATCGGCCATGTCGGCGACCTCGGTGGTGTTCTCGAACTGAATGGCCGAGAACGATCCGTAGGCGTTGGTGGTGCGCTCAAAGTCGTCGATTTCGACGCGCGTCGCGTTGGGTGAAGATAGTGCAAGCTCATCGATATAGAACGACGCCTGCGTATTGGTCGAAAGCTCCACGCTTAGGAGCGGGCCGTCGCCGCCGGCGCGCTGGGCCACCGGGTTGAAGTCGGGGCTCACCTGCGAGAAGCCCACCGCGTAACGCCGCCACTGATTATCGGCCGGGATGGGGAACGTAAAGTCGTGGGTGATCTCTCCACCAGCCGCTTCTTCGGTAAAGGTGATGGTCAGATCAAAGCTCGAACCGGTCGTGTTTTGCAACAAGAAGCTGAACCGGTCCGACTGGGGGCCGCTGGCTTGTCGACTGATAACCACCGAGCCGCTTCCGCCCGAGGTTACCTTAAGCGCATTGGCACCATTGCTGCCATCGGCCACGCTCTCGCTTGTTATCTCGGCCATTGTCCCCCCGGTTACGGTCATGCTGCGTTGGTCGTCCTCGTAGTCAGCCACAGCCGCAAAGGTACTTTCGAACTGCGTCTCGATGACAAACGGACTTACGGTCACCGTTAGCGTATCCGTGATTTGCCGATCGGGCGAAGCCGCCTGAATGATGACCTGCTCCTGCACGACCCCTTCAAGGGCCGCGTTGTATGTCACGCGCCACTGCTGCGCGCCGCCCTGTGTAGGCGAGCCGGTCTCATTTATTTTCTCCAGAGCCAGGTTCCCCGTAGCTGTAGCCTGCGGCGCACTGCTTAGGCCTTGATACCCCACATCGAAGGTCGTCCCGGCATTCTCACCGGCCACAACCAAGGTGAAGTCGCTGGGGGTTTCCATGTTGGGCTGGATGGTGAAGTCCTCAACGCTCGTCGGACTCTCGTCACAGGCGCTAAGGCTCACCCCGAGGAGCAGAACCAGCGCGAATCGGAAAAAGGAGGGTGTAGCGTGATTCATGTTAATGGTAAAATCTAATAGCGACAGATGGCGAGGAGAGGGTGCACGCGCCGTGTTAGGGCCTGCCACAGCAACGAGGCGACAGGCCCTAGCACACGTGCGTCAGCCGGCGGTCAGCTGTAGCCCGGGTTTTGTTCCAGGTTCGGATTGGCCCGCAGTTCGGTCGCGGGAAGCGGGAAGAGGCGCAAGTGGTCTTGCGTCGCCTGCCCCTCTTTTACGCCGCCCTTCCACGGCCACAAGTAGGCATCCGTGGTATACTGACCGAAGCGAATGAGGTCGATTCGGCGATGACCTTCCCACATGAGCTCGCGCGACCGCTCATCCAGAATAAACTGGAGATCGAGTTCAGTAGCCGTAACATCACGCCCGAGGCCCGCGCGCTCGCGCAGGTCGTTGACGAGCTCCAGCGCGCGCTGCTGGCTGCCTCCGCCACCGCGCAGCACCGCCTCGGCGTACATCAGGTACGCATCGGCGAGGCGAAACATCGGATAATCCGTATCGGGGAAGGTCGCGTTTTTGCCCTCTGCGCCCGTCGATGTCACGTTTTGGTACTTCGGCACCGCGTAGCCATCGGTGAAGGTGCCAATGTCGTCAATCTCCTTCGACTGTCCTTGCGTGAAGAAGATGGCACGGTCGTCGGTGCCGCTGTAACGATCAACCACCGGCGCCGTCGTGCGCAATCCGGCCCACCCGAAGTCGAGGCCATAAGCGGCCGGGTTCATGCTCCCGCCCACCGGCGCGTGGCACAAGAACGTGGTGCCGCCATAGTGCTGCGTGCGGTTTCCGTCTTGCGGAATGGCGAAGATAATGCCATTGGCGGTGTGGTTATCGGCCAGGAACAGGCGATGGTAGGCAGAGAACTGCGCCGTGGCCTCGGTTTCAAGGCTGTACGCATTCGCGTCGATAATCCGGGTTGTGTACTCGATGACATCGGCGGAACGATTTTCCCCGATGTACACCGGTGCATTCTGGTAGAGCTTCGCGAGCACCATATACGCCGCAGCCGCGTCGGCACGCCCGTATTCTGCTTGCCCCACGGCGGGCAGGTTCTCCTCCCCTTCGCTGTCGGTGATGGCCTTCAACTCGCTTTCCACAAAGGCGAAGATTTCGGCGCGCGTGCTCTGCTGGGGGGCTTCGCTGCCGCGGGTAAAGTCTTCGGTGACGAGTGGAATATTGCCAAAGAGATCGATGCCGTGCCAATACGCGAGGGCCCGCAGAAAGCGCGCCTCAGCGCGGTACTGCTGAATCACCTGCTGACGATTAGCGGAAACGCCATATTGCTCCAGCTTCGCATCGGTCGACTGCCGCAGGAATTCGTTCGACTGCGAGATCGTGAAGAAGATGCGGTCGTACATGGCCCGCGAAAACTGATTCGCCGCGTCCCAGGAATGGTTGTGCAGCTCGCGGATGCCGTTGTCGTTCCAGGCAATAATGGCCTCATCGGTCGTCAGCTCCTGCATCTGCCAGTACAGACGCATGTATTGCGAAAAGCCCTCATCAATCCCGCCAATGTCGCCACTGCCAGCGGGACCTTGCTGCCCGGTTACATTAAAGCTGCCGTAGAGCTTTGCGAGAAATTGTTTGAAGGCTCCATCCTGCGTGAACACGGTGGAAGCTGTGGCGCTGCTCTTGGGCTGAACGCCGACGTTATCGCACGCCGTGAGCCCGGTAAAGAGCGCTACAAACGCCGCCACAAATAAGGCGCGGTAGAGCGTGTGCGTTGATCGAAACATCATAGGTCTGATCAGAAAGTTCTACAGTCAAAGGGGTCTTAGGCTATCGCGCAAGCACCGGGGGCCGCTACAGCCGCACATTGATGCCCGCCGAGAACGTCCGTGAGCGCGGGTAGGTGTTGTTGTCAATGCCGATGGCTGAGGCACCCGGCCCGCCCACTTCAGGATCGCGCCCGCTGTAGCCGGTGAGCACAAAAGCATTGTTGACCGAGCCGTACACCCGAATTTGGTCAACGGTCGGGATCGACGTGAGGGTGTAGCCGAGCGTGATATTATCCATCCGCAGGAACGACCCATCTTCCAGATACACGTCGGAGAGATACAACGGCTCTTCGAAGCCATACTTCAGGGCGCTCTCGTGGAGATTGGAGGGGGCAAACTCCGTGAGGCGCTGGAAGTGGCCGTAGTTCGAGGCAATGTTGTTGTATACCTCTTGGCCGATGTGGGCCCGTAGCGTGAAGCTGAGATCGAAGTTGTTGTAACTCAGCTGCGAGGTGTGGCCCAGAATCCATTCGGGCTGCGGGGCACCTACTACCGAGCGGTCTTGGCTGGTTACGGCACCATCGCCGTTGATATCTTTGTACAGATCATCGCCGTTGATCGTGCCATCGCCGTTCACGTCGGCGTAGATGGGATCGCCGTTCGCATCGCGTTTGTGCTGATACAAGAAGAAGGAGTTCACCGCAGCCCCCTCTTGCAGGATTTGCACGGTGTTGCCCACGCCGCCGCTAATGCCGCCCACGTCAATGCCCTGAAAGTCTTCGACGTCGTCGGCCCGGTTAATCTTCGTGAGCTTATTCTCGTTGGTCGACACGTTAAACTGAGCGTTGTACCGGAACGCTTCCGTATCTATGACGCGCCCCGCGATGGAAAACTCGTAGCCCTCATTGCGCATCGACCCGATGTTGGTGAGCAAGCGGTTGCTGAGGTTTGCACCTGCCGCAACCGGTACGGTAAACAGCAAATCATCGGTGTCCTTCACGTAGTAGTTGAAGGACCCCGTCAGTCGACCGTCCAGGAAGCCATAATCGAGGCCGATGTTCGTGGATGTTGTCTCCTCCCACTTCAGCGCCTCGTCGGCCGCGCTGGGACGAATCGTCGTCACAAACTCATCACCAAATTGAACCTGCGCCTGCGGCCCGCCCGATACGTACAGCGGCGCATACAGGAAGTCGCCAATTTCTTGATTACCGGTCACGCCCCACGATGCGCGGATTTTGAAGGTCGAGATAGGCAGCGGAATCGCATCAAAGAACGATTCTTGATTCACGCGCCACGCAAGCGCGCCCGAGGGGAACGTACCCCAACGGTTCTCTGGTCCGAACCGTGACGATCCGTCGCGGCGCACCGTGAAGGTGAGCAGGTAACGATCCATGAACGTGTAATTCACACGCCCAAAGACCGAAATGAGCCGGTTGGGAATTTCTGTCACAAAGCCCTGAAGGTTCACCGGGTCCGAAATGGGCGCGACGCTATTCGGGCCAAAGATATTCGTCGTAAGCCCGCTGGCGTTAAACTCCGGATACTCTTCCTGAAAGTCTTCCCAGGAGTAACCCGCCGTGATATCGAACTTACTGTCGATGCTATCAAACGTATTTTTGTAGCTGAGGAAAGCGTCAAACAGCGTTGAAAGGCGCTCGAAGTTGGCACGGACCACGGTGCCGGGGTTGGCCGACTCGGCCTGTCCCTTTAAAAACGTTGGGGCAAAGTACTCCCGCTCACCGGCTGCTACATCATAGGCCACTTTGGCCCGTGCGCTCAGCCCTTCCACAAAGGGAAGCTTATAATTAGCCTCCACGCTTCCCAGGCTACGATAGCTGGTTCCAATGTTGCTGGAGAGAACAAATTCGGCCACGGGGTTATTCTCGGCAAGGCCAAGCCCCGGCTGGCTCCACTCATAGAATCCACCAAACGCACTGTTCACGTCGCGAATGGGCTGGGTGGGCGCAAACGACGCGGCACCGCCCACAAGCCCCGGCGCAAACTGATCCTCGGTCTGTGCGCCCTTCACATTGGCCGTGATGGACAGCTGATCGTCGAGCAGCGACTGATTGTAGTTGAGCCCGACGCTCAAGCGCTCGGTGTTTGATGTTTGCAATACCCCCTGCTGATCGAGATAACCGATCGAAAGACGGTAGTTAGCGTCCTCATATCCGCGGGATACGCTTACGTTATGCTCCTGTCCGTAGGCAGTCCGTTGCACGGCATCCTGCCAGTTCGTCGTTGCATCGCCAAGCAATCCGAGCTGGCTCGGGGCGCGCTCGCGCACCACCTGACGAAATTGATCCGCGTTCAGGACATCAATCTGATCGGTGGGCTCAGACATCGTGAAGTTGCCCGAATACGTGATGTTGGCTTCGCCCTCATCCGCCGTCTTCGTCTCAATAATAATGACACCGTTCGCGCCACGCGATCCGTAAATCGCTGTCGCGGAGGCGTCTTTGAGCACCGTAATGCTCGCAATGCTGTTGGGGTTGAGGAAGTTGAGCGGGTTGCGCGTCGCCTGTGTGCCCTCGTTGCTGATGGGCACCCCGTCGACCACAAAGAGCGGCTGACTGTCGGCGTTTACCGAGGTGGCCCCACGAATGCGAATGAACGTTTGCGACCCCGGCGCGCCGCTGCTTGACGAAATCTGAACGCCCGGCACCTTCGCCGCAATGAGTTGCTCGGGGCTCACCTTCGCCGACTGATTGAAGTCTTCCGCCTCAACCTTCTCGACCGATCCGGTGATGTCTTCGGCCTGCTGCTCGCCGTACCCCACAACAACCAGTTCCTCAAGCGCGGCGACATCTTGCTGCAACGCGACGTCAATCTGCTCGCGGGTGCCAACCGGCACTGTTTTCGTGTTGTACCCCACGTACGAGAATACGAGTTCGGCATCGGGCCCCGGGACGGTGATCGAGTACTGACCGTTCACATCGCTTGCGGTCCCGGTTGTGGTACCGGCCACGCGGATGTTTACCCCCGGGAGCGGGTCACCACTGGTTGCGTCTGTAACGGTGCCCGACACATCTTTCTGCGCAAACGCAGGCGTCGCGGCAATGAGCAATAGGAGCGCTGTCCATAGCGCCGTGGTAGCGATTTTTCGCATATCAGTTCAACCCTTTAAGTAATGCTACGGATGACCGTCGATGATGAGCACCCCGAAAACGCACGCCTCTGCAGGAGCGCACCTATCATGAGGAATGGTTTTTGTGCGATGTGGGAGCGCTTCCGTCATGGAGTGTAGCGCCGTGTATGCGCGATGTCAAGCTATTGTTATCAATCATTTATGCTGTAAGCGCTTTCACCGGAGCGTCGATTCAGAAACGAAGCGCTTCCAAAAATTGAAATAACGATGAATGAAAGGGTGGTATAGACGAATGCGCCGCTTGTGCGGCCAACAGGTACGCCTACCGGGCGTGCGACGCTGCCTGCGTGTTCCTACTACTTTCATGCAGTGCCGGCGAACCCGACGGGCTAGAATCCATCAGATGGAGCCCCCTGAATCTTTTGCTCCGCCTACTGACCTATCCGCCGACCCTATGGATAGCAACGAGTACCTACCCACTGCCAGCAACTCGATTACGGCTCGCATCGCGATCCAAAACCAACCGGGGATGCTGGCGCAGGTCACCTCGGCCATTGGCGCGCGCGGCGGCAACATCGGGGCGATTGACATCGTGCAGGCCCGTGACTCGCTCCTCGTGCGCGATATTACCATCAACACGCGCAGCGACGCCCATGCACACGAAATTATCAGCGCCCTCTCTGGATTAGAGGGTGTTCGGGTCATCAATGTTTCGGATCGGACGTTCTTGCTGCACCTCGGCGGCAAGCTGGAAGTGAACAGCAAAGCGCCGCTTCGCACCCGCGATCAGCTCTCGATGGCCTATACCCCTGGCGTGGCGCGCGTGTGCGAGGCCATCCACGACCGGCCGGAGGACGCGCACCGCCTGACCATCAAGAGCAACACCGTCGCGGTTGTGTCGGATGGAAGCGCGGTGCTTGGGCTGGGCGACATTGGCCCCGAGGCGGCCATCCCGGTCATGGAGGGCAAGGCGCAGCTGCTCAAGGAGTTTGCTGGCGTCAACGGCTTTCCGATTTGCCTCGACACCACCGACGTTGACGAAATCGTGGAGACCATCATTCGGCTTGCGCCGGTGTTTGGGGCCATTAACCTCGAAGATATTGGCGCGCCGCGCTGCTTCGAGATTGAGGATCGCCTGCGCGAGGCCCTCGACATCCCGGTCTTTCACGACGACCAGCACGGTACAGCGGTTGTTGCCGTGGCGGCCCTGCTGAATGCCCTCAAAATCGTCGACAAAACGCCCGAGGAGCTGAAGGTGGTGATGGTGGGCATTGGAGCGGCGGGCACAGCCGTCACCCACATGATGCAGTCCCTGGGCGTCGAAAACATTGTGGGCGTCGATCGGAAGGGGGCCGTAACGCCCGAGCGCACCGACCTCAATCCGGCCAAGGCCCGCTACGCAGCCATGACCAACCCCAACCGCGAGACGGGGTCGCTGTCTGAAGTGATGCGCGGCGCGGATGTGTTTGTCGGCCTGAGCGGCCCCGACGTCATTGGCGTGGAGGACCTAAAGCGCATGGCGCGCGACCCGATCGTGTTTGCCATGGCCAATCCCACCCCCGAGATCATGCCAGAAAAAGCGTACCCGCACGTGGCCGTCATGGCCACCGGCCGCAGCGACTATCCCAACCAGATCAACAACGTGCTGTGCTTTCCGGGCTTGTTTAAGGGCGCGCTGGCGTGCCGCGCCACGGCCATCACCGATGAGATGAAGATGGCCGCGGCCCACGCTATTGCCGACGCCATCGACGAAAAGAGCCTGACCGCCGATTACATCGTACCCAGCGTTTTCGACCAGGAGGTTGTTCGGCGCGTTTCGGAAGCGGTGCAGCACGCCGCCACGCACAACGGCGTCGCCCGCAAGCGGGGCTGAGGGGTATCCCGCGGCGACGCCTCCCCACCCCGCGGCGCGCACAACCTATCACGGGTTGTTCACAGTGTGCAACGCTGTGCTGCGTACGTTAGGCAGGCGGTCCCCAATCACCACCATCGCTCACATCGGCACGGATCTCTTGTTTTTTGTACTGGCGGGCATTCACGGGTTCATCTGGATCGTTTTGCTGGGCAACCTCTGGTACCTGCGGCGCACCCGCACCTCCGCGCGGCCCGCGCAGCAGCCGTCGGTCTCCATTCTCATCCCGGCGCGCAACGAAGCAGCAAACCTGCAACGCCTGCTGCCGTCGCTGCTCCGTCAGCGCTACCCGTCGTTCGAAGTGCTCGTGTACAACGATGGCTCGACGGACGCCACGGGCGCGGTGCTCCGCTCCTTTTCCGACGACCGCCTGCGTACGTTTGCGGGCGACGGGCCGCCGCCCGGCTGGCTGGGCAAGCCCCATGCGTTGCACCAGCTGCAGCAAGCGGCCACCGGCGACGTGTTCTTGTTTCTGGATGCCGATACCGAACTCGCCGACCCTCAGGCCCTCGCGCGCCTCGTGGCCCAGTACGCCGCGCAACCCGACGGGTCTGTCCTCACGGCCTTGCCGCGCCTGAAAGGCGGCGCGCTGCTGCTGGTTAGCCTCTTGCCAAGCGCCATGCTTACCGGACTGCCGTGGCCCCTCGTGCGCCCGTTGCGCCTTCCGTCGCTCGGGGCCCTCAACGGACAGTGCTGGATGATCGCGGCGGCGACCTATCGCGCCCTTCGGCCGCATCGCCACGTGCGCGCTAAAGTGCTTGAAGATGTGGAAATTGGGCGCTACCTGAAGCGCGAGGGCTTCACCCCGGTGCTCGTGGATGTAACCACCGAGGTGTCGGTGTTCATGTACGAGCGCTTGGGCGACGCCTGGACCGGCTTCCGCAAAAATGCCTACCTGATCCTCGGCGGCTCGCCGCTTGCGTTCGTGGCGCTGTGGATCTTTTTTGCGTGGACGTGGGTTGCGGGGCCCGCGCTATATCCGTCGCTCCTGCTCTCGGTGTACGGCCTCAAGCTCATCACCGACCGGTGCAACGGCCTGCCCTGGCACGTGACGGTGCTTGCGCCGCTGTCGTACGCGCTCGGCAGCGTGTTGCAACTTCATTCTGCACTTAGTCATTGGACGAAGCGTGTCACCTGGAAAGGCCGTTCGGTGGCTTCATAGTCCGGGCCGCCTTCCTGTTCTACCACTCACCGCTTCGTGCCGCTATGCGACTTACACTCATCTCTTCGCTGCTGCTGGCTGTGCTGGCCGTGGTGTTTGCGCTGCAAAACACAGCCACCATCACCGTCAATCTCCTGTTTTATGAGACGCGCGGCTCTGCGGCACTGGTCATCATTCTGTCGTTTGCCGTTGGCGTGCTCGTGGGGCTGCTCGCCACCATCCCGCGGCGCATGCGCGACCGGCGCGAGATCAAACAGCTGAAGCGCGACCTGCGCGATGCCCACACGCCGGCCGACCCGAAAGCCAAAAAGGACAAAGGCGCCGGCAGCACGCCGTCCGTTCCGCCCACCACGCCGTAACCCTGCCCCCGCGCCAGCACGCCCAGCCCCGCCCGCCTGCACCATATGCGTCTTTTCACCCGTCGTAGCGCAAAGATTGGTCAGCCGCCGGGCACCGTCGATTTTGTGGGCGACGCGCCTGCAACGCCCGCCACGCTCACCATCACCGACCTGTACCCCGATCGCGTTGAGCGCACGACGCCCGAGGCCCTCCCCGCCGCCCTCGCACCGCCCCCGGGGGTCACGGTTCGGTGGATTAACCTGGACGGGGTGCACGACGAGGCGATGGTCCAACAGATCGGAGCGCTCGCGCACATCCATCCGCTCGTGCTGGAAGACATTGCCAACACCGGCCAGCGCCCCAAGCTTGAGACGTTCGACGACTATCTCTTTGCCGTCGTCAAGATGCTGCGCCTCGATGTCGAAGAAACCATCGACGCCGAGCAGGTGAGCCTCATCGTACAAGAGCGGCTCGTCATCAGCTTTCAGGAGCGCGCCGGGGACGTGTTCGATCCCGTGCGGCGGCGCCTGGACAATGCCACCGGCCGCTTGCGCACCGCCGGGGCCGACTATTTCGCCTAAGCGCTGCTCGACATCATTGTCGATCACTACTTTGTGGTGCTAGAGCACCTGGGCCTGACGCTCGAAACGCTCGAAGATCAGCTTCTGGACGAGGACCCTACCGTTGCGCAGCGCGAGGCCATTAACGATGTACGGCGCGAGCTCATCAGCGTGCGGCGGCTGGTGTGGCCTACGCGCGAGCTGTTGGCCACGTGGTCGCGCTTGGAGCACCCGCTCATGGACGCCTCGACGGAGCCCTTCCTGCGCGATGCCCACGACCACGCCACCCAGGCAGCCGACCTCGTCGAATCGCTGCGCGACGTGACCAATGGGACGCTAGATCTGTACATGACAGCGCTAAGCAACCGCATGAACGAGATCATGAAGGTGCTTACCATCATCGGGACGATCTTTATCCCTCTTACGTTTATTGCAGGCATCTACGGCATGAATTTCGAGTACATGCCTGAGCTACAATCGCCATGGGGATACCCGGTCGTCATGGGCGTCATGGCAGTCATTGGCATTATCTTTCTCGGCTATTTTCGCTGGAACGATTGGATCTAGGGGCCGCTGCGTCGTCACCGCCGGTAAATGTGGGGGCCTCGGTTGGAATGGTGCGCGCGTCCTCGGGGTATGCAACGGCCGGCAGGCGGCGCGGCAACGCTTGGGGGTCCTCCACCGGATTCGGCTCGGCCCATACCGTGCCATCGTAGCTGTGCATGATCACATGATCGCCGGCGCGGCCTTTCACGTAGCTCTCGTTCAGCGGAATTTTGCCGTGGGGGGTATCGAGCACATACGTGGGGATGGCAAACCCAGAGGTGCGCCCGCGTAACGCCTCCATCAGATGCATGCCGCGCTCAATGGGCGTGCGCAGGTGCGCCGTGCCGCCAATGAGCTGCGCCTGATACAGGTAATACGGCCGCACGCGCATTTCCACGAGCCCTTCGTTGAGTGATTTCATGGTCGCTACGTCGTCGTTGATGCCACGCAGCAGGACGGTTTGGTTACCCACCGGAATCCCGGCGCGCGTCAGTCGGTCGATGGCCGCTGCCGCATCCGACGTAAGCTCGCGTGGGTGGTTGAAGTGCGTGTTGATCCACACGGGGTGGTACTGTGCAATCAGGTCGCACAGCGCATCAGTGATCCGGTACGGCAGCTTCACCGGCATGCGCGACCCAAACCGGATGATCTCGACGTGATCGATGGCGCGCAGCTCTTTCAGCAGCCACTCCAGGTGCCGGTTGTTGAACGTAAGCGGGTCGCCGCCCGTCAGCAGTACGTCGCGGATTTCCGGGTGCGCGGCGATGTACGCGATGGCCTCGCGGTGTTCAGACGTGCGCATCATAAAGCTCGAATCGCCCACCATGCGCTTCCGCAAACAGTACCGGCAATAAATGGCGCACTCGGCCGTTACACAAAAAGCGACGCGGTCGTTGTAGTTGTGGATCAGGTTTTTGACGGGCGAGTGTGCCTCCTCCGTGAGCGGATCGACCACGCCCACGATGTCCGGCGCAAGCTCGTGCATGGTTGGCACCACCTGCCGCCGGATCGGACACGCCGGGTCGTCGGGGTCCATGAGGGCCGCGTAGTACGGCGTGATGTTCCACCGAAAGACCGACGACGTCGCCTCAATCGCCTCGATCTCGTCGGGTGTAGGGTGTATCCACGCCCGGAGGTCGGACAGGCGGTGGATGCGATGCTGCATCTGCCAGCGCCAGTTGTGCCAATCGGATGGATCTACGTGTTGGGGACGAGGCATTGGTTGGGATGGGCGAACCCGCTGTGTAACGTTAAGCGCGACCCAACGTACGCCACGCCCCCAGGCCCGCGTTTCATCGATCCATCGCTTGCACTTGTGCGCCCCCCATGCTTACCCTGAATTCGCAAAACAGATCAAAAACTTTTCACCATGCCATCGATATGCGGACACGCATGCACCGCATGGGCGTAGTACCACACGTGAAGCCATACCCCGCTTCCGAACATACGCGCGCTTGGGGCCGATCGCGGTCATAGCGCGCAACTATTTACCCTATGCGTCGTGCATACCACAAAGGTCTTGCATCTATCGGTTGTTGCCTAGCCACTCATGTCTCACAACGTCCCACCTACGTTTGGCGTGATTGCCCACCCACCTGTTCGCTAGTGCAACCGCTGCATTGTGCAGTCCCCCCTCAGACCTTCTGTTCGAATCTTATCGACGGCCCAGCACAAAGCCCATGAAAATATCTACATTGCAAGAGAAGAAGCTAGACGATCTTCGCGCGATTGCACGCGAGTTGGATCTGTCGGGCGTTTCTAAACTGCGAAAGCAAGATCTCATCTATCGCATCTTAGAAGCCCAAGCAGAGGGCGCCTCCTCCGCCACGCGCGGTGCGCAACAGCGCGAATCCTCTGCCGATGCATCGCCCAACAAAAGCAAGGGGCGCTCCTCGGCACGCAAAAGCGCGCCGCAACGTCGCATGTCACGGCGCGAGCGGCTCTATGCGGACCATCCCGACTACATGGCCTCCTACGACCCCAGCCAAACGGAGCTGCGGGGCATGATTGAAAAGGAGGGCATCCTGGAAGTACTTCCCGACGGCTACGGCTTCTTGCGCTCGGGCGAGTACAACTACGAATCGAGCCCCGACGACATTTACGTCTCGCCCTCTCAAATCAAACGCTTTGGGCTGCAAGATGGCGATACCGTTGCCGGCAGCGTTCGGCCGCCCAAGGAAGGCGAGAAGTTCTTCGCGTTGATCCAGGTCACCGAGGTGAACGGCTGCTCGCCCGGGGCCATGGAAGAACGCACCGACTTCGAGCAGCTCACCCCCATCTTCCCAGACACGCACCTGCGCCTCGAAACGACGCCCGACGAGGTAAGCACCCGTATCATCGACCTGTTTGCGCCCATCGGCTTCGGGCAACGCGGCCTCATCGTTGCGCCGCCCAAAACCGGCAAAACCGTGCTGCTGCAAAAGATTGCCAACGGCGTAACCACCAACTACCCCGACGCCCACTTGCTCATCCTGCTCATCGATGAGCGGCCGGAGGAGGTAACCGACATGGACCGTAACGTGACGGGCGAGGTGGTCGCGTCGACCTTCGACCAAGATGCGGAGCGTCACGTGGAGGTGGCCGAGGCACTGCTCGACAAGGCCAAGCGCCTCGTAGAAGCCGGCCAAGACGTTGTGGTACTGCTCGACTCCATCACCCGCCTGGCCCGCGCTTACAACTCCGTGGCGCCGGGCAAAGGCCGTACGCTCTCGGGCGGCATGGAAGCCGGTGCCCTGCGCGGGCCCAAGCGCTTCTTTGGCGCGGCCCGCAACGTAGAAGACGGCGGCTCGCTCACCATCGTTGGCACCGCGCTGATCGATACCGGCAGCCGGATGGATGACGTGATCTTTGAGGAGTTTAAGGGCACTGGCAACATGGAGCTCGTGCTCAACCGCCAGATGTCCGATCGCCGCATTTACCCGGCCATCGACCTCATCAAGTCGGGGACGCGCCGTGAGGAAGCACTTCTCTCGAAACCGCACATGAAGCGCGTGTGGGTCCTTCGAAAGATCCTCGCCGATATGGATGCCGTCGAGGCGATGCAATTCCTGCTCAACAAGATGGAAGGCACCACCGACAACGAAGACTTCCTCGCGACCATGAACTGAGGACGGTCGCTTCCAAACACATGTGCTACCATCGCCGGCGCCCCATTGCTTTTCGTTCGCAATGGGGCGTTCGATTGTATTGCGTGGAGACGTACGGGCTCAAGCCACTACGTCGGAGGCATCCGCGGGCTCCCGCTGCGGCGGCTGGGTGCATTGAAACGAGAAGCGGCGGGTGGTGCCGCGGGCGCCGCGGTTGTACGTGCGTTCGGCAAAGTGCACGCGCCCATCGTGCGTGAGCAGCAGGACGGTGGAGCAGCGCGTGCCGTATTCGTCGCTCGCGATGAACATTGGCGAGAGCAAGCGCTCTTCGGCTCTGCCTACGCCCGTATCCGGCAGCTCCTCATCCGGCGCCCGCGTTCGGTCGTTAAGGGCTTGCAGCAGCGCGGCCACCGGGTCGTCGGCCGCAAGCGCCGGGGGCACAACCGCAAGGCCGCGCTCTACCTTGGGCCACGGCGTATCGAGCACGGCATTGCTGAGTCCGTGCCAGCCGTCGCCCACGGCGCGCGGGCCGTCGTCGATCTGGTTGGAGACGTAGTAGGCTGCGGCTCCGCGGCCCACCAAAAGGTTGAATCCGTTAAAGCGCTCTGCACGCGCCTGCACATCGGCTGCATAGGTGCGCGGCGCAGCGCTACCGGTGAGGTAGTCCGCAACGAGCGCGCCCCGCGACGGGGCTTCGGGGGCGTACTGGTTCGGGGCGCGGTAGTTGGTGAGCGCCGCCCAGCGCCCGCTGCGCGTTACGCCCATCCACGTGCCGCCGGCCGTTTCATCGCGGCCCGCGAGGACGTGCGGCGCATCTTGCCAAAACCGCGCCGGTTGCGCCGGCCGCGCGTAAAACTCATCGCGATTGGCTGCAATCACTAACGCGTAGGTGGGATGAGCCGCAATTCCTGCAATGATCAGGCACATAATCTTGGCAATGAATGGCACAGCACGTAACGAGCCAACCTGTCCCGCCGCGGCCATGATCCGCCCCATACAGGTTGATACACGCGCTGCAGCACGCCCCGAAACCCAACGGTGCGCAGCCCATAGGCAGAGGCTATTTTTCCAAACAAACTGTTAGGGCAACATGGACCTCTTCGCACCATGGTTTCAGGGGCTCTCGCCGATCACGCAATCGCTGATTGCCGGCTGTTTTACGTGGACGGTAACGGCACTCGGAGCGGCGGCTGTGTTCGTCACGCGCACGGTCAATCAGCGGCTGCTGGATGCCATGATGGGCTTCGCCGGCGGTGTGATGATTGCCGCAAGTTTCTGGTCGCTGCTCGCACCCGCTATTGAAATGGCGGCCGCCCAGGGCATTCCCACATGGCTCCCGGCGGTGGTGGGCTTTGCCACCGGCGGCCTCTTTTTACGCATTGCGGATGCGGTGCTGCCCCACCTGCACACCGGCGCGGCCAATCGTTCGGAGGCGGAGGGGTTACCCACCGAGTGGCGGCGCTCGACGCTGCTCGTGCTCGCCATCACGCTACACAACATTCCCGAAGGACTTGCGGTGGGGGTCACCTTTGGGGCGGCAGCCTCGGCGCTGGATGTGAGCACGGGTGCTACGCTGGCGGCTGCGGTAACGCTGGCCCTTGGCATCGGGCTTCAGAACTTTCCCGAAGGCATTGCCGTGTCGATGCCGCTGCGCGGGCAAGGCATGTCGAAAAGTAAGAGTTTTTGGTACGGACAGCTATCGGGCGTCGTGGAGCCTATTTCGGCGGTGCTAGGCGCAGCGGCTGTGCTTGCCATCCAGCCCCTGTTGCCATACGCGCTGGCCTTTGCGGCCGGTGCCATGATCTACGTGGTGGTGGAGGAGCTCATTCCCGAGTCGCAGCGCGCGGGCAACACCGACCTCGCGACCATGGGCGCAATGGGCGGCTTCACCGTCATGATGTTTTTGGATGTGGCGCTCGGCTGAGCGGCCCGTGACGCTACGCGGCCTCTGCGGGCGGCCACTTGTCGGCCAGCAGGCGCTTTAACCAGGCGACGTACCCAAACGAGCGCGTAGCCGGTAGCGCGTGTGGAAACGTGCCGCCCAGCCAGTGCGTGCCGACGGCCCGAAACGTTTCGGCGCGGGCCGCGGCCGCGGGCCCAGCGGTCTCAAAGCAGAGGGTCCATCCGGTGCGCGGGCCCACCTGAAGCTTTGTAAGCTCGATAGATGCCTCGCACGGGTCGGCGGCGGCCTGTGCGCCCAAGTGCTCGCGGTGCGCCTGGGGCGTGAGCACCCGTTGCCAGCGCTCCTTCTGCACCGCCACCCACACGGGCCCGGGGTCGGTGGCGTGCACGTTGGGCGCGTCCGACAGCGCGAAACTCCACTTGCCCCACTCCTCTGCGCGCCCGGCCACCGCGGGGCCAAACTGCACGTCTGTGGGCGCCCCAAAGCGGTGCTTTGTTTGGATCTTGCCCTCCCGCAGCTTCACGTTCAGCGCGGGGTCGTTCGATACGACGTAGCTGTCGGTGCGGGTCGATTCGAGGGTTGCCCCGTGGGCCTCAAACCACGACGTCACATCGGCGGGCGGTCGGCCGTTGAAGAACCATCGAACCTCGCGGGTGCGATCCATAACCATGGGCTGTTAGGTGAGAATGTCGCGGCTCCGATCTTCAATGGTGCGCATGAGAAGGTCCTGCAAGCCAGAGGCTTCTTCGGCTGCGTTGGTGGGATACGGGAGCACGTAGCGGCCATCGGACTGCAACTCCCATGCGGTGCGCCGATCGGCGAGGGCGTCTTCCAGCACGTGTACCACGCGCTGCCGCAACGCGTCTTGTTCAATCGGCACGATGGCCTCCACCCGGCTGTTCAAGTTGCGGCTCATCCAGTCGGCACTGCCAATGTAAACATCTTCGGCCCCCGCGTTCTGGAAGTAAAAGATGCGAGTGTGCTCCAGGAAGCGCCCCAGGATGCTCACCACCCGGATGTTTTCACTATATCCGGCGAGGCCCGGCCGCAGCAGGCTGTGCCCTCGCACAATAAGATCGACCTGGACGCCCCCCTGTGAGGCCTTGTAGAGGCGCTGGATGATGTCTACATCGTTGATGGCGTTCATCTTTGCTACGATGCGTCCGCCCGTCCCGTCCTGTTCGTGCTGTATCTCGCGATCAATGAGGCGGTTGAGGGTCGCTCGCATGTTGTGCGGTGCCACAAGCAACTTCCGGTAGTCTTGCGCCGGCGCGTAGCCCGTCAGATAGTGGAACAGGTTGGTGACGTCGTAGCCAATGTCGGCGTCGCACGTGAGCAGGCCAAGATCGGTGTACTGCCGCGCCGTCTTCGAATTGTAGTTTCCGGTTCCCAGATGACAATACGTCCGCGGACCGTCGTCTTCTTCGCGGATGACCAGCGTTGCTTTTGCGTGCGTCTTTAGACCCACCAGGCCGTAGGCCACGTGCACGCCCGACTCCTCCAGCATGCGCCCCCACTCGATGTTGTTTTCCTCATCGAAGCGCGCTTTCACCTCCACGAGCACGGCCACCTGCTTCCCCCGCTCGGCAGCGCGCACCAGCGCCGCCACGATGGGCGAATCGTCGGACGTCCGGTACAGCGTCTGCTTGATCGCCAGCACCTTGGGGTCTTCGGCCGCTTCTTCAACGAACCGCTGCACGCTTTCTTGGAACGACTCGTACGGATGGTGCACGAGCACATCGCCCGCGCGAATCGCACTGAAGATGTTGGGATGATCGGCGGTTTTGCCCTTCCGTGCCAAATCGGCCGGATCGCCCTCGCGGCGGAGGCGGGCCGGGATGCGAGGGGTCCAGGGCGGAAATGACGCGCCGGGCACGTCGCGTCCGGCCAGCGGCATCGCATCGGCATGGCCGAGCAGGCTCTGACTCTCGTACACGTCGCGGGGCCCAATGCGCAGCTCGTCAACCAGCAAGTCGCGCAGCGAGGCGGGCATGTCGGGCGTAATCTCAAGCCGCACAACAGGCGCAAACCGCCGCTCGCGCAGTTCGTCGGAAATCATCTCCAGCAGGTCGTCGGCCTCCTCCTCATCGCGCCGGATGTCCGCATTACGCGTCACCCGAAAGGGATGTGCAGCAGCCACCGTCATGCCCCGAAAGAGCGCATCGAGGTTGTGCGTGATAATTTGCTCCAGCGGCACCACGTGCATCGGCCCGTCCACCGGCACCCACCGGGGCTGGTTGTTGGGCACCTTTACGCGAGCAAAGTGCTCGGTACCTCGCGCTTCGTTGTGGAGCGAGACGGCAAGCGAGAGGCTGAGGTTTGACAGAAAGGGAAACGGATGGCCCGGATCGACGGCGAGGGGCGTAAGGACCGGAAAGACCTGCTCGCGGAAATAGGCATCGGCACGTTTGCGCTGCCGGGCCGAGAGCGCCTCGTAGTCGTGGATGTGCAGCCCCGCATGCTCGCGCAAGAGCGGACGGAGGGTGGTGCCCCAGAACGTCGTGAGGCGCTCGTACAGCGGCGCTACGCCGTCTCGGATAAGCGCCAGCTGCTCCTGTGGCGAGCGGCCGTCGGGGGAGTACGCCGTAACACCGGCCGCCGCCTGGCGCTTGAGCCCGCCCACACGCTTCCGAAAGAACTCGTCGAGGTTGCTTGCCGTGATGGCAACGAAAAAAATCCGCTCCAGCAGGGGCGTGCGGTCGTCCAGCGCCTGGTACAGCACGCGCCAGTTGAAGTCGATGGTGCTCAACTCGCGGTTGAAGTACAGATGCGGGTGGTCGAGCGCG
Source organism: Salisaeta longa DSM 21114 (assembly GCF_000419585.1). Taxonomy (NCBI): domain Bacteria; kingdom Pseudomonadati; phylum Rhodothermota; class Rhodothermia; order Rhodothermales; family Salisaetaceae; genus Salisaeta; species Salisaeta longa. The sequence continues at coordinate 1,361,856 of NZ_ATTH01000001.1, forward strand.
GCCTCCGTGGGCACCTCACGCGCCTCTACGGCAGGGGTAAACGAAAGGGACGAGGGGCGGACGTCTTCAGAAGCCGGCATACGGGGGCCTCAACGATGAGTCAACAGGACCGGGAGCGGTGCTACGCCATCTCGCGCAGCGGTTCAACGACGCGCCGCACCGTATCTGCGCTCGACATGATGTAGAAGTGCAGGCACGGCACGCCCGCGCGCAGCAGCTCCTCCGACTGCTTCAGCGCCCACTCTACCCCGATGTCTTTCACGTGCTCCGGGTCGGCGGCCTCAATTTCGGCGGCCAGCTCCGTTGGAATTTCGGTGTGGAAGTGCCGCGGCAACGAGGTGAGATGCCGCTTCCGCGTGATGATTTTGATTCCTGGAATGATCGGCACGTCGATGCCCACTTCGCGGCATTGCTCCACGAACGACAGGTAATGCGCATTGTCAAAAAACATCTGCGTCACGACGTAGTGGGCCCCGGCCTCTACCTTTTGCTTCAGCCGCATGATGTCCCACGACAGATTGGGCGCCTCGAAGTGCTTCTCCGGGTAGCCCCCCACGCCCACGCAGAAGTCGGTGGGCGCAGCGTCCATCAGATCCTCAAGGTACGTGCCCTGGTTCATCGCATCGACTTGCTTCACTAGGTCGATGGCGTACTTGTTGCGCGAGCGGTCGGGGTCGATGTTTTTCTGAAACCCTTTCTCATCGCCGCGGATGGCGAGCACATTATCGATGCCCAGATAGTTGAGCTCGATGAGCGCATCCTCGGTCTCCTCACGCGTAAATCCGTTGCAGAGGATGTGCGGTACGGTGTCTACGCCAAACCGCCCCTCGATGGCCGCACACAAGCCCAACGTGCCCGGACGCTTGCGCTTTACGCATCGCTTCCAGGTGCCATCGGGCATTTGCTTGTACGACACCTCGGCCGAGTGGCTCGTCACGTCGATGAACGGTGGATCGAACGGCATGAGCGCATCGACCACGTTGAGCATTTGCTCGGCCGAGCCGCCACGCTTCGGCGGGATGATCTCATACGAAATAAGCGGGTTGCGGGCACGCTCCAGATGCTCGATGACCTTCATGAACGCAGCATTGGTTACCGGGACAATAGATGGTGTTTGTACACGCGCCAACGGAGGGGCTTGTTCGTGCACGACCGGCGTGTACCGCCGATTGGCAGTTAAGAAATGACCATCGATCTGCCTGCGTGTCGGAAAGCGCTTCCGCCCGGCCCGCTTAATTCCGACGGGCCCACAATTCTTCGCGCCATGCCTCAGGGAATCCGTCGGACGAGTCCCAGGCGTAGTGGTACTGGACGACGGCCTCCTCGCGTCGCCGCTTGTACCGCTGATCGGCCTGGATCTCCCGAACGCCTACGGGCACCGCGCGGCCGGCGGCACGGGCGCGCTCCCGAATCATCACGGGATGCTGATGATACGGCTGGGGTTCTTCCGGAAAGTATAGCCGGTAGGCCGTGGCCACCACCCAGGCCATGAGGAAAAGGGCGATGGGGCCAACAATGGTGGCAAGGAGCAAAACCATGGCGAGTCCTGATGCTGCGTACATAGTTCACACGTTACACATACAACATACGCGCAGCAGCGCACAAATGCACATCCGTCTCGTATTTTTGCATGTCCGTTTCGTATGGCGGGTTCGCCTTACGGAAGCTGAGCCCCCTTATTGCTTCCCGGCGGGTAGTCGGCAGGGGCAACCTTCAGATTCTCGGCACCTGGATCGCGGGCTTCAAGCTCCTTCAGACGCTTTTCCTCCTGCACGATCGTCGTTGGGGTGGTGTTGGTCAGGTCGCCCCGAAACGCGGTGTCCATGAGGGTAATGGCCAAAAACACCACGACGAACACCGTGCTCATGACGAACGTGAGCGTGTTCACCGGCTTGTCGTACTTGAGCGCCATGAAGAACATGACGACCAGCGTAGCCTTGGCAGCCGCAATGCCAATAGCCACCGGAATGTTCAGCGGCCCAAGGTCTACCTGCGCCACGGCAACCGTAAGGATGGTAAGCACGATGAGCCCCCCAAAAACGCTTAGGAGCGTCTTCAGGGGAATAATGTGGTGGCTGTGGTCGTCGCCTGCGTGTGCCATGACTCTCGGAATACGTATCGGGTTCGAAGGGATAAGGCAGAGGGTTCAGCCCGCGGATGCGTCCTAAATGAGATAGAGCAGCGGAAACAGGAAGATCCAGATGATGTCGACCAGGTGCCAGTACAGGCCGGTGAGCTCCACCGGGGTGTACCATTCGCTGCTGAAGTCCCCTCGGTTGGCGCGCCACGCGATCCACCCGATGAGGGCCATGCCGATGAGGACGTGTACGCCGTGGATGCCCGTCATCACGAAGTAGATGCTAAAGAATTGCGCCGCAAATGGAATGTCAGCCAGGTAGGCATAGTGGGCGCCGTGTGGGTCAAAGAAGCTGCCGGGATACACGCCGTGCTCAAACTTGGCCGTATACTCGAAATACTTGATCACCAAGAAGACACCGGCCAGAACGAGCGTTGCCAGCAGGCTCCACACCATCTTTCGCTGCTCTTCCTTTTGCGCGAAGTGGATTGAGAGCGCGACCGTGAGCGACGAGGTAAGCAAGACCACCGTGTTTGTGCCGCCCATAACCCAGTTCAGGGCATTACTAGCAGCCAGGAAAGCATCGGGATGCCACTGCCGGAAGACCGCGTAGGCAACAAACATCCCGCTAAACAGCAGGATCTCGGTTGCCAGGAAGATCCACATGCCTAGCTTTGCCGAGTCAAACTGCTGCTCGGACGATACGAAATGGTGCTCCAGATGCGGCGGGTGCTGGTGCGCATGAACGTCGCCCGCCGATGTTGTTGCAGGGGCCGTCTCGGTTGCCATGAGAATACGTGTTGAGCGGAAAAAGGTGGTGGAGCGCACGCGGGCCGCGCGTGCAGTCGAAGGAATTACTTATCGCCGTCGGCAGGCTCAGGGGCGGCCGGCGCTGGCTCAGGCATCCGCACATCGCCACTTCCGTCGCCCGCGCTCCCGTCGCCACCAAAAACTTCGTCCGCCAGGTGGAAGTCGTACGGGCCGCGCGTAACCAGCGGGGTGCGCTTGAAGTTGTGCGGATCGGGCGGCGAACTCACATTCGTCCACTCCAGCGTGGCAGCGCCCCACGGATTCGCCGGCGCCTTCTCCCCGTTAAAGAGCGACCAGATGCCGTAACCCAGCACCAGGAACAACCCGGCGGCCAAGATCCACGAGCCCACCGTCGAAATCTGATGCAGCTGCGTAAACTTGTCTACGTAGTCGTAGTAGCGTCGCGGCATGCCCTGCGCGCCCATCACGAGCTGCGTAAAGAACGTCACGTTGAAGCCTACAAAGATGAGCACCGCTGCAATTTTGGCAAGCGTCTCGTTGTACATCCGTCCGGTAATCTTGGGCCACCAGTAGTGCATGCCGCCCAGCAGGGCAATCACCGAACCACCCATCATCACGTAGTGAAAGTGGCCGACGACGTAGTACGTGTCGTGCAGGTGGACATCAACCGCCAGCACCCCCACCATAATGCCGGTAAAGCCGCCAATGGTGAACAGGAACAGGAAGCTCAAGGCATACAACATAGGCGTTTGCAGCCAGATAGAGCCTTTGTACATCGTGCCGACCCAGTTGAACACCTTGATGCCGGAGGGAATGCCAATCAGGTAGGTAATGAGCGAAAAGACAATGGCGGCCACGGCCGACTGCCCGCTCACGAACATGTGATGCCCCCACACCAAGAAGCCCAGCATGGCAATGGCCACCGAGGAGAGCGCAATGGCACGGTACCCAAAGATGCGCTGCCGGCTAAACGTTGCAATCAGCTCGCTCAAGATGCCAAAGGCCGGCAAG